>NZ_JBSFXK010000011.1:0-164213 GCF_053595355.1 Streptomyces sp. NPDC002513 | reverse complement strand
CGTGTCCGCTCGGGGTATGTCTCACCAGCTATGTGCCCACTCGCCACAAGATCAGAACCCTACCCGACCAAGATCACACTACGGAAGCGACGTTGCGGGTCATGAGGGGGCCGAGACACTCGTTGATGTCGGTGGTGGTCAGCGGCCAGGCACGGTGCCGGGGCAGTCTTCGATTCCGTGCGGGCATGGCAAGCAGAATGGCAGAAGGTCGCTGTCGGCCCTCACGGGTTTTCTGTTCGGCGGCCGTTTCCAGAAGCTGGCGGGCGAAGTCCGCGTAGCGCATCGCGGTCTTCTGGAGGGCAGTTTATGCGTCAGAAGAGGTCCACTCGGCAACGTCCCTGTTCAGAAGGCCAGTTCGTAGACCCTACGGAGACCTGGGCTGGGAGGACCTCCCTGACGTGCACCGTTCGTCGGCAGTCGGAGGCTGCGAAGGACGTATCCAGTGGCACGCGCGGCGACGTCTTCAGTAGGTTCTGCGGATGCGGCAATTCGCGGACATCGAAGACCTGTCAGGGCTCGTGCGTGACGCACTGGGAGCGGGATGCCACGTTGTCGGGGTGGAGCGGTTGCGCGGGGGCAGCAAGAAAGGGGTGTACCGGGCCCGCCTTGATGGAAGTCACACAGCGAGTGTGATCATCTGCAGTTGGGCCGAAGCTGAGAACTTCTGGCCAGGCGCGCGCGAGGCCGATCCGGCTGACCCGTTCGCGCCCGCCTCCGGGCTGGTCCCGTTCCTGACCGCGCAACGAAGCTTGAACGGCCTCGGGGCGCGGGTTCCGCGGGTACTCCTGGCGGATGGCAGCCGGCGCCAGTATCCGGCGGACGTCGCCGTGGTCGAGGATGTCTCCGGCGGCACCCTCGAAGCACTCTTCGAAACCGATCCCACACGCGCCGCGGGAGTCACGGGCGAACTCGCCGAGATGCTTGAGACGATGCAGCGACACCAGGCCCAGCACTACGGCAGGGTGGACCTGTTGGAGCGGGGCAGCCCCGCATCCGAGATCTCGTGCGAGCGACGGGTCCTCGACCGCGCCCTGCGGGACCTTGAGGAGGCGGCGGGGCGTGACGGCAGGGTCGCGGCAGCCGACACGGCCTTGCGCGACCGTCTCCAGGAACTGGCCGATCGGGTGAGCCCTCGCGCGGAATACGGACTGATCCACGGAGAACTCGGACCCGACCACGTCCTGGTCGACGCCGACGGTCACCCTGTCCTGATCGACATCGAGGGCCTGATGTACTTCGACGTCGAGTGGGAGCACGTCTTCCTCCAGCTCCGCTTCGGCGAGTGGTACACCGCACTGGCCCGGCCCGGTCTCGACCCGCAGCGCCTTGACCTCTATATGCTCGCGATGCGTCTGTCGCTGGTAGCCGGTCCACTGCGTCTCCTCGACGGTGACTTCCCCGGCCGGGCGTTCATGCAGGGGATCGCTGAGCACAACGTGAAGGAAGCGCTGGCGCTCCTGCCGTCGGTGTAGCCGGATGCGCTGGGCTGCGCGGAGCACCGGCCAGGGCGAAGGGCCGCTTCCCGCCCTCTCAGCTTGAAGTTAAGAACCGGCCTCGCCGGCTGCGCCCGGTGCGGCGTCCTCGCGGCGGGCCACCACTACGCCGATGGCGCCGACGATCAGCAGGGCGGCGACGGTGCCGAGGGTGAAGGCTTCGAACGAGGTACGGGAAACTCCCCAGACGTCGTGGAAGACGTAGTCGATACCGAAGAGCTGTTCCAGGACTCCGGGGAAGAGCGCCGACCACGACCCGATCAGGATCCACGCGTAGACGAGGACCGCGCAGAACAGGAAGCCACGAGTGCCGAAGGGGACGCGATAGGGCCGCGGAACGTCCGGCCGGCGGATCCGTAGCAGGACCAGCGCGGGGATGACGACCAGGTAGGAGAGCAGCAAAGTGGTGATCGCCACGGTGAGCACCACGGCGAACATGTCGGCCGCGTCGCCGTTCGCGAACCGCATGGCGGCGAGCATGAACACCGTGGCCACGGCTCCGGAGAGCAGATTGGTGCGCACCGGCGTGCCGAGCCGTGGGTGGAAGGCGCCGAGGGCGCGGGTGAAGAAGCCCCCGTCGGCCGCGGCCATGGCCTGCATGCGGTCGCTGACGATCATCCAGGCGCTGCCCTGAGTGAGCAGAGCGAAGACGAACATGACGGCGGTGATCTTCAGCAGGGGGCCGGCCGCGCCGCCGTAGACGCCGAAGACGAGGCGGGCGCCTTCCATGAAGCCGCCGATGCCGGTGACCTGGTGGGCGGGTACGACGGCCAGGAGCGCGAGGACCGGCAGCAGATAGCAGCAGGCCGCGATGACCGCGGAGCGTCCGAGTGCGGCGGGCACGTCGCGCTGGGGGTCGTGCATCTCCTCACCGGCGGCGTTGGGCGCTTCGAAGCCGACGTAGGCGAACAGCAGGATCGGCACGAGGGCGAGGAAGCCGGCGGTCGTCGGGGTGAAGCTGGCGTCGGCCAGACCGTGGAAGCCGTGCCGCACCCCGTAGAGCACGGCCGTGAGGGTGAACACGGCGAGGGCGAGGACCTTCATCGCCGCGCCCGCAGTGGTGATCCATTTGCCGCGGCGCAGGGAGACGACGGCCGTCAGAATGGCGACCCACACGAACAGCAGCTTGAAGGCGTAGTCGGCCACCGTGCCGGAGCCCAGGTGGAAGACGAAGCCGTCCCAGGTGTTCGCGGCGAGGAAGACCAGTGAGCCGCCGAGCCAGATGGGGTTGGTGACCCAGTACATGAGGGTCGTGAGTGCGGCTGCCGGACGGCCGAGGGCGAGTTTGACCCACACATACGGGCCGCCTTCCTGGGGGAACGCGGCGCCGGTCTCGGCGAACAGCAGGGCGTAGGGGACAAGGAAGAAGAGAGCGATGGCCGCCGTCCAGGTGGCGGCCTCGCCGCCGCCGGTGGCGATCTGCCCGACGGTGTCGAAGGAGATGACCGCGGCGATGGCCATGGCGGTGATGTCGAAGCGCTTGAGACTGCGTTGCAGGGTGCCGGTGGCGGGCTGGGATACGCGTGGTTCGGTCGTCGAGAGGTGGGAGGACACGGGCAGTTCCTAGGAAGGGAGAGGAGAGACTGCGAGGGGGCGCGGGCGGATCGCCGCTACGGTGCGGGGTCCGTGTCGGGTGGTGCTGGGCGAGGAGGCCCGGTCGCGGGCCGGGCCTCCCCCGAGGGCGTCAGACGGCGCGGATCTCACCGGTGGGCTCGGTGCGCTCCAGGACGCCGCGCAGCGCGCAGGCCGCTTCCTTGGCCTCGGCCTCGGTCATGACGAGCGGCGGGGACAGCACCAGGCTGTGCGCGGAGTCGCGCACGATCACACCGGTTTCGCGGCGGATGACGTCATGCGGCATCCGGTCGGGGTTCAGGGGCAGGGGTGCGCGGGTCGCGCGGTCCTGGACGAGTTCGACGGCGAGCATCATGCCGACCGAGCGGATCTCGCCGACAATCGGCAACTCGCCCAGTTGGGCCTGGAGTTCGCTGTGAAGGAAGGCGCCCAGACTCGTCGCGCGGGAATGGAGGTCCTCCTTCTCGATGATGTCCAGGTTGGCGGTGGCCACCGCGGTGGCGACGGGGTGGCCGTTGTAGGTGTAGCCCATGGGGAAGCCGTGCTCTCGCAGGAGGACCTCGGCGACGTGGTCGCCGACCAGGAGCGCGCCGAGCGGGACGTAGCCGGAGGTGATGCCCTTGGCGGTGACGATGATGTCCGGGGTGACGCCGAAGTACTGGGCGGCGAACCACTCGCCGACGCGTCCGTAGGCGGTGACGACTTCGTCGAAGATCAGCAGGATGCCGTGCCGGTCGAGGACCTCACGCACGCGGGGCCAGTAGTCCGCCGGCGGGACGAGCATGCCGCCGACGCCCATGATGGGCTCGCCGATCATCGCGGCGATGTTCTGGGAGCCGATCTCCGCGATGCGCTCCTCCAGTTCGCGGATGAGGAAGTCGGTGACTTCCTCGGGGCTCAGCGGCTTGTCGCCGTAGAGCTCGGATCGGTACGGCCACGGGGGCGTGAGGTGGGAGACGTGCGGCATCATCGGGGCGAAGCCCTCGTGGTAGAGGGGGAAGCCGGTGGCCGAGCCTCCGCCGTAGCCGATGCCGTGGTACGCCTTGCTGCGCGCCAGGATCCAGGTCCGGCTGCTCTCCCCGCGCCGGTGGTGGTAGTAACGGGCCATCTTGATGGCCGCCTCGTTGCCCTCGGAGCCGCCCGAGGTGAAGTAGACGTGGTTCAGGGGGGCGGGGGCGAGGGAGGCCAGGCGCGCGGCGAGTTCGATCGCTCGCTCGTTGGAGAACTCCCAGAAGCTGGTGAAGTACTCCAGCTTCTTCATCTGCTCGTGTGCGACGTCTGCCAGTTCGGTGCGGCCGTGGCCGACCTGGGCGAGCCAGAGGCCGCCGGTGGCGTCGAGGTAGGTGCGGCCCTCGGAGTCGGTGAGGCGGCAGCCGGAGCCTTCGGTCATGACGACACGCTCGGTGGCGCTGCCCGGCAGGTAGGGATGGATGATGTGCGCCCGGTCGAGGCGGGTGAGGGCTGAGGCGTCGACGGTCATCGGTGGTGCGTCCTTTGTTCGGTGGAGGTGGAGGTGGAGGTAGCGGGTGCTGTGCCGGGAGGGTTGTCGGTTTCCGGCATGGTCAGCCATAGGCGATCCAGGTCGTCTTCAGGCCGGTGTACTTGTCGAAAGAGTGCAAGGAGAGGTCACGGCCATGGCCGGACTGCTTGAATCCGCCGAAGGGGGTGAACGGGCTGAGCGCGTCGACGGTGTTGACGGACACCGTGCCCGCCCGGAGTGCGTCGGCGACACGGTGGGCCCGGCCGAGGTCCCGCGTCCACACGGACGCGGCCAGGCCGTAGGCGGAGTCGTTGGCCAGGCGGACCGCCTCGGCCTCGTCGTGGAAGGGCAGTACCGTCAGCACGGGGCCGAACAGTTCCTCCCGTACGAGCGGGGCATCGGGTCCCAGGCCGGTGACGACGGTGGGATCGATGTAGGCGCCGTCCCGGTCGGGGCGCGTACCGCCGCACACGATCGTGCCGCCCGACGACCGCAGCGCGGTGAGGACGCGTTCCGCCTGGGGCTCGTCGACGAGGGGCCCGAGGCGGGTCGCGGGGTCGAGTGGATCGCCCGGCTGCCAGGCGCGAGCGTGTTCGGCGACCTTGGCCGTGAACTCCTGTGCGATGGAGGCCTCGACCAGCAGGCGGGTGTTGGCGGAGCAGACCTGCCCGCAGTTGTAGGCGAAGCCCCAGGCGGCGCGTTCGGCGGCGGCATCCAGGTCGGCGTCGGCGAAGACCAGGTTGGGGCTCTTGCCTCCGGCTTCGGGCCACACCTGCTTCATGTTCGATTCGGCCGAGTAGGCGAGGAACTTCCGGGCCACGGCGGTGGAGCCGGTGAAGACCAGGGTGTCCACGTCCGGGTGGAGACCGAGCGCCCGTCCGGTCGTTTCTCCCGGACCGGGGACGACGTTCAGCACGCCGTCGGGAAGGCCGGCCCGCGAAGCGAGTTCGGCCAACAGCAGCGCCGACAGCGGTGACTGCTCGGCCGGCTTCAACACGACGCTGTTGCCCGCGGCCAAGGCCGGCGCGAGCTTCCAGCCGGCCAGGTCCAGAGGGAAGTTCCAGGGCACCACCGCGCCCACGACGCCCAGCGGAGCGCGGCGCACGAGGGCGAGATTGCCGGGCGGGGCCGGAGCGACCTCGTCGTACAGCTTGTCGAGGGCCTCGGCGTACCAGGCGAAGACACCGGCCGCGCCGGGCACGTCGGTGCCGTGGGACTCCGCGATGGGTTTGCCCATGTCCAGGGTGTCGCAGAGGGCGAGTTCCTCGCTGTTCTCCTCGATGAGGCGGGCGAGGGCGAGCAGGACCCGCTTGCGCTGCGTGGGTGCGGTACGTGACCAGCGGCCGTCCTCGAAGGAGGTGCGGGCCGCGGTCACCGCCCGGTCGACGTCGGCGGCCGAACCGGCCGCCACGTGGGCGGTGGTCTTGCCGGTCGCGGGGTTCACGGTCGGGATCCACCGGTCGTCGGCCGGGTCGGCCCACGCTCCGTCGATGAACAGGCGCGTGCGTGGCGTGAGGTCGGCGGCGCGCTGCCGCCAGTGGGCGTACGTCTGCATGCTGTGGCCTTCGATTGCGTCGTGGGACGTGGGCGAACCGGTGCCCGTTCGGATCAGGTGTGGCCCGGGCCGTCTCAGGGGGTGCCCCGGGAAACGGCGGGCGCGACAGGGGCGGGGGCTCGGCAGCGAGTGCCCGCGCCGGTTTCTTTGAGTCGGAATTCAAACAATAGGTGAACCGACCGTCAATGCTTCCGGCGGAAACTTCTTGCGAAGACTGATACGGACAGCAGAGAATTGACCACCATGGGGAAAGCGGGTAGACCACGTAACCAGACGGCACGCAGGGAGGCCCTCGTCTTGGCCGCGGGGCGGGCCATCGCGGAGCGCGGGCTGGAGGGCCTGCGCATCAAGGACATCGCGGACGCGGCGGGCGTATCCCAGGGCTCGGTCCTGTACTACTATCCCGAGCTCGACGACCTGGTTCTGGAGGTGCACCGAGGCGCGGTCGAGAGCTACCTGGCCTCTCGCCAGCGGGCCTACGACGAGGCACCTGCCAAAGATCCCGCAGCACGGCTGCGGGCCCTGCTGCGCAGCGGTCTGCCGAGCATGACGGACGATCCGGTCCACGGGCTGCTGTACGAACTGCACCGGCGCGCCGGCCGCAGCCCTGGCCACGCCGAGCTGATGACCTCCCTCTTCGCCCGGGAGGTCGCGCTCTACACGACCGCCTTCGAGGTGGGCGCCGCGACGGGTGTGTTCTCCCTCGCCGCGTCCGCGCACGATCTGGCGCACGGGCTGGTGGCCCTGGAGGACGGCTACGGTCTGCACATCGTCAGCCACAACGCGGCGCTGCGCCCCGACAGAGCCCGTGAGCTGATTCTGGCCCATGCGCGGGCGGTGACGGGCTGCACCGAACTGTAGAGCTCGACGGCCACCGCTCGAATCCTTCTCCGGTGAGCGGTGGCCGGCTCAGACCTGGGTGGACCGGGCGGCGATCTCCCGGAGCAGGTCCATCACCGCTCGGGCACGCGCGGTCTGGGTCATGCCCCCCACGGAGGCGATCGTGACTTCGAGCGGGGGGCCGCCGTCCCGGAGCTGAAGTTCCGCGATCTCGCCGCCGCCGTAGGTCTGACGGGTCGTCGGCCGCTGGTTGAGCACGGAGTAGCCGAGTCCCCGGGCCACCAGGGAGCGCACGGTCTCGTAGCTCCGGGTGCGGTAGCGGACATCGGGCGCGGTGCCGGTGGCAGCCACCAGCGAGCGGAAGTAGTCGCGGCTGTGGGGAAGGTCCAGCAGGACGAGCGGTTCCGTGGACAGTTCGGTCAGCTCCACACTGCCCTGACCGGCCAGCGGGTGATCGGCCGAAACGATGACATAGGCCGGGGCGCGGGCGATCATCTCGCTGTGCAGGTCCGGCCCGGTCGGCAGGCCGATGTCGTAGGTGAGGGCGAAGTCGATGCGTCCCGCCGCCAGGGCGTGGACGAGCTGGTCCGTCTCCGCCTCCACCACGTCGATCCCGATGCCCGGATAGCGTCTGGTGCACTCGCTGAACAGAGGTGGCAGGTAGAAGGGGGCCAAGGTCACGAAACAGCCGACGGTCACCGGTCCGGAGATGGTCTCCCCGTCTCCCCGGGCCTCCCGTTCGACCTCGCGGACGCGGGCCAGCAGATCCCGTGCCTGCTGCTGGAGCCGCTCCCCGGCGGGTGTGAGGGTCAGCCCCCGGCCCCGTCGGCGGATGAACAGCTGCACCTGCAGGTCCCGCTCCAGGTTGTAGATGGCCGCGGACACGGCGGACTGCGCGATGTGCAGCTCCGCCGACGCCTCCGTCATCGAACCGCGTTCGGCGGCGACGAGGAAATAGCGGAGCTGAACGAGCGTGAAACCCACCGGTGACGTCATCCGTGACCCTTGCGCCTGGCGATCCGTGTCGGTGCCGACCCTATGCGGTGCTGTCCACCAGGGCATGTGCCGCAAGTCGGGTCTGGCCCGTGACGTTCCCCCGGCCTGGCGGCTGGGACGTGCCCCCAGGCACCGCACCTCGCCGCATTGTCGGGGGCGTCCGCATACGCACAGTACGCGGACGCCCCTGCGCCTTGCGTTGCACCGCGACCAGACGCCTCGGGCCTCGCCCTTCGGGCGGGCGACGCTCCTTTCGAAACGCTCCTGAATCTTCTAGCGAGCGTCGAGGGCCGCCGCTTCGGGCACGTCCTCAGGGTGCAGCAGGGCGGAACCGGCGGTCTCCCGCAGGGACAGGGCGGCGACGAGACCGCCGACGGCGAACACCATCAGGTACGGGCCGGGCACCAGGGTGCTGCCGGTCGCTGAAATGAGCACGGTCATCAGATACGGCACGGTGCCGGCGAACAGGGCGGCGGTGAGGTTGTAGGCGATGGACAGACCACTTTGACGCGTACGGGTGGGGAAGGTCTCCGCCGACCACACCGCGTACGTGCCGAGGATCGCCGCCAGAATCACGCCGAGCAGCAGACCGGCGATCCAGGTCCCGGCGAGTCCGGTCCGCATCAGGAGGAAGGCCGGGGTGGAGACGACCAGCAGGGCCGCCGTCGCCCCGACGAACACCGGCTTGCGTCCCACCCGGTCGGACAGCAGGCCGAACAGCGGCACGAGCACCAGCCCCAGCAGCGAGATGACCGTGGACAGCAGGGCGGCGCTGTCGGCCGAGTGCCCCAGGTGGTCGGTCTCGTAGGTGACGAGGTAGGTCAGCACCGCGTAGAAGGGCACGTGCATGGCCGCCATCAGGCCCGCCGCCTGGAGCAGCTGCCGCTTGTGGGAGCGCAGCAGCTCCCACGCGGGGCTGCGCGGAGCGGAGTCGCTGGCTTCGAGTGCCCGGTACTCGGGGGTGTCCTCGATCTTGTTGCGGATGATGAAGCCGATGACGCCCAGCGGCGCGGCGATGAGGAAGGGGATGCGCCAGCCCCAGGAGGTCAGCTGGTCGTCGTCGAGCCCCGCGGACAGCAGCAGGAAGGCGAACGAGCCGGCGAGGAAGCCCAGCAGGGAGCCGACCTCCAGCCAGCTCACACCGAATCCGCGACGGCGCCGGGGCGAGCTTTCGGCGAGGAAGCTCGCCGCGCTGCCGAACTCGCCGCCCGCGGCAAAGCCCTGGATCAGGCGCAGGACGACCAGGAGCACCGGGGCGGCGGTCCCGATCGACGCGTAGCCGGGCAGCAGACCGATCGCCAGGGTCGCGCCGGACATCATGAAGATGACCAGCGACAGGGTGCGCTTGCGGCCGATCCGGTCGCCGAGCGGTCCGAGCACCAGGGCACCGATCGGTCGGATACCGAACGACACGGCGAACACACCGAACACGGCGAGCAGTCCGGTCGTGCCGCTCTCGGTCGGGAAGAACACGGTCGCGACGGTACTGGCGAGATAGGCGTAGGCAGCCCAGTCGAACCAGTGCACGAACACGCCGACGGCTCCCGCGGCGACGCTCCTGCGTAGTGCGACCACGTCGGTGGCCACCGCGACTTCGGTCGTCGTGGCGCCGCTGTCATAGGTGCGCATATGACCTCCTTCTGGGGATGGGTGGAGAAGCCGGAGCTGTGCGGGTGCCGACGGTGCCCTGCTCTCAGAGCGCGGGCAGGCCGGTCAGGGAAGCGGGGCTGGTGAGTTCGCGGAGTTCCGCCTCGGTCAGCAGCTCGCGCTCGCGTATGAGGTCGAGCGCGGGCCTGCCGGTGTGGTGCGCCTCCAGCGCGATGGCGCAGGCGGTCTCGTAGCCGAGTGCGGGGCTGAGCGCGGTGACCAGTCCGGTGGAGGCGGCGACGGTCTGCGCGAGCCGGGTCCGGTTGGCGGTGATGCCCCGCACGCAGTGCTCGGTGAGGACTCCGATCCCCGCGGTGAGGTGGTCGAGGCCGGCGCTCAGACTGCGGTAGATGACTGGTTCGAAGGCGTTGAGCTGGAGCTGGCCGCCCTCGGCGGCGAGGGTGACGGTCACGTCGTTGCCTATGACCTCGAACGCGATCTGGTTGACCGCCTCGGGGATCACCGGATTGACCTTGCCGGGCATGATGGACGATCCGGCCTGCCGCGCGGGGAGGTTGATCTCGCCGAATCCGGCCTGCGGTCCCGAGGACAGCAGACGCAGGTCGTTGCAGATCTTGGACAGTTTCACGGCGATGCGCTTGAGCACGCCGGACAGCTGGACGAAGACGCCGACGTCCTGGGTGGCCTCGATGAGATCGGGCGAGGACACGAGCGTCGGGATCCCCGTCAGCCGGCGCAGACACTCCATCGCGCGCCCCCGGTAGCCCGGGCGGGCGTTGAGTCCGGTGCCGATCGCCGTGCCGCCGAGGTTGAGTTCGTGCAGCAGCAGTCTGGCCTCGGCGAGTCGCTGTTCGTCCTCGGCGAGGGTGGCGGCGAACGCGCCGAACTCCTGCCCCAGCGTCATGGGTACGGCGTCCTGCAGTTGGGTGCGGCCCATCTTCAGCACGTCGCCGAACTCGGCGGCCTTGGTCTCGAAGGCCGCGCGCAGGCCGGCCAGGGCGACGAGCAGTTCGGCGATGTGCGCGTCCAGCGCCAGTTTCACCGCGGTCGGATAGACATCGTTGGTGCTCTGTCCGAGGTTGACGTGGTCGAGGGGGTGCAGGGCCGAGTACTCGCCGCGGGGGCGTCCGAGCAGTTCCAGGGCGCGGTTGGCGATCACCTCGTTGGCGTTCATGTTGGTCGACGTGCCCGCGCCGCCCTGGATGAGGTCGACCACGAACTGGTCCCGCAGCGCGCCGTCACGGACCTCGGCACAGGCGTCCGCGATCGCCGCGGCGAGTGTGCCGTCCAGGGCGCCGACCTCGGCGTTGGCGCGGGCCGCGGCGTGCTTCACCGCCGCCAGGGCGCCGATCAGGTGCGGCCGGGCGGCGAGGGTCTCCCCGGTGAGGGGGAAGTTGGCCACCGCCCGGGCGGTGTGCGCACCGTAGTAGGCGTCCGCCGGCACGCCGACGTCGCCGAGCATGTCGTGCTCCGTCCGGTATCCGTTGTCTGCCGGGACGGTGCGCTGGGGGCCTGAGGTCAGGGGCATCGGTGTCCTCCGGGGCGTCGGGGGTCAGGGGGTCCGGTGAACGACACACTGAGCCGGGGTGCGGCAGCGGCGGGAACACCGGGCAGGTGCGCCCGGGACGCCGTGACCGTCGGACTCGGGTCCGTCCGCGCCCGGCCAGGCGCCCCGGCCGTCCCGGCGTAGCGGCCGGGGCTGGGCCACGCGGAGCCGGCGTCGGGCAGCACGGCGCTGTCCGCGCCCATGGTCACGGGCAGCGTGTGCGGGCGTCCGAGCGGCCACGGCGGCGACCGCTCCCGTCACGGCGCCGCTCCCCCGGCCGACACGCTGCGGTCCACGCCGGTCCAGGCCAGCGCGATCGCCCCGTCGAGCAGGGCCCGCTGCGCCGTCCGGCCCACGCAGTACGCGGCGAACTCGTGCTGATGGTTGGTGGCGGGCAGGGATCCGATGCCGATGTAGGGGTGGATGGCCGGCACCACCTGCGAGACGTTGCCCATGTCGGTGGAGGCGCGGTTCATCCGCGCGGCCTGGCCGGGCGGCGCGAACTCCCGGCCCAAGGCGAGGGCGTTCGCACGGTAGTGCCCGAGGGCGGTCTCGTCCGTACGGAACTCCGCGTACGGCTTGCTCTCCGGCTCGATCTCCAGCTCGCAGCCGGTCGCGAGGGCACCGGCCTCGAAGGCCCGCATGACCCGTGGCTCCAGCTCGGCCAGTTCTGCGAGCGTCTCCGCCCGCACGTACCAACGGCCGGTCGACCGCTCCGGGATGGCGTTCGGGGCGTCCCCGGCATGGGTCACCACACCGTGCACCCTGGCCGAGGCCGGCAGCTGCTGGCGCAGCAGGCCGATCGCGACCTGGGCCACGGTGAAGGCGTCGGCCGCGTTGACCCCGGCCTCCGGATAGGCCGCGGCGTGCGCGGACTTCCCCGTATAGGAGATCTTGGAGTGGCTGACCGCGAACGGGCGAGCCTCGGCGACGTCGACCGGCGCCGGGTGCACCATCATCGCGAGGTCCACTCCGGCGAAGGCGCCCCGGTCGAGCATCTCGATCTTGCCGCCGCCGCCTTCCTCGGCCGGGGTGCCGTAGACCTCGACGGTGAGGCCGGCATCGTCGGCGACGGCGGCCAGGCCGAGCGCGGCCCCCACCGAACTCGCCGCGATGAGGTTGTGCCCGCACGCGTGGCCGAGGCCCGGCAGCGCGTCATACTCGGCGCACAGCGCGATCCGGACGGGCCCGCTCCCCAGCCGGGCGAGGAACGCCGTCTCCAGGCCCAGGTAGGACGAAGTGACGTCGAATCCGGCGCGGTCCAGCAGTTCCGGTACGGCGGCAGCGGCCCGGTGTTCCTCCCAGGCGGTCTCCGGGTCGGCGTGCAGCCGCTCGGAGAGACCGATCAGCTCCTCGGCATGACGGTCGACCGCCTGCCGGGCCGCCTCTTTCAGCGCGCCCATCACCGGTCGCCCGGGACGCCGTACGAAGGAGCGGAGGCGGGGTCGAGTCCGCGCCGCACGTAGTCGTCCCGCTGCGGCAGCCAGACGTCGACGAGTTCGCCGAGCCGGTCCACGGGATCGCCGGCCCAGTCCACCCGCAGGTCGGTCACCCGCCAGCCCACGTCCGCGACGACCGCCAGACCCGCGGAGTACACCGGTCCCTCCTCGCCGCCGGCCGCGACGGCGGCCTTCAGGGCGGTGACCAGACGCTCCTCGAGTTCCCCGGTGGCCGCGGCGTAGGCGTCGAGGAGAACGCCGGGGATGTGCTCGCCGGACAGCATGTTGCCGGCCGCCACCGCGCCGTCCGCGGTGGCGAAGGCGTGCGTGCCGAGCGTCCGCGAGCCGCTGTAGGCGAACCCGGGTCCAAAACGGCCCAGCACGGTCAGCTGCCGGTATGCGATGGTCTTCGCGTTCCGCGCCGCGCCGGTGACGTCGGCCAGGGCGCGTTCGGCGTCGCCGTGGTCCGCCAGCGCCTCCAGCAGGCTCGTGCCGAGCGTGGGGTCGGTGATGTTCTGCGAAGTCGCCGCGCCGACCCCGGGCCGCAGATGGGCGACCCGGGCGGCGACCGCCGGGCTCGACGAGCTGGCCACGATGCCGAACCGCTCACCGTCACGTACCACCAGGGAAAAGGTCATGCCTGCTCCTCCTCGGGGATCACGGCGATCGCGTCGATCTCGCACAGCCACTCCGGGCGGGCGAGGGCGGAGACCACCAGGCCTGTGGAGATGGGGTACACGCCCTTGGTCCAGCGGCCCACGGTGCGGTACACCGCCTCGCGGTAGCGCGGGTCGATCAGGTAGATGGTCAGCTTAACCAGGTGCTCCATGCGGCTGCCCGCTTCCTCGAGCAGCATCTTGATGTTGGCCATGGCCTGCTCTGCCTGGGCCTCGGCATCGCCGATGCCCACGGACTCGCTGGTGTCGAGGTCCTGGCCGATCTGGCCCCGGACGTACACCGTCTTGCCGGCGACGACGGCCTGACAGAGGTCGTTGTCGAGGCTCTGCTCGGGATAGGTGTCGCGCGTGTTGAACGGACGGATCCGGGTGTGCCCGCCGGCGACGATCGGGGCCTTCACCTGGCGGCCCTGGCTCGTGGAGGTCATCGTCTGCTCCTCAGTTCTTCCGGGTCGCCGGCGTGGCGCCGGGCCGGTAGGTGGTGCCGTAGGCGAGGTAGCCTCGCTGGGTCGTGATGTGGTCGGCGACGTACCTGGCGTCGTGCCATACCCCCCAGATGAAGCTCGACCCGCGGCGGGACAGCCAGGGCAGGCCCAGGAAGTAGACGCCGGGCTCGCAGGACACTCCTCGTCGATGGTTCGGCCGGCCGTTCTCGTCGAACGCGTCGGCCTCGAGCCAGCCGTAGTCGGTGGCGAAGCCCGTCGCCCAGACGATCGAGGTGACACCGGCCTCGGCCAGGTCGAGCTCGAGGAGGGGACTTCTCACGCGGTCCGGGTCCGGCCCGAGGACGTGGGCGTCCGGCTCCTCGGGCAAGTCGCACCCATTGCGCTCGACATATGCGTCGGCCGCCCGGAGGAACGCGAGGTACTTGGCGTCGCCGAGCGCGATGTTCGTGGCGAGATCCGGTGCGAAGCGCAGTACGCCGTCGTCGTAGGACGCGGTCAGTCCGACGAGCTCGATGCCGGTGCCGGCCAGGGCACGGAAGTCCACGGTGTGGCCGCCGCGGGCGCCGCTGACCGCGATGGTGACATGTTCGGCACCTCGGGGAGGCGTCTCCGCGTCCCAGATCCCGAGCACACCGAGCCACCAGCAGAAGTCACGTCCGCGGTACTCGCGGGGAGGACGGTCATGTGGACCGACGGAGAGGAAGACCCGGCGACCGGACCGGCGCAACTCGTCGGCGATCTGGACCCCCGAGGAGCCGGCCCCGACGACGAGGACCGCGCCCTCGGGCAGCTGCTCGGGGTTGCGGTACCCGCTGGAGTGGATCTGCACGGGGACGGCACCGTCGGGGACGATGGGCGGGATCACGGGCCGCTGAAACGGTCCGGTCGCAGCCACGACGAAGCGCGCGTCGATGGAGCCCTCCGACGTCTCGACACGGAAGCCAGGCCGACCGGCGTGCCTCCGCACCGAGGTCACCTCGACACCGCACCGGATCGGGGCACCGATCTTCTCGGCGTACGCGACGAAGTAGTCCGCGACCTGCTCCTTCGAGGCGAAGGCATCGGGGGCGACGTCGGAGAACTCCAACCCCGGGAATCGGTCGTGCCACGCGGGCCCGTTCGCGACCAGGGAGTCCCACCGTTCCGAACGCCACCGCTCGGCGATACGGTGCCGCTCCAGGACGATGTGCGGTACGCCGTGAGCTCCCAGGTGCTCGCTCATCGCCACGCCTGCCTGGCCCGCCCCGACGACGACCACTTCAGTCTCTTCACTCGGCATTGCAGCCTCCACTCAGGCGGTAGTCCATCCCGGTGTCGCGTCGACCGTGCTACCGCACGAGACATCCTCGGGCGCACCTGAAAACCTGTCCAACAGATGTTTCCGTTGTAGGCGATCTGATTTCTAGATTTAGTAACCGTCACGACCTGTGGATGTGACTGTCCCGATCTCGTGCGCCCCGCCTCTTCCGACACGGTGATCGAGCGCGAGCCGGGACCTCGACGGCATCCATCACTGTGTGCAGCGGGCGGCGTACGGATCGGAATGTCCCTCGCCGGAGAGGTCCTCGAAGCCGCCGGCCTTCTCACCGTCGAACAAGCGCTGAAGGGCCGTTTCGGCTCCGGCTCCGGTAGACGCTGAGACAGCGGGTCTGCTTCGGTTCTGGCCGGTCCGTACTCGGTCGTTCACCCGCGGGCCCGCGGGGCCCTCACCTCTACTGCCCCGGCCGCGGGGGTGGCCCTCCTGGCCGGTGGTAGCCATTGCGGACAACGAGTTATCGGCCGTGCCCGTCCCGCCGGTCGGGCAACTCGGCGACGTAGGCGTCGACTTCGGCTTCGAGCGCGGCGGCCGGCATCCGCCTTGCACTCTCTTGGACGATCTCGTCGATCAGGGAGAAGCCGTCGACGGCGGTACCGTCGGCAGGTAGCTACGGGCCGCGCCAGCCTTGCCCGGTCCCGCGCACCAGCGCCGACGGCACCGTCCGCGTGCCCTGCCGCGGTCGTGCCACCGCCTGTTCGCCGGGGGCTCGGATCTTGGCGTGTGTGCGGTTGACCGCCTACTGGCCCGAGGAGGTGGACGGCTCAGTCTCCAGACCAACCCCAGAAGTAGATCTCATGTCCCCTCCCGTGGTCATCGTGCAGTACTGCGCAACGGCCGTACCAGCGCTCGCGAGCGAGGTCTTGGATCGCTGGAACGTGTTCGCGGGTCAGCCGTTCAGTGCCGGTGGCCTTCCGGGCCTCTTCGGCGGTCACCGGCTGTACTGCACAGGCCTCGGGCTCCTCATCTTCCCCTTGGACGCTGAAGACGTCGAGAATCGAGTGGGTACCAGAGTGCTGCGTCCACTCGTCGGCCCACAGTTCGTCCAGCGTCGAAGGGCGCGGGCGGCGCTCCTCCTCAGAAAGCCAGTCGCCGCCGCGTACCCAGTAGTAGTCACCGGCGCGGAACACTCGGTGCCGCAGCTCCTCCAGCGCGGCGCCAAGATCCTCCTGGTACGGCACGTAGTAGTCCCAGGCCGAAGCACCCATCCTGTGCCCCCTCCGCATCAGCCGCCACCGCGATCCACGTCACAAGAACATTAGCGGTCACCTCCGACAGGCCATCCCTTGTTCTTCGCAGGGAATCCCGGCCTTCAGGCCGGGCGGGAATGCGATCCTTGGCCCGGAGGTGCGAAGCGCCGGAGTGCGCTGTGCCTGGGGGGACGGTCATGCCGGGCGTTTTTGGTTCTCGATGTAGTCCTTGACGATGCTCAGCGGTGCGCCGGCGCAGGACCCCGCACAGTAGGACGGGGACCAGAACACCGAGCCCGTCCCGGTCCGGTTGATCCGGCCGGTGTACTCGGCGCGCAGGTAGCGGGAGCTGACGCCTTTGAGGCTGTTGACCAGCTTGGACAGGGCGATCTTTGGCGGGCAGTGCACGAGAAGGTGGACGTGGTCGCCTTCGCCGTTGAACTCCCGCAGTTCTGCGCCGAAGCTCTCGCACACGTCGCGCATGATCTCCTCGCAGCGCGTCAGCATCTCGCCGTTGAAGACATCACGCCGGTCGAGGAGCCCGCCAAGGCAGGCTGACGACTGCGGCTTCCTGCTCGGCTGCCCGCCGCCCGCAGAGCGGCGGGCCGCATCGCTCATCGCGAGCTCGTGCCCTGGGACCAGAGTTGCTGGATGGTTCGGTAGTCGATCACGCGTATGTCCTCCTGCCGAAGAACGTCACGGGCCTGCGGCGACGTCAGGAACTCGTAGTCCGTCCGGCGCACGAGCCAGCCATCGTCGACGGCTTGCGACTCCTCGTCGCCCAGACTGGGATGCACCGCCCATTCATTGAGTCCGGCGGGCAGGTCGCACAGCATCTGAGCGTATCGGGCCGCCTTTCCTTCGATGTCGAGGGAGAAGCTGTCCAGGAAGTCGTTGTCGATGACCGGCAGCCCGCGTTGCCGCATCGTCCGGCGCCCGGGTTCGAGCCAGACCCGCACCGCGAGGCCGTACTCCGCAGCCAGCACTACCGTCAGGTCGAGGATGTCGTCGCTACCGCCATCGGCCAGGCAATGGAAGTCCAGGTGGGTCGGCGCGAGCCCGGCGTCGGCGACCGCATTGATCTGGGCGCGGAACTCGAGTTCGATCTCATCGAGCCGAACCTGGCCGAGCAGGGCCGCCCGTCCGGCGGGGGTCGGCGGGAACAACTCGCCTGCAGGGTCCAGCAGTGAGGGAACTCGTTCCTTGGCGGCCATCGGCCCCCACGGCATGGCGGGCATCTCGCATACCAGGGTGAGGTGGATTCCGAACGGGATCTGCGGTCGTCGGCTGAGCAGTTCCATGGCCTGCCGCGCCGCAGAACACGGGACCATCAGGCTGCACGAACTGGCGATGCCCTCTTCGACCGACTCGATCACCGCGGCGTTGATCGCTGGATACATGCCGAAGTCATCGCAGTTGACGATCAGCAGCCGAGCACCGGGCGGATGTCCCAAAGACTCGCTCGACTGTTTTGCATGCGTGACGGCTGCGGGCTCAGTGGTTTCATCCATGCCCGCAGTCTGAGACCTGGCTAGGTGTCACGCACGGCAATACCGGTGCCACGGGCCCCCGAGGCACTTGATTCTCCGTGGGAACGGTGTCGACGATCCAGACATTGCGGCCCCGATCGGCCATGGTTGCCGAGAGCGCGAGGAGCAGCGCACCGGCTGCGACGGCCAGAGCCACCACCAGGGCGCCTCCGGTGCCGTGAGTCTCCGCGAGGGCGCCGGACACGGCCTGCCCGGCGGCAGTACCGAGCGGGCCACCGGCGCACAGGATGGTCATGGCGACCGCGGCCCTTTCCGCGGGGGCGAGCCGCTCGGTCAGGTCGTACAGGCTGATCATGTGGGGCGCGACCGTGAAACTCGCCACGGCGACGGCGGCAGGCACGGAGACCAGCAGATGGCCGCACGCATCGGCGCCCGCTCCACCCTGTCCCTGGGCGTCGCCCTGGCCACCCTCGGTCTGGCGTTGACGGCTCCGTTCGTCTCCTCCGCCAGCACCTGTTCGGCGCGTTCCGACGGCGTGGGCGCGACGCGGATGTCGGTCGTGGTGGTCATGCCGCTGCCGGGATGCCGAGTTCGGCGAGCAGCCCGCGCACGCGCTGCTCGACGGCATCCCGGATCGGCCGCACGGCGTCCACGCCCTGCCCGGCGGGGTCGTCCAGTTGCCAGTCCAGGTACCGCTTGCCGGGAAAGACGGGGCATGTGTCCCCGCAGCCCATGGTGATCACCACGTCCGAGGACTGCACGGCCTGCGTAGTGAGGACCTTCGGGGTCTGGGCGGAGATGTCGATGCCGACCTCCTTCATGGCTTCGACCACGGCCGGGTTGACGGTGTCGGCAGGCGCGGAACCGGCCGAGCGGACCTCGACCTGGTCACCGGCGAGGTGGGTGAGGAAGGCAGCGCCCATCTGGGAGCGGCCGGCGTTGTGGACGCAGACGAACAGCACCGACGCGCGCGGGGTGGGAGCGCTCATGGCAGGAGTCCTTCTCGAGAGTGGGACGGGTCAGGGGGAGGCGAGTTCGGGTTGGCCGTGCGGGGCGACGACCTCGTCTCCGGCGGGAGCAGGGCGGCCGTAGACCGCCGCGACGGCGCCCAGTCCGAGCGCGGCTCCGAGCAGTTGGGCCGTGATGAACGGGGCGACGGAGGTGGGGGCGATGCCGGCGAAGGTGTCGGTGAAGGCGCGGCCGATGGTCACCGCCGGGTTCGCGAACGACGTGGAGGAGGTGAACCAGTAGGCAGCCCCGATGTAGGAGGCGGCCGACGCCGGGGCGAGCGCGGCGCGGCCGATCCGGTCAAAGCCGAAGATCAGCAGGATCAGCCCGGCCGTGGCGACGACCTCGCCCAGCCACAGGTGACCGGCAGACCGGTCGTGGGTGGAGAACTTCACCAGCGGCTTGGCGAACATCGCGTCGGCAAGGATCGCCCCGCCGATCGCCCCCGCGATCTGGGCGGGCACGTACGCGGCGATGTCCCGCAGCGTAAGGCCGCCGGCGGCGCGGCGTCCGGTGAACCACGCGGCGAGGGTCACGGCGGGGTTGAAGTGCGCGCCGGAGACCGGCCCGAGCAGCGCGATCAACACTCCCAGACCGAAAACGGTGGCGAGGGAGTTGGCGAGCAGCTGCACGCCGGCGTCACGCGAGAGCTCGGTGGCCTGGATACCGGAACCGACGACGACCGCGACCAGAAGCCCGGTCCCGACGGCTTCGGCGGCGACGCGGCGGCCGAGGGGGACGGTCACGCGAGTGCTCCCGCGGTCTGCGGCGTGGTCAGAAACGCGGTGAGCTGGTCCAGGACGCCGGGCAGTACCCAGTAGTACACCCACGTCCCGCGCCGTTCGCAGTCGATGAGCCCGGCCTGGCGGAGCAGCTTGAGGTGGTGGGAGATCGTCGGCTGGGAGAGGTCGAAGGCGGGCGTCATCTCGCACACACAGACCTCGCCGCCTTCCCGGGAGGCGATCATCGACAGCAGCCGGAGCCGGACCGGATCCCCGAGGGCCTTGAACACCTTCGCCAGCCGAGCCGCACGCTCATCGTCCAGCGGCGCGGACGCGAGCGCGCCGCAGCAGTCGCCACCGGCGTCCTGGCCGATCACCTCAAGCTCTTGTTTCGACATATCTCTATGTTGACGTTTTTCGATGCAACGCGCAAGGTTGCATCAACGAACGTCGATACAGGCCGTTCCGGGGCACTGCCGTGTCCCGTACATCCAGGAGTGACGTGATGAGCGAGCAGTCCACCGACCTGCGCGAAACCGTCCGACGGCGCTACGCCACTGTGGCCCTGAAAGTCACCGGAAGCGGCACCGCTTGCTGCGGACCACAGCCTGTCGAGGTCGACGAGAACTTCGGTGCCACCCTCTACGGCGTAGACGAGCGTGAGACGCTGCCCGCTACGGCCGTCGCCGCCTCCCTCGGCTGCGGCAACCCCACCTCCGTCGCCGGACTACGCGCGGGCGAGCGCGTCCTGGACCTCGGCTCCGGAGGCGGTATCGACGTCCTGCTCTCCGCCTGCCGCGTGGGCCCCACCGGCAAGGCATACGGCCTGGACATGACCGACGAGATGCTCGCCCTGGCCCTCACCAACGCCGCGAAGGCGGGCGCCGCGAATGTCGAGTTCCTCAAGGGCGCCATCGAGGCCATCCCGCTGCCCGCCCACTCCATCGACGTCGTGATCTCCAACTGTGTGATCAACCTGTCGGTCGACAAGCCCGCTGTCTTCGCCGAGACTTTCCGCGTGTTGAAGCCCGGCGGCCGCATCGGCGTCTCCGATGTCGTCGCCGACGACACCCTCACCCCGGAACAGCGGGCCGAGCGCGGCGACTACGTCGGTTGCATCGCCGGCGCCCTGTCCTTCGCCGAATACCACGCAGGGCTGCAAGCCGCCGGTTTCACGGACATCGAGATCACCCCGACCCACCCGGTCGCCGACGGCATGCACTCCGCCATCGTCCGCGCCACCAAGCCAATGGCCGCCGATACCCCCACCAAGGCGGCGGAGCCAGCCGACGCATGCCGCAGCGTCGACGCCTGCCGCACCTCCGGCGAGACCTCTGCCGACCCCGTCCCGAGCGTCACCCAGGCGAAAACGGCGTCGGGTTGCGGCTGCCAGAACTGAGACCACGGGAGCGGGGACCTCATGCAGCGTCGCCGTCGCCTCCGACGAAACCTTCGGTGGGTGAGCCAAGATCTTCACCGATCCCGGGCTCTGCACGACCGTCGTCGACCGGCTCGTCTTCACCGGCACGATCGTCGAGACCGGCACCGGCTCCTACCGCCTCGCCCCGACCCGGGCCACAGCAGTACAGTCCAGCGCAACCTAATGCCGCATCAGGCAACGTTCGCCCGTTCTCGCAGCCGGAAATCGAGCTGCTGCGGCTGGGTTTGCCACATAGCCTGCTCGACTGTGGACAGAGAGCGCAGTGCACTGCAGCTTCGGCTGATCGGCGAGACGGTGGAGATCGCGAAGGTCCTCGGTGTGGAGGTGTGGCTCCGCGGGGGGTGGGCCATGGATTTCTTCATCGGCAAGGTCACGCGCGACCACGTGGACATCGACTGGTTCGCCTGGGCGGAGGATGCCTCTGCTCTGACCGCCGGCCTGCTGGGTTCCGGCTATGAGCCTCTGTCCGGGCCGCCTGCCGACCAGCAGATCGATTTCCGTAAGCAGGGCGTGGAGAGCAGCTTCGCTCTCTTGGGCAAGGACCGGTTCGGGCGCGTTGTGGTCGCCGGCGGCCCCTGGGCCGGGGAGATGTGGCCAGAGGGCATGCTCGATGCTTCTGTTGGCCGCATCGGGGCACTTCAGTGCCGGATCATCAGTCCCCGCGCCCAGATCGAGATCAAACAGATGATGCCGATCTGGGTTCCGGGCCGGCCCCGCCGCAGGAAGGACACCGAGGACCTCACCCGGCTGGAAGCGGTGCTGCGAGAGCAGGGCGCCCGTCCGGCATGAGGGCTTGAAAACGCGTGCAGCCGCTGACGTCTGCGCATGGCAGAACGGGTGCGCTTACGCGAGATCGATGACGACGAGGGCCGACGGCTGCTGCGGATCATTCGCCGTGGCTCCGGCTCGGTGGTGACCTGGCGGCGCGCATGGCCCCTATGGCATCACTCTGGCCGAGGCGAGCCGCCGGGCCGGAGTGAGCCCGCGGCGCCGCACAAGCACTTCGCCGGCCTGGAGACGCAGTTGTTCTAGATCGCCCAAGTACCCGGCGCGCGGCCCCTCATGCCTCATCCGGCGATCTGTGCAGAATTCTTTTCCGAGAGTGCTCGGACCGCGGGCTGCGGTGTGCGCCCGTGCAGCGGGATGGGGAAACTTGATTCGCCTGGATTCGATCCTGGCGAGAGGAGCCCTTGTGACAGCGTCGACGTCAGCGGCAGGCGGTCGGAACCCGGACAGTCAGGGGTCCGAGTACGTGCCGGATCCACACCGGTGGCGGGCCCTGTGGGTCACCCTGGTGGCCGGCTTCATGACCCTGCTGGACGTCACGATCGTGGCGGTCGCCCTGCCCACGATCCAGCGCGACCTGCACGCCTCCCCCGCGCAGGTGCAGTGGGTGGTGTCCGGGTACGCCCTCACCTTCGCCCTCGCCCTCGTCACCGCCGGGCGCCTCGGCGACGCCCTGGACCGGCGCCGCATCTTCCTGCTGTCCCTCAGCGCCTTCGTGATCTTCAGCGCGGCCTGCGGAGCGGCTCCCGACATCACGTTGCTGATCGCGGCCCGCCTCGCCCAGGGCCTGGCGGCCGGCGTCATGGCCCCCCAGAACTCCGCGCTCATCCAGCAGATGTTCCGCGGCGCCGAACGCGGTCGCGCCTTCGGCTTCTTCGGGGCGACCGTCGGCATCTCCTCCGCCGTCGGCCCCATCACCGGCGGCGCCATCCTCGCCCTGGCCTCCGGTGCGGAAGGCTGGCGGTGGATCTTCTACGTCAACGTTCCCATCGGCGTCATCGCCGTTCTGCTCGGCTACCGCCTCCTGCCCCGCGTCCGGCGGTCCGGCCGGGGAGACCTGGACCTGACCGGCGTCCTGCTGCTCGGCTTCGGCGTCCTCGCGCTCATGTACCCGCTGGTCCAGGCGGACTCCGGCGGCATCAGCAACCTGTGGTGGCTGTTCCTCGTGGGCGCCGCGCTCCTCGCCGCCTTCGTCCAGTGGCAGCGCCGCCTCGTCGCCCGGGATGCCCAACCGCTGCTCGACCCGCGCCTGTTCACCACCGTGCGCGGCTACGCCGTGGGCTCCGGCGTCGGCACGCTGTACTTCATCGGCTTCAGCGGCGTCTGGCTGGTCTTCGCCCTCTACTACCAGCACGGCCTCGGCTTCTCCCCACTCCAGTCCGGCCTCGCCGTGACGCCGTTCGCCATCGGCTCGGCGAGCGCAGCCGTGGTCGCCGGCCGGCTGGTGGACCGGTTCGGCCGCCTGCTCACCGTGTGCGGCCTCGCGGGCGTGATCATCGGCCTGGGCGGCACCGCGCTGCTGCTCCGCTTCGGGCCCCTCGACAGCGCTCCCTGGATCGCCGCCCCGGCCCTGTTCCTCGGCGGCATAGGCAGCGGCTTCGTGGTCTCCCCCAACGTCACCATGACCCTGCGGGATGTGCCCGTGCACATGGCGGGCGCGGCGGGCGGCGCGCTGCAGACCGGTCAGCGGCTCGGCGCCTCGGTGGGAACCGCTGCCTTGCCCGCCCTCTTCTACACGGTGCTCGGCAGGAGCGGCGACTACCGCGGCGCCCTCGTCGCCGCGCTGGTCGCCGGCCTCATCGGCATGGTGGCGTCCCTCGCCCTCGCGACGTTCGACTGGCAGCGCGACCAGCGGAAGCGCGAGCCGCACGGGAAGTGCCCGGACGAGGTCGCCCACAGCCCGGTGCACGCCCGGCAGTCCTGACCGCTCCCTCCAGCGCACGATGCCGCCGACGGCTTCGGTGTACGGCGATGACCGTCGACCGTGCGAAGACCAGTGGGCGGGCGGGCCGGAGTCGCCGGCTGGCCGGTGCCGGCGCTGCCGCGGGCCGCGTCGGGCCGCGGATGCCCGGGACGGTCACGGCCGGGTGGCCGTACCGGCGGCGTCGGGCCGTGCTGGAGTCGGTGCTCGCCGCGCGGCGGCCGTCGGCGCCGTAGGGCACTGCGCCCCTCAGCGATCCGGCCCCGAGGTGGTCACCCCGCGACGGTCAGGGGATGGCGGGTGCGTCATGGACGGGGTTGCCGCTGTCCGCTGCCCACGGCGGCACGGCGGAGCTCGGCCGTTCGCGGGTGGGGCCGTCGCAGGACGCCGAGTGATGCAGGGGTAGTGCGCAGCGATCGCTGTGGCGACCGTGCCGTCGGTACGCTCGGGCAGCGGTCACCTGCTGCTTTCCTCGGCGAGGGTGTGGGCCACAAGGGCGTTGGCGTGGCCGTGTCCCAGACTGTGTTCGGACTTCAGCCAGGTGACCAGTTCCATGTGCTTGGTCAGAGGCGAGGAGCGGATGAGGTCCTTCCACTCCGCTATCGGGCGCCCGTACTTCTTCTCGATCGAGGGAAAGTAGCTGGCGGGGCCCTTCGCTGATGCGGTCATGTCGGACGTCTCCTGTCAGTTGAGCGTTGGCGTTCCTGTGAGTGTGTTGTGGGGGATCGATTACCTGGGACTGGACGGTACAGTACTTATGCAAAACTAGACCGTCCAGTACTTACCTCCAGGAGGTCGGAGTGGATACCCACGAGCCCGGCCGGTCGGCCCGCAAACATCAGGCGATCGTGAAGGCCGCGACCCAGGTGTTCCTGGAGAAGGGCTACTCCGGCACCAGCATGAACGACATCGCCAAACTGGCCGCAGTGTCCAAGCAGACCGTCTACAAGCACTTCACCGACAAGGAAACGCTGTTCGCGGAGATCGTCCTGGCCACCACCGACCAGATCGACACCATGATCGACCTGGTGGCCGACATCCCCAGCGACTCCGACACCCTGGAAGAGAACCTGCACCGACTCGCCCGCCGGTTCCTGGCCGCTCTCACCCAACCCCAGGTGCTGCGACTGCGGCGCCTGATCATCTCCAACGCCGACACCTTCCCCCAACTGGGCACCGCCTGGTACGAGCAGGGCTTCGAGCGGGTCCTGGACACCCTCGCGGACGCCTTCCGGCGCCTGGCCGACGAAGGACTGCTCCACGTCGACGAGCCGCTCCTGGCCGCACACCACTTCTCCGGACTTCTGCTGTGGATCCCGGTGAACAAGGCCATGTTCACCGGCTCGCCGCAGCACACCGAGGCGGACCTCGACCGCTACGCCGCCGCCGGCGTCCGCGCCTTCCTCGCCGCCTACCGCTGACACCACCGCGTCCACATCCGGAAAGGGGTCACATGACCTGGGCCGAGCGCACCGTGGAACGCGACGGCGTCCGCCTCACCTGTCGCGACTGGGGCGGGGAAGGGCCGCCTGTCATCCTGCTGTTTCGGCGGCGGCACGGTCGGCGAGGGCTGGGCGGCCGGGCTGGAAGAGCGGGACGGCGGCTGGTGGCCCTGTTTCGATCGCGACGTGATGGTCGCCTCACTCGCCGAGAACGCCCGCCGGTCCTTCTGGGACGAGTGGGCAGGCATCGCTTGTCCGACCCTGGCCGTCCTGGGCCGGCGCGGCATCCTCTCGCCGCAGGAGATCGACGGCATGCTCCAGCGGCGACCGGAGACGGTGGCCGTGAGCATCCCCCAAGCGGGGCACGACCTGCACCTCGAACACCCCGACGTCCTGGGGCGGGTGGTGGAGGAGTTCTTGGGCATGGTCGCACCTCACGCGTGACCCGCCGGCCCGTTTCACCGAAACGGTACGCAGAGCCGAGTGGCGGCCATGGGCGTTCAGGGTGGGACGCCCGGCCTCGGTGATGTTCGGAGCGGCTCCGCACGCCGGCGGCCGGTCTCGCATGTGCTCAGCCATGATCGCCGCCGTGGCGGCGTCCTCCGGCACCGTGGTCGCCCCGGCTGTGGGGCCGGTCGCGGTGCCGGAGGCGCATGGCAGCGGTCAGGGCATCGACAGGTCGATGGCCCGGTCGACGTCCTGCGGTTGCAGCACCCGCAAGATGCCTTCCAGCAAGTAGTAGTCGGCGTAGGGCAGGGAGATCTCGATTCCGTCCTCGGCCGGCCGGTTGCGGGTGCAGCGGGCGACTATCGCCTCGGCTCGAGCAGATCTTCTCGTCAGGCAGGTCTCCGACAGCGCGGTGAGGATCCGCACCGCCACCTGCCGGTACTCGCGCCTGCCGGTCGCGGCGGACAGGTCGAGCAGTCCGCATGCCATGACGGCGCCCGCCGATGCGTCCTTGATGTCGTACGGTTGCTGGGGTGCACGGTAGTCCCACACGGGCACGTGGTCCGGGCTCAGCGCTCCCACCGCAAAGTCGGCGAGCTTGCGCGCTGTGGCCAGGAACTGCCGGTTCCCGGTCCGGCGGTAGATCGTGGTGAACCCGTAGATGCCCCAGGCCTGCCCGCGCGACCAGCAGGAGGTGGGGCTGTAGCCCTGGACCGTGTTCGGGCCGATCGGTGCGCCGCTGTCGGGATCGAAGTCGTAGGCGTGGGGGGTCGACCCGTCCTCGCGGGGAAAGACCTGTTGTGCCGTCTCGGCATGGTTCACGGCGACGTCGAGGTACTTCGCGTCGCCTGTCTGCCGGCTCGCGAAGTCCAGCAGATCGAGGTTCATCATGGTGTCGATGATGACCCGGCCGGCGTTGCGCGGGTCGTCGAGTGCTCCCCACGCTCGGATGAAGCGGCCTCTGGGGTTGTATCGCTGAATCAGCGACTCGGCCGCTTGCACGGCGCCCGCGCGCCACGTGTCGTCGCCCGTCAGCCGCCAGGCGGTGACCCATGACGGATAGAAGAGGAAACCGAGGTCGTGGGTGGTGGTGTCGTTCCGGCGGGGAGCAAGCTTGCGGGCCGAGTCGAGGGCCAGCGTTCGGAACACGTCCTCTTTGCTGTAGAGATACGCCATCCACAGCGTCCCCGGCCAGAATCCTCCGATCCAGTCACCGTCCTGGGAGAAGGTCCATTTCTCGAACTTCGTGGCGACGGGAAAGGCGCTCACGCCCGGTGCGACCGCGCGCAACTTCTCCACCGCGTAATCGGCTGCCGTACGCAGCGTATGCGCGGTCGACGCCGGCTCCTGGTCACCGGACGCCTCCGCGGCCCGTGCCGGCGAGGTGGCGGTTGCCGTGGCACCGGCTGCCACGGCGAGGACAGTACGCCGGGAAATGCTCATGGAGATCCCTCCAACTAGCCAATTCCGCAAGGACCGTTGAGCGAGTTTGGCATGGCAGTGACCTTCAGGTACACCCACATGTGTCAGATTCGTGTATGTGAACCCGGTGGGCGTCCCACATGCCCGGACCGGCGACTTCACGGCGGCGCATATGCGGCCGGTACGCTGGGCGATCATCCGACTCAGGTCGCCGATCCGGCATTGGTCACGGGACGTTCCGGGGCGGGCTCGTCCGCGACCTCTGCCGCAGACTGTCCGGGGGCGCGCGGAGTGCGGCCGCCGTCCGGACCGTAGCCGAATCGGATCAGCAGCTGCGGGTGGCATCGCTTGCGGAAGAGGCTGGTGGCCGCCCGCAGGTCCGGCCATTCCATCGCCTGGTGCAGCAGAGAGGTGCGCACCCCGTGCACCGTCGCCGTCAGCAGTGCGTGCTGCAGTGCCTGGCCCGCGCGCAGCCAGTCCTCCTGCCGGTCGCGGGATGTCCACAACAGGGCCACCTGGGCATGACGTTCGAAGCGGAGGGCCGGAAGATGCAGCGCGGGCAGGGGGCCGGTGAAGTCCCGCATCGGTAGCCGCCCGGCCGCGTCCGGCGGACCGAGGGCCGTGACCGGGATGCCGTACGGCCTGTCCGCCCCTGGGGCGGTGATCCACGTGCGGGCCTCGGCGGTGCGCGCCGGGCTGGCGTGGTTACGGGCCTCGCCGACGGCGGTCAGGCGCAGCAGCCGTCGGGTCCCGACGATATCGGGTACATGCAGTCGCGCGCCCTCGGTGTGTGCCGCCGCGGACATCTCCGCCACGACCGGATCGGGTACGGGGCGGCCGGTGAACGGCATCCGGCTGCTGTGCCGCCGCGCGATGGCGTCGTACAGATCCGCCTCCCGCCCACGGTGGTCGTGCGGATCGGCCCGGCCGATGAGCCGGATGTCGGCCAGCAGGTCGGGCTCGGCCGGGTCGGGCAGCAGCCGCACGTCCGGTCGCCAGCCCAAGTGCTCGGCGGCGAGCCGGAGGTTGAACACGGCCGCGCCCACGGACAGATGCTGTGCGCGGCCGTCGGGGTCGGCGACCGATAGCTGCCGCGCCGGCACCGCACGCACCTCCAGGAGCTGGTCGTCCGGGTTCACGCGGAAGCGCCAGGGCTGTGTGTTGTGAAGGGACGGCGCCGCCACCGCCGCCGCGAGCAGCACCTCCAGGGCTGCCGCATCCAGGCCAGGGGTACGCATCATGCTTCCTCTCTCGTCCGGGATCACCCGCACGGCCGACCGCGGGGAGTCGGAGCGGCGCCGGTCAGGTGGCGGGCAGGACGACGCCCGGCGGGCCGACCAGGGAGACGACGGCCAGGGCCCGGGCGCGTTCCGGGCGGCCCCTGGGATGCGCGACATCGTGTCCGGCCGCGGCGAGCAGGACGACCGGGAACAGGCCGAGTCTGGCCGCCAGCGTGTGCCCGGAGCCGGGTTCGGCGAGCGAGGCCCGGGTGACGCCCTTGTGCCAGGCCATGGCCCACCCGGTGCCAAGTTGCACCGGAAGGAACACCGCCCCGGTCAGCAGTCCGAACCGGCGCCCCGCTTCGGGCGCGAAGCGATCCCCGGCCTGCGCTGACAGCATCCGCCGGGCCGGCGGCAGCACCAGGGCGGCCGGACGGCGGCCGGTCCGGTCCGTGCGCCGCGCCCGCCACGGGGGACGGCGGTGGAAACAGTCGCGCGGGCGCTCTGTGCGGTCGTACACGGGAAACCTCCGGATCGGTCGGCAGTCAGCTTCCGGCATCGGGCCACCTCGGCGCGGCGGCCGATGAGCCCGTCGGCAGGGGCCGAGGGTCCCTCTTCCGGCGAGCACGACAGGGCCGGATGGGCTGCGGGGACGCGGATACACCCCGGGTGCACTGAGGGGGCAGTCGCGGCGGTCAGGCAAGGAGCGCGGGCCTGCGCACAGGGCGCGGCGTCACACGCGCGGCCGACATGAAGTACCGGTGAAAAGGCAGGCCCAAGTGCCATGAGAACACGGAGAGTTGAGGAGAGGCCGCCGCCATGGTCGGCGAGGACGGCGGCCGCCTGCGCGAAGACCTCGGGTATGCCCGGCAAGAGATCCTCGCGCCGATCGTCCTCGGCACCCGGGGTGTACGGGGGCCGAGCCCGGCTCGAACCGGCCGTAGGACGAGAGCGGAGTCCGCAGGCAGCTGACTCTGCGTCAGAAGGGCTCCCACTCGGCGGCTCGACCCGAGTGGGCCTGCGGGGCCGGGCCGGTCAGCGGCGGCGCGGATCCGCACCCACGGCGCCTACCGTGGCCACCAGCGCCGCGCCGAGGCCGGTCAGCGCACCTCCCAGGCCCGTGACCAGCGTGGTGAGGTGCCAGGCCTGGTAGGCGGACAGCAGCGAGCCGCGCAGCGTCTCACCCATGAAGGCGGTCTGGCGCAGTTGGGTGAGCTTCTCGTCGTCGTTCCCGGCGACGCGCAGTTCTTCGGTGATCTCGGCGTAGGTGCGGCCGCCGGTC
Source organism: Streptomyces sp. NPDC002513 (assembly GCF_053595355.1). Taxonomy (NCBI): domain Bacteria; kingdom Bacillati; phylum Actinomycetota; class Actinomycetes; order Kitasatosporales; family Streptomycetaceae; genus Streptomyces; species Streptomyces sp. NPDC002513. Next base: position 134,875 of record NZ_JBSFXK010000011.1, on the reverse strand, counting down.
GCCTTGACGACATGGTCCTTGATCAGCTCAGCGTACGCGTGGGCCTGGGGGCCGGTCTCCACGCTCTGCCCGGCGAAAGGGATGAGGTGGGCCGGTAGCCCGTGGGCGGGGAACGTGATCTTCTGTGCGGCCAGTTCGCTACGGATCTCCTTCCGGCCCTTGCGACCCTGCAGAAGCATGACCGGGCCGGCGGCCATCAGGGCCGCGCCGACCGTCCCGACCAGCGCGCCGGTCCAGCGATGCGCTCTGTCCATGACGTACCTTCCTTGTTTCTTCGTCGTGACTTGTTTCTTCGTTGTGACTGGTTTCTTCGTCGTGATTGCGGATACGGCGGGTGCCGCGGGTGCTGGGTGCGTCGGCGTCCGAGGACTGCGCGGGCACCCGCGGCGGAACCGGTCAGCGAGGAGCAGCAGGGCGCGGCCGGCCGGGAGGGCGTCGCGCGCACCGAAGACCGTGGCATGCCGCAGGACGTGGGGGACGGACCGCACGTCCGGTTCGGGCACGGTCTGTTCCTTCGCACCGCCGCAGCCGCAGCCACCGCTCTCCTCCACGCCTTTGCCCGATTTGTCCCTCAGTGTCTCAGGACTCCGGGATCCGGGAGCGCCGTCGATGGGCGTGTCCTGCGCGAGCCTGTTGTGCGGGTCGGCCGGCAGCGTGGCGAGACGGATGTCTTCGAGAGCCGTGGCGTCACCGGGAGCCTACGCAAGGGTGAGAGTCCTCGGCGTAGGCCAGCCACAGGTCGGGGCCGAACACCTCGTAGCGGATCCGGCGCGCGGGGACGCCGGCCCGGAGCAGTTGGCTGCGGACGGCACGCGTGAACGGGAGCGAGCCGCACAGGTACACGTCGGCGTCGGCGGGCAGGTCCAGGCCGCCGAGGTCCATCAGGCCTGTGTGGGAGCCGGGTTCGCCGGTCGCGTCCTGTTCGTACCAGAACTCCGCCCGTGCGTCGGAAAGTTGCCGGACCAGGCGGCGGGTATCGGCGCGCAGGGCGTGGTCGGCCGGGGTGCGACCGGCGCGCAGGACGTGGACCGGCCGGGTGGAGCCGGTGGAGGCAAGCTGGGAGAGCAGACATCCGGGGGCGGCTGGGCGTGCGCCGGAAGGGATTCAGGACGTCTCCGGGCGGACGAGCGTGTTGTCGCCGGAGCGGCCGGCGATGTAGTCCCCGATGTTGGCCACGGTGGTCTCGACGATCTGACCGACGGCGTCCCTGGTGAAGTACGCCTGGTGCGAGGTGACCAGGACGTTGCTGAAGGTCATCAGCCTCGCGAGGCGGTCGTCGGTCATCACTTCCAGCGACTTGTCGAGGAAGAACACGCCGGCCTCTTCCTCGTACACGTCGAGACCGACACCGCTCAGCCGTCCGGCGCGCAGCGTCTCCAGCAAGGCATCGGTGTCCACCAGACCACCTCGGCTGGAGTTGACCAGGATCGCATCGTCCTTCATCAGCGCCAGGGTCCGGGCGTCGACGAGGTGGTGGGTGTCCGGCAGCAGCGGCACGTGCAGGCTGACCAGGTCCGCCTCGGCGAACAGCCGCTCGCGCGCGACGTACTCCATTCCCAGGGCGAGGCAGTCGGGATTCTCGGCGATGTCCCAGCCCAGCAGGCGCATCCCGAATCCATGGGCGATCCGGGTGAACGCGGCCCCGATCTTTCCTGTGCCCACGACCCCGGCCGTCCGGCCTCGCAGATCGCGGCCCATCAGACCGTCGAGCCGGAAGTCGAACTCCCGGGTGCGGTGCGCAGCGCGGACGATACGACGATTGACCGCGAGGGCCAGTGTCCAGGCGAACTCGGCGACCGAGTACGGCGAGTAGTACGAGACCCGGGCCACGGTCAGCCCGAATTTCTTGGCTGCGGTCAGGTCGATGTTGTTGTAACCGGTGGACCGCTGGGCGATCATCCGGGTGCCACCCTCGGCCAGTGAGCGCAGAACGTCGGCGTCCAGGGTGTCGTTGACGCTGCTGAGGACGACCTCATGGTCCGCGGCGGTCGGCACGGTGTCCCGGTCCAGGAACAGTCCCAGGCAGCGCAGCTCGTGCCGGCCGGCCAGCGCACCGTCGAAGGCCTCCCGCAGCAACGGCTCCTCGTCGGCGAGGACGCCGTAGGCGACGATCTCCACCTGTTCTCCTCCTGTCGCATCGGGGCGATCATCTCTCCACCGTAGGCCGGGATTGTCGAGGTGAAGAGGGCCGATGGGCTCACGAGGCGGGCCCATCGTCCCAGGACCCCGGGCCGCCTGCGCGTCTCCCGGGGAGATCTCGAAGGAGGGCACGGTGGTCGAGACCGGTGCCCCTCGCCGCGGCTTCCGGCAGATCCCTGGTCATGCCTTGGTCCGGCCGCGGCGGGGGCGGCGGGCGGACCCCACGCCCCCGATCGGCGGGACGGGCCCGGGGCGAGGTCCGTCCCGCCGCGTGCGGGTCAGCGCAGCCAGGCGTGGTCCCGGACGATGGGCAGCCGCGCCCACAGCCGGCCCAGGCCCCAGGTGGCACCCGCGCCCGCTGCCGCCACCACGATCAGGGCGGCGGCGTAGATCACGTGGTAGTCGGCGAACGGATTCGTCGACATGCTCGGCGATCCGTCCGACAGGTGCTTGGCCGGCGGCCACTCGGCGATCCACATCAGCGCCGTCATCGCCGTGCCCGCCACCACCGCCGGCCGCAGCGCCACACCGGTCATGACGGCCACGCCGATGCCGAGCAGGCCCAGCATGAACAGCCAGTCCGCCCACGGGGCGCCGGCCCACGCGTGGAACGTCGACTCCATCGGCCCGACCGCGACGGAACCGAGGAAACCCTTCGCCGGCGACCCGCCGTCGATCCAGCCCTTGCCGGACGCGGTCGCGTAGCCGAAGCCGAAGGTCTTGTCCAGGAACGCCCACAGAAAGACGAACCCGGTCAGGATGCGCAGGGACGCGAGGGCATAGGCCTGCGCGGTGTGCGTGTCGCGACGCGCCGACACAGCGGACTCGGAGGTGGAGGCGGTCCGGTTCCGGTGGAAGGCGGCCGACAGAGGGAAGCCCGGGCGCCGGTGAGGGTGCTCGTGCACGGCCATGATGGTGATCCCTTCGGGGATGTATGAGGCGTCGTCCTCTTGACGCCTTTCACTCTTGTCGGGTGCGTACGGTCACGCCGGATGCCGAAGGTCTCCAGCCGTTGGGCTGAACGTCCCTGCCTCCGGGGCCGGGAGGGCGGCGGCCGGGCGCCGCCCTCCCCCCCGTCGTCAGCCGGCATCAACCGACCGGGAGATCCGGCCGGATCAGCGTGCCCGCCGTGCCGTGGACGATCTCGTAGGCCGCATCCAGGGCGCCGATCGCCGCGAGTCCTCCGCTGCGTTCGACGAACCGGGCAGCCGCCTCCGCCTTGGGTCCCATGGAGCCGGCCGGGAAGCCGCCGTTCTGCAGCTCCCGGGGAGTCACGTCGAGCAGAGGATGCTGGTCGGGGGTGCCGTAGCCCTCGTAGACGTAGGGGACGTCGGTGAGGATGAGGAGGAAGTCCGCCTCGAGGTCCTCGGCGAGCAGGGCCGCGGTGAGGTCCTTGTCGACGACGGCCTCCACGCCGGTCAGCGCGCCGGAGTGGTGGTCGGCGGTGACGGGGACGCCTCCCCCGCCGGCGCAGATCACCAGGACCCCGCTGTTGAGCAGTTCGTGGATGGTGCCGGTCTCCAGGATGCGTTCGGGCCGGGGCGAGGCGACGACGCGCCGCCAGCTGGTGGTGTCCCGGGCGATGTGCCAGCCGCGCTTGCGGGCCAGCTCCTCGGCCGTCTCCCGGTCGTAGACCTGGCCGACGAACTTCGTGGGCCGGGCGAAGGCGGGATCGTCGGCCCGGACGAGGGTGTGCGTGACGAGGGCGGCGATCCGGTGTCCGGGCAGGGCGTCGTGCAGGGTGCAGACGAGCAGGGAGCCGATCATGCCCTGGGTCTGGGCGCCGAGCAGGTGCAGCGGATAGGGGGCGCTGAGCGCGGGGTCGGCCTCGCTCTCCATGGCGAGCAGGCCGATCTGAGGGCCGTTGCCGTGGGTGATGACGAGCTCGTGGTCCTGCGCGAGAGTGGCCAGGGCGGTGGCGACCCGATCGATGTTGGCCTGCTGGACGGCGGCGTCGGGGCGGTCACCGCGGTGCAGCAGGGCGTTGCCGCCGAGGGCGACGACGATACGCATGGTTTTAGTCCCCCAGGGTGGCGACGAGCACGGCCTTGATGGTGTGCAGCCGGTTCTCCGCCTGGTCGAAGACGATCGAGGCGGGTGAGGAGAAGACCTCGTCGGTGACTTCGAGGCCGTTCAGGCCATAGGTCTCGAACAGCTCCTGGCCGAGCTGGGTGCGGAGGTCGTGGAGAGCCGGCAGACAGTGCATGAACTTCACGTCCGGGTTGCCGGTGAGGGCGAGGGTCTTGTCGTTGACCTGGTACGGGAGCAGCAGCTCGATCCGCTCCCGCCAGGTGTGGGCCGGTTCGCCCATGGACACCCAGACGTCCGTGTGCAGGAAGTCGGCCCCGCGGACGGCGGTCTCGACGTCCTCGGTGAGGGTGATCCGGGCCCCGCTGGTCCGGCCGAGCGCGCGGCAGGCCGTGACCAGCTCGGGTTCCGGCCACAGGGCCTCGGGCGCGGCGAGGCGCACGTCCATGCCGAGCAGTGCGCCCATCGAGAGCAGGGAGTTGCCCATGTTGTTGCGGGCGTCGCCGAGGTAGCAGTAGGAGATGCCGGTCAGGGGCTTGGGGCTGTGCTCGCGCATGGTGAGCATGTCGCACAGGCTCTGGGTGGGGTGTGCGGTGTCGGTCAGCCCGTTGTAGACGGGGACTCCGGCCTCGGCGGCGAGTTCGGTGACGATCGACTGGACGGAGCCCCGGTACTCGATGCCGTCGAACATCCGGCCGAGGACGCGGGCGGTGTCGGCGACGGACTCCTTGTGGCCGACGTGGGTGTCGCCGGGGCCGAGGTAGGTCGTGGTGGCCCCCTGGTCGGCGGCGGCGACCTCGAAGGCGCAGCGGGTGCGGGTGGAGGTCTTCTCGAAGACCAGGGCGAGGTGCTTGCCGGTGAGCCGGGGGTGTTCGGTGCCGGCGCGCCGGGCTGCCTTGAGGTCGGTGGCGAGGTCGAGGAGGTGATGGATCTCGGCCGCGGTGAAGTCGAGTTCGCGCAGGTAGGAGCGGCCTCGGAGGGAGACGTTCATGGTTTTCCCCTTGTCGGGTCAGACGGCCGGGTCACGTTCGATGGGGCAGCTCATGCAGCGGGGGCCGCCCCGGCCGCGGCCGAGTTCGGCCCCGGCGATGGTGACGATCTCGATGCCCTGCTTCCGCAGGTAGGTGTTGGTGGTGACGTTGCGCTCGTAGCCGACGACGACACCCGGCGCGAGGGCGAGGAAGTTGTTGCCGTCGTCCCACTGCTCGCGCTCGGCGTTGCGGATGTCCTGGGGAGCGGACAGCATCCGGACCTTGTCCAGGTCGAGGGCTTCGGCGAGGGCGGTCGCCAGGTCCGAGTCCGGGGCGACGGCGAAGCCGGCCGGGTGTGCGTCGCTGGGCGTGAGGGTCCACGAGCGCAGGGAATCAGCGAGGCCGGGGTAGATGACGAACGTGTCGCGGTCGACCATGGTGAGCACGGTGTCCAGGTGCATATACGCGCGGGCCGCAGGCAGTTGGACGGCGATCAGCCGGTTCGCCGTACCCGCCGCGAAGAGACGTGCGGCCAGGTTCTCCACGGCCTGGGCGGTGGTCCGCTCCCCCATGCCGACCATGACGGTTCCGTTGCCGAGAACGTGGACGTCGCCGCCTTCGAGGGTGCCGACGGGCCCGTCGAGCAGGGGTGCGGGTGCGATGCCGGCGAACAGGGGGTGGAAGCGGTAGATGGCCTGGGCGTGCAGGCTCTCGCGCCGCCGGGCGGCCTTGGCCATGGGGTTGACGGACACCTGGTCGTACACCCAGCAGGAGTTGTCGCGGGGGAAGAGGTGGTTGGGCAGGGGCGCGAGGGCGAAGTCGTCGCCGTTCTGCGCGTTCCAGACGAGGCTGTGCGGGGTGGCCAGCGGCAGGTCGCTCTTCAGCAGGCCGCCGATCAGGTAGCCGGCGAGCGTCTCCCCGTCGAGGTCGGCGCACAGCGAGCGCACCGGGTCGATCAGGGCCGGTCCCACGGTGGCCGGGGTGACGACCTGGCCCAGGAGCCAGTCGCGGGCCGCGGGGACGTCGAGGGTCTGAGCCAGCAGGTCGGCGAAGTAGTGGACGCGGGCGCCGTGGTCGCGCAGAACCTGCGCGAAGGCGTCGTGCTCCTCGCGGGCGCGCTTGGCCCACAGGATGTCGTCGAAGAGCAGGGCGTCGACGTTGCGCGGGGTGAGGCGGGAGAGTTCGAGGCCGGGGCGGTGCAGGATGACCTGGCGCAGCGGGCCGACCTCGGAGTCGACGTGAAAGGTGTTCATCGCAGGAGTTCCTCCGTGCTCGGGGTGGTCAGTCGTGGGGGCGGAGGTCGTTCCGCTTCCGGGGTCCCCCGGCGCGGTTCGTACGGATCTCGCGGGAAGGCCGCTGGGTCAGCGGGGGCGTCTCGGGTGCCCGCTCCTGCTGGGCCGGGCTCGCCGCGTCCGCCGGCGCCGTCGTGTCGCCGTAGACCGCCTGGCCTCGCTTCAGCCAGATGTAGACCGGCACGCCGAGCAGCAGCACGAACAGGCCGTAGTAGACGGTCTGGTAGCCGCTGCCCTGGATCGACCAGTACGAGAAGGCCAGGGCGAGCGCGGCGACGGTGACGTCACGGGCAAGCAGGCGGGGACGGAGACTTTCCCGGCCGCGGACCAGCAGCCAGTACAGCTGGGCGGCGGCGGAGAACAGGTAGGGGATGACGGCGGTGAGAACACTCAGCAGCACGATCTTCGTGAAGACGTCCTGGAAACGCGTGTAGCTGAAGACGGTGATCAGCGAGGCGAGGACGGTGGAGGCGACGATGCCGAAGACCGGCACGTCGTTCTCGCCACGCAGCCGGGCGAAGGCGCGCGGGAAGAGGCCGTCGCGCGCCGCCGCGTACGGCATCTCGGCGCACAGCATGGTCCAGCCGTTGAGGGCGCCGATGCCGGAGATGATCGCGGCGGCGGCGACGAGGTCACCGGCCCAGGTGCCGCCGAAGATGTTGTTCGCGGCGTCGGTGAACGGCGCGGACGAGGCGCTGAGCTTGCCGTGTGCGACGGTGCCGAAGACGGCGAGGGTGCCCAGGATGTAGATGACGGCGCAGACGAGCGTGCCGTAGACGGTGGCGCGCGGCACGTTCCGGACCGGCTCCCGCACCCGGCCGGCGACCACCGAGGCGGCCTCCAGGCCCAGGTAGCTGAACAGGGCGATGGCGCCCGCGGCGGAGACCGCACCCAGCGCCGACTGACCGCTCGCGTTGAACGGGCCGAAGTTGTGGGCGTCGATGAACAGCAGTCCGACCGTGGCCATGAAGATCAGCGGGACGAACTTCAGCACGGTCGTGATCACTTGGAACGCGCCCATGGTCCGGACGCCGGTGAGGTTGATCGCGGCGGGTATCCACAGCCCGACCAGCGCGAGCAGCACCGAAACCCACTTCTGGTGACCGGTGTTCACGAAGACCTCGACGTAGCCGACCCACGCCACGACGATCGCCGCGTTCCCGGCCCACGCGGTGATCCAGTACGACCAGGCGTTGAGGAATCCGGCGAACTCACCGAAGGCCTCGCGAGCGTAGACATACGGGCCGCCGCTCGCGGGCACGCGCTTCGACAGCGCCCCGAAGGTCAGGGCCAGCGCCAGCGCGCCAAGGGTCACGACGATGAAGGCGATGACGGAGATGGGCCCGTACGGGGCGAGGGCGGAGGGCAGCGCGAAGACTCCGGTGCCGATGATGCTGCCGATCACGAGCGCGGACGCGGCGGGTAGGCCGAGCGCCGCTGTGGGCGCCGTGTCCTTTCCGCCTCTTGTGGTTCTGGCCATGGGTGGGACTCCTGGTGCAGGTCGCTACGGGCGAGTCGATCCGCGACCGATCTTTCTGGGTCTCCACCCGGCACGGTCAGCGGCCACACGGCCCGCGCGTGGCCCCGTTGGTCCCGGTGCCGAAGGCCCAACCAGCCCAACTCGCCCGGTCCTGGGCCAACGTCTCCCTGAGAGCCGGCTGTTGGACCCCAGCCCCGTAGTCGTGCCGGCCTCTCCGCCGCACAGCGTCCGGCTCAACCATGGGGAGCAGAAGCTGAAGCGAGTCCTTCCAGAGGCACCGTCAACCGGCCTATGGCGCCGCCTCCTTGCCGCCCATTCGAGGGGGCGGTTCACCCGCACGCCCCAGGAGACGCGAGGACGAACGCGCGGGACTCGGGGGCACGATCCCCGCACCACGGCCGCCGTCCTCACCGGCACGAGGGCGGCGGGCCGGCCGTGGTCGGCGAGCCCCGCGCACAGGGTGATGTGCTCAGGGCCGGGTGGGCCCAACTCCGGGCCGGACGGCCCCTCGTGCCGACCCGGCCGCCGCACCACGCTGGTGGTGGCAGTTCGTACATCCCGTCGGAAGGCAGGCCATGAACACCCCCAGCATGCTCCGCGCCCTTCCCACCGAGCATCGGCAACGGCTCATGCGCGTCGCCAGGGAGGTGTCCTTCCCGCAGGGGACTCGCCTCTTCGACGAGGGAGCCCGCGCGAGCCGCTTCTGGATCATCCGTACGGGCACGATCGAGCTCGACATGCACGTGCCCGGCCGGCGCGCCGCCGTCATCGAGACGCTCGGCCACAACGAACTCGTCGGCTGGTCCTGGCTCTTCGCGCCGTACGTGTGGCATCTGGGCGCCGAGGCGGCGACTCCCGTCCGGGCGTACGAGTTCGATGCCGAGGCCGTCCGCTCCATGTGCCAGGACGACCCGGCGCTCGGCCAGGCCGTCGCCCAGTGGGCCGGTGAGGTACTCGCTCACCGTCTGCGCTGCGCCAGGACCCGGCTGCTGGACCTCTACGCCCCGTACGGCGCGGGCGGCGTCGCCTGAGCGTGCCGAGGCGACGAAGGAGAAGGCCGGCCCTCGATCACGTTCTACGGCACCCCGCCGCCCGCTCCGCTGAACTGACGTACGCGGGCGGCGGTCCTGCGCTCAAGACTCGCACCGGACGGTGACGCAGGCCTGCAGCGGGCGTCGCCGTCGCTCGTGTAAGGCGTCGCCGTACGCGACCTCGACATGTGGATGCCGCATACGTCGCCGCACGGCGTCGCAGTGGCCGGCGGTTCGTTCGCGTCCCCGTCGGCCGCAGGGCTTCAGTGCCCTTCCTGCCGCTGCCGGCCCTGGACCTGGGTGGCGATGACGGCGGCCTGGACGCGGCGCTCCACGCCGAGCTTGGCCAGCAGACGGGAGATGTGGTTCTTCACCGTCTTCTCGGCTAGGTAGAGCCGCTGACCGATCTGTCGGTTGGTCAGACCCTCGCCGATCAGAGCCAGGATCTCCCGCTCCCGGTCGGTCAGGCCGTGCAGTCCGTCGGGCTGCTGTTCCTCCTGCCCGCCCCCGCGAAGCCGGGCCATCAGCTTGGTGGTGGCACTGGCATCGAGCAGGGACTGGCCGCCGGCCACGGTGCGCACGGCGGACACCAGATCCGAGCCCTGGATCTGCTTCAGGACGTACCCGGAGGCGCCGGCCATGATCGAGTCGAGCAGTGCTTCCTCGTCGTCGAAGGAGGTCAGCATGAGGCAGGCCAGCTCGGGCATGCGCGAGCGGATCTCCCGGCACACGGTCACACCGTCGCCGTCGGGCAGCCGGACATCGAGCACCGCCACCTGCGGGCGCAACGCGGGGATGCGCACCAGTGCCTGTTCCACCGTGCCGGCCTCACCGATCACCTCGATGCCCGGCTCGTCGTTCAGCAGGTCGCGTACGCCGCGCCGTACCACCTCGTGGTCGTCCAGCAGAAAGACCCGGATCGGGTTGCCGGTGCCGGGCTGCTCGCTGTCCGCCATCAAACTGCTCCCTGGTTCCACGTTCCGCACCGATGTCCGCCGGCGACGGAATCGGTCCTCCATTCCGGGATCCTTTCCCGGATCCGGGCCGAAGGGCCAGGGCCGGTCGGCCCTGATCGCCGCCCACAGTGTCCCGCGGCCCGGAGCGAGCGCGCCGCCCTCGACACCGTGCAGGAGATCATGCGCACGGCCCACTCACGGGGTACGCGGGGTCGGCCGGACGCGCATCAGGGCCGAACGGCCCTGGTGCGCGGAGCACCGGTGCCGTTCCAATGACCTGATCGAGTCTGTCCGTGGCTCCCCCGGGCGCCACGGACAGGCAGCCGCCCACGCCTCGAAGGGACGACGCCCGCGCCGTACCGGCACATCGGCCGCCACCACGGCGACAGGCCGCGCAACAACCCCGCCGCGCCTGCCGAAGTCGCACAGCGGTGAGGCCCGAAACCAACGGAAGCCCCCATGACCCTCGACACCGCTCAGCCCCTCCCTGCCGCGCCACGCCGGAGCATCGAGCTGAACAGAGACGAAGCCCTGCGGCTGCTGGGCAGCGTGCCCTTCGGGAGGATCGTCTTCACCCGCCACGCGCTGCCGACCGTCCGCCCGGTGAACCACGTCCTGGACAACGGCGACATCGTCATCCGCACCCACGAGGGCGCCGCCCTGACCGCGCGCGCCGCGCAGGACGGCGGTCGGGGTGTCGTCGTGGCGTACGAGGCCGACGCCATCGACCCGGACACGCATCTCGGCTGGAGCGTGGTGGTCACCGGCTACGCCCGCCTGGTGACCGATTCGGCGGAACTGGCCCGCTACCAGGCACTGCTCAAGCCCTGGGTGAACCAGACCATGGACCACGCGGTGCGCATCCGCCCGGATCTGATCTGCGGGGTCCGGCTCGCCGACGACGAGGAGTCCGACGACACCTGATCATGGCCTGCGGAGCCGCTCGTGGCCGGCCGCCCCGGACCCGTTGGGTCCGGTCACGCCGGCGTCGGCCTCCACGGGTGAGCGACCACCGGTCCCGCCCTCACCGGAGAGCGGCCCGAGCAAAGGTGGCGGCGGACGGAGCCGTACGGCGAGGGCCTCTTCGCCGCAGGGAGCTGACGAGACACTCTGTGCGAGGCCCCGTCAGGGCACGGCGGGCCATTGCCTGGGCGCAGATCCACGACGTATCAGCGGGACCGTGCGCGGTCTGGGCCGAACGGCCCTCCGTCCTCCCCCACTTGTCCCCCGATCGGCCCTCCCCTTCTGCCTGGTCGGCCCATGTCGCGGCCTCGCTCGGGATGCCACCTTCCTGTCTGTGACGACGAGGAGGTGCGGAGAAATGCGCAAGGGCAAGCCCGCGAACGGGAGGCGCAAGCGCACGAGGCTGCCGTTGTGGCGGTGGCGGAGCAACCCGATCCGGCGACGCGACGACGTTCTTGAAGCATGGCTCCTGCTGGCCGTGGGGGCCCTCATGGCGATAGGCGGCACGCTCGCCGCCGTGGTGACTGCCCACGCCGCCCACCAGGATTTCGCCCAGCAGCGGGCCGAACGGACCCCCGTCCTCGCCGTTCTCCTCACTGATGTCCCGCGCACGGTGCCCTCGGGAGTGGGCACAGACCTGGCATCAGCGGAGGTCCGCTGGACGGCCTCGGACGGCTCCGCACACCGCGGCACGACGCTGGTGTCCACCGGAAAGAAGGCCGGCTCCACGGTCAGGATCTGGATCGACGGTCAGGGGGAGGCGAGCACCCCGCCGCTGGCCCCCACGCGAGCGGCCGTCGAGGCCGGGCTGCTCGGAGCCTCGGCCGCTCTCGGCGTGAGCGGCGTGGTGTACGGCGCCGGGCGCGTAGGGCGGCGGTGGCTCGACCGGCGGCGCATCGAGCAGTGGGACAGGGAGTGGACCCTGGTCGGGCCGCAGTGGGGCCACAAGACCAGTTGACCGCCGGGGGACAGGGCCCGCGACACGCCCGGCCGAGCCGGTACCGGAAATGTCAGTCCTCAGTGGTGGCCGGGGAGCGCAGCCCGGTCTCTTCCCTCCGCTTCGGCTGAAGAACTCCTCCGTGCCAAAGCTTCCGGCCACCTGCCCCAACCCCCACTCCGTGCGATGTGACCTACATCACACAGGAGGGATCGAACTTTCGCTCCGCCTGCGCATCTTGTCGGCGTCATCGACCAACCTTCAAGATCGGGAGCATTCGTGGTCTCACCTGTCACCAGCCCGCTGGCCGAAGGCGTCCACACCCTCGGGGTGGACGGCACCGTCTTGCGCTATCACGTCCACGGCACCGGACCGGTGTGTGTGGCACACCCCGGCGGACCCGGCATCGCGTGGGAGTACCTGCGCGCACCGGAGCTGGAGAAGTTCCTGACCATGGTGTACGTGGAGCCGGCCGGAACAGGCGGCTCGGACCGGCTTGCCAGCCATCCCCACGGCTACACCAGGGCCCGCTACAGCCGGCATCTGGCCGCACTGATCGACCACCTCCCGGTGCGCCGGGTACACCTGCTCGGCCATTCCCACGGCGCCTTCGTCGCCCAGTACCACGCGCTGCGCCGCCCCGACCAACTCGCAGGGGTCGTGCTGTACGAAAGCGCGCCTGTCACCGGGCCCGAGCACGCGGAGGAGGCAATGCGGTCCGTGGGGGATTTCGCCGCACGGCACGCCGACCGCCCGGAACTGCCGGCGATCCTGGAGGCGTTCGCCGCGATCCCGGCCATCTCCAGCGACGAGGCCATGGTGGCGGTGGCCAGAGCAATCGTGCCGGCCTATGTCGCGGACTACTGGGCTGATGCGCGGCGGTGGGCCCCGCTGCAGGAGTCCCTGCGGGCGACCTACATCTCGGGACAGGACGAGCACGGCGAACCCGACCTCATCGACGACCGCGCGTCGCTTGGCGCGCTGACCGTGCCCGCGCTTGTCGTGGTCGGACGCCATGACGTCGTGTGCGGGGTGCGGTGGGCCGAGGAACTGCACAAGCTGATCCCTGCCTCGCAACTGCTGGTCCTGGAGCACAGCGGACACTTCGGCCATGTGGAGGAGCCCGAGCGGTTCGCCGGCGAAATCACCGCATTCGTGACCGCGGGGCATCGCTAGCCCGCCGTCGTTCGCGGTTCCCGTATCTGCCGGGCCGTCCCTGGTTCGGCTGCGAGAATCGCCCGGACGACAAGGGCTCCGAGAAGCGCCACCGTATTCGCTTGGGAACGGTTCCGATCTGACGCATGACCACGCCTTCGTCCGCGCCGCGCCGCACCGGCATTGCTCGCCCCTGCACGAGTAGATGCCGTCGGCGCTGCACCGGATCGGGACCGGGATCGGGATCGGGATCGGCGAGAAGCAGATCACGACGATGCCCGTCGCCAACTGCCGGCAACTCACCTACCAGGAACGCCCGCAATTGAACATCAGAGGTATTTCGGGCAGGAGGTACGCGTCATGACTCCTCATGACAGCGGTGAACGCACCCGTTCTGGAGGCCAGGTCACCCCGTGGCTGTTCGAAGGCGACGGGCCGCTGATCGGGCGCGAGGCAGATCTGGACCGGATCGGCCGCTTCCTGGCGGGCATTGCGCGGGCCGGCGGTCCGCTCCTGCTGCTGGGGGAGCCCGGCGTGGGGAAGACCGCGCTGCTGGCCGCCACCGCCTCCCGGGCCGAGGACTCCGGCATGTACGTCCTGCCGACCGCCGGTGTGGAGTACAAAGCGCGGCTGAGCTACAGCGGTCTTGGGCAGTTGCTCGACGCGGCGGCTGAAAAGCAGCCGTCTGTCGTCCTCGGAGATGCCCTGACCGTGGTCCTGGGTCGGAAGGACGGCCCGGCACCCGAACACGAATCGGTTGCCGAGGCCGTGCTGTCGTTGGTCAGACGACTTGCGGTCCACAGGCCGACACTGCTGGTCGTGGACGACGTGCAATGGCTGGACTCGGCCAGCGCCGTGGTCCTCGGCCAGGTGGCGCGCCGACTGGACGGCAGCGGCGCCGGGATGCTGTGCGCGGCAAGACCGGGAGCGGAAAGCTTCTTCGACTACAGCGGTCTTCCCGTCCACGACGTGGGTCCTCTCAGCGATCCCGCGGCCGACGATCTGCTGGTCGACCGCTTCCCGGCACTGGCGCTGCGGGTGCGACGGCGCCTGATGGCCGAAGCGCAAGGCAACCCGCTGGCGCTGCTGGAGCTTCCGGTCGCGCTCAGCGGCTCGCAGCGCGCAGCCTCCGAGGCCCTGCCCGAGCGTCTTCCGCTCAGCCACCGGCTGCAATCGGCCTTCGCGTCCCGGATCACGAGCCTGCCCGCGGCCACGCGGTACGTACTGCTGCTGGCCGCGCTGGACGGCACCGGGGACCTGCGGGTGTTGCGGCGGGCCGTTGCCGGGCGGTGCAGCCTCAAGCACCTGGGCCCCGCCGAGCGCGCCCAGTTGATCCGCGTGGACGAACCGTCCGGTTTGAGGTTCCGGCATTCGCTGACGCGCTCGGCAGTGGTGGATCTGTCGACCAGCGATCAGCGGCGCAGCGCCCACCGCGCGCTGGCCCTGGCATGGGAGGACGTTCCGGAGCGCCGGGCATGGCATCTGGCCCAAGCCGCGCATGGACCCGACGAACAGGTCGCCGCGCTGGTGGAGCAGGTGGCCGCCGTGATCGGCCGCCGCGGCGACGGACCCGCCGCGGTGGCGGCGCTCCTGCGTGCCGCCGATCTGACCCCTGAGGGTCCCGAACGGGCACGGCGGCTTGCGAAAGCGGCGTACACCGGCGCGAACATCACCGGTGACCTGCGTGATGTGCCGCGTCTGCTGGACGATGCGCGCCGCGCGGCACCCGGGGCGGGATCGATGGCCGCGGCGGTGGCCGGGTCGGCGTATCTGCTCAGCGGCTGTGGAGACATCGATACCGCATACAGCCTGTTGTGCGGGGCCATCGCCCTGCATCCCGAGCCGTACGACCCTGCCGACACCACCTTGTTCGAGGCGCTGCACACCCTGATGCTGGTGTGCTTCTACGGTGGCCGACCCGACTTGTGGTCCCGGTTCGACGCTGCCCTGGCCAGGTACCCCATGGCACCGGGCCTGCTGGCGACCTCGCGGAGCACGTTAGCCGATCCGGCCCGCACGAGCCCATCCGATCTGGCACTGCTGGACACGGCCATCGCGGGGCTGGCGCACGAGTCCGACCCGCTGCGCATCGTCCGGGTGGCCATCGCCGGGGCGTATGTGGACCGTCTGGGCGGATGCGCGGAAGGGCTGCGTCGCGTCGTGGCCGGCGGGCGCCGGGGCGAGACCGTCACCCCGGCCATCGACGCCCTGTTCCTCCTGGGCAAGCACGCCTGGCTGACCGGGCAGTGGCCGGACCTGCGGCAGGCGGTCCGCGAAGGACTGGACCTGTGCGATCAGTACCACTACCCGATGCTCGCCTGGCCGGGGAAGTTCCTGCTGGCCTGCACGGCGGCGGCAGGCGGCGACGACGCGGCGGTCCGGGGCCTGACCGACCAGATGGACCAATGGTCCGGTCCCCGGCGCGCCGACGCCGTACGCGCCTTCGCAGCCCACGCCAAGGCCCTGTCCGCCCTGGGGCGGGGAGACTTCGAAGAGGCGTACCGGCATGCGACGTTCATCGCGCCGGCCGGAACACTGCCGAGGTTCGCCCCGCACGCGCTGTGGACGGTCATGGACCTGGTGGACGCTGCCGTACGAACCGGCCGACGCGAACAGGCACTCGACCATGTCGCCGCAGCCCGCAACGCCGGTCTGGACGCGGTGTCCCCACGCCTGAGGATGCTGCTGCACGCCTCCGCCGCACTGGCGGCCGACGGCGAACGGCATCCGGGATTCCATGACGCCCTGGCCGTCGAGGGCGCCGAGCGATGGCCCTTCGACCTGGCCCGTATCCACCTGTACTGCGGTGAGCGGCTTCGGCGCGGCAAAGCACCTGCGCAGGCACGCCACCACCTGGGTACCGCGGCGGAGATCTTCCAGCGGCTCGGCGCGGTCCCCTGGGCCGACCGGGCGAACCAGGAACTGCGTGCCTGCGGTGCCCCCGCGCGTGCCGCGTCCCGGCCCGAGGCCGCCGCACTGACACCGCAGCAGCGGCACATCGCGAGCCTGGCCGCCGCCGGCTTGTCCAACAAACAGATAGCCGAGAAGCTCTTCCTGTCCCCGCGCACCGTCTCCACCCACCTCTACCAGCTCTTCCCCAAACTGGGTGTGACCTCCCGAGCCGCCCTGCGGGACGCGCTGGAGCAGCTGCACGAGCGGTGACACCCCCCGGCGGCCGGAACTACGTCACATTACTGAAGCGGCGAAATCGGCCGCATTCCTAGTGTTCTCGGCGAGGGCCTCGGATTCAGGCCCGGAGAGGACTGGAGGAATGATGAACGACAACGCACCGCGCGGGAATGTCGTGCTCGTTCACGGAGGCTTCGTGGACGGCTCCGGTTGGCAGGGTGTCTACGACGCCCTCAAGGCCGACGGCTACACCGTGGCCGTCGTGCAAAACGCCACGTTGTCGCTGGAAGGCGACGTGGCCACCACCCGGCAGGTGATCGACGGGCTACCGGGGCCGGTGACCCTGGTCGGCCACTCCTACGGCGGGGCCGTGATCACCGAGGCGGGCAATCACGAGAAGGTGGCGTCGCTGGCGTACATCGCGGCGTTCGCCCCCGACAAGGGCGAGTCGGTGAGCACGCTGATCGCCGATCCGCCGCCGGGAGCCCCGGTTCCGCCGATCCTGCCGCCGCATCAGGGCTTTCTGTTCCTGGACCGCGACAAGTTCGCCGACTCCTTCGCCGGTGACCTGCCCCGCGCCCAGGCCGAGTTCATGGCCGACTCGCAGGTTCCCTGGAGCGTGGACGCCCTGGGCGGCGCGGTGTCCCAGCCGGCCTGGCGTACCAAGCCGGCCTGGTATTTGGTGGCCGGCGACGACCGCATGATCCCGCCGCCGGCCCAGCGCGCGATGGCCGAGCGGATCGGGGCCCGGACGGTCGAAGTACCCGGCAGCCACTCCGTCTACGTCTCGCAGCCCACCGCCGTCGCCGACCTGATCAAGCAGGCCGCCCTCGGCTGATCGCCCGCCGCACCGCCCTCGACAGCGCCCGCCGGCCGACCCGTCGCAACCGGTCGGCGAGTGCCGACTGCCCCGACCGCTCTCCGGCCTCGCCCCGCAGTCATCCCTGAACTCTTCGCACCCTTCGACGCCACCTCGCCGCGGCCCGGCACCGCTGCGCGCCCTGCCCGGGCCAACGCCCACCCATCCCGTACAGGAGCACGATCATGAAGTCCTCACGCAGACGCCGCACCTACGTCGTCGGTGCCGCCGCGGCGGCAGCCCTGGCCGGCGCGGCCGCCGTCGCCACCTTGACCCAAGCGGCGTCGGCCACCGAGAACCACAGCGACAGCACTTCGGCGGCCAAGCCCACGGTCGTACTCGTCCACGGCGGCTTCGCCGACGCCTCCAACTGGAACGGCGTGGTCGCAGGGCTGCAGAAGGACGGCTTCCCGGTCGTAGCCCCGGCCAATCCGCTGCGCGGCCTGCCCACCGACGCCCCCTACATCTCCAGCGTCCTGAAGTCGATCAAGGGTCCGGTCGTCCTCGTCGGCCACTCCTACGGCGGCGCCGTGATCACCAACGCGGCGGCCGGAAACCCGAACGTCAAGGCCCTGGTCTACGTCGCCGCGTTCGTTCCCGACACCGGCGAGAAGCTGGGCGACCTCATCCAGCGCTACCCCGGCAGCGAAATCCAGGCCGCGCTGAACCAGGTGCCGTTCACCAACCCCGACGGCACCACCGGAACCGACCTCTACATCCGGCCCGACCGGCTGCGTGACGTGTTCGCCGCCGACCTGCCGGAGAAGGAGACCCGGCTGATGGCCGCCGAGCAGCGGCCCTTCAGCGCCTCGTCCTTCACCGACGTCACCACCGCGGCCGCCTGGCACACCATCCCCTCCTGGGGCATCGTCGCCACCGCCGACAAGTCCATTCCCCCGGCTCTCGAACGGTTCGAGTACCAGCGCGCCAAGTCCCACGTCGTGGAGGTCGAGGGTGCCTCCCACGTCGTCATGATCAGCCATCCCGAAGTGGTGGCCCGCGTGATCGAGGACGCGGCCCGGCAGGTCCGCTGACCCGTTCACCGGGCTGCGCGGGTGCCGGGAATCTCCGGCACCCGCGCAGCCTGACCGGGCCCAACCACCCCTGTCCGGAGCGACGTGACACACCACCGATCGAGGCCCGGTCCTGCGCCCGCTCCCCCACCACAGCGATCGAGCCCACGAGCAGCGGACGGCGCAGACCGGTTGTAGACTTCGCGACCGGCAAACGGGAGTAGATGAGTGCTGGGGTGCCCGGCCACCAGCGGCCCCCTCCTCAGCCCTGCAGCACAGGAGCGAGCGACTCGATGACCGGTGTCCCCCGCAGGCGCGCCACGGTGCGCGAGACCCCCATCGCCAGACAGCGCAGGGTGTGGAACAAAGCCGCAGCCCACTACGACCAGCAGATCGCCTTCTTCGAACGCATCCAGTTCGGCGGCGGACGGGAGTGGATCGGCTCCCGCGCCACCGGCCGCGTCCTGGAGGTGGCGATCGGCACCGGTCGCAACCTCCCCTTCTATCCCGCCGACGTACGGCTCACGGGAATCGAGCTGAGCCCGGCGATGCTGGAGATCGCCTCTCGGCGCGCGGCCGAGCTCGGAATCGACGTCGAACTCCGTGAAGGCAATGCCGAGGCGCTCCCCTTCGAGGACGACACGTTTGACACGGTGGTGTGCGCGCTGGCGCTGTGCAGCATCCCCGATCCGGCCCAGGCCGTCGGCGAGATGGCCCGGGCACTCAAGCCCGGCGGCACACTCCTGCTGCTCGACCACATCGGCAGCAACTGGCCGCCCCTGTATGCCGTCCAGTGGCTCCTGGAGCGGATCACGATCCGCGCCGCCGGGGAACACTTCACCCGCCGCCAGCTTCCCCTGGTCGAAGCGGCGGGACTGCGGGTCGTGGAGACCCGGCGGCTCAAGGCCGGCACCGTGGAGCGCATCGCGGCGGCCAAACCGGCGCCGTAACGCGCGGCGACGTTACGGCGCGGTGCCGTAACAGCGCCCCGTACCAAGGCGGCCTGGGGCGGCACGCGGGCAGAGCGAGGGCGCGGGGCACTCCAGCGCGAGCCGGTCACCTGTCTGCGCACCGGGCGTGCTTTGCGTGTTCCGCGGGCACGCTCCCGACAGCGCGCCAGCGGTCCCGTCACGTCCGACGTGATGATCAGCGAGCGGCCTGCTGAGGCGGAGGACCGCGCGGGGTGCTGGCCGCGTGCGCGACGCTGATGGTCGGCGGCGACTCAATGACCGCGATCCGGAAGTGGGCCGCCCGCGCCCCGCAGGCCAAACTGGCCCGCATCGGTGCCCGGTACGACCCGCTGACCGGCCAGTACCTCGTACTCGGCGAACGCATCTTCCGCCGCGCGCTCGCCGACCTGGACGCCGACGCCCTGGACACGGCGACCTGCGCATACGTCACCGAAATCGCGGCCGGAACCGCAACGGCGCCCGAGATCCCGAGCACCCCGGGGCCGGTCGAGCGCGAGCAGCGCCGCGCTGCCCAGCGGGCCGTCGAACACCCGATGCCGGCCGGACTGCTGCCCGCCGCGGCTCTCGACGGCAAGGCCATGACCGGCGCCCGCACCGAATCGGGACGGGTCTTCCTCGGCGAGCGCGACCTTGCGGCCGCTGCCCTCGATGGTGAAGTCGGTCGCCTTGTCCAGGGTGGGCCAACCGTTCCTCGACGTTGCGCTCTGCCACGTGCGAGTGTCGGCAGAGGCCACGATGGCGCCGCTGAGGTTGACCAGTGTCGCGGCTGCCGCGACACCGGACGTGGCGCCGATGAACCGACGTCGTGACAGACCAGTCTGGTTCATGACTGTTTTTCCTTTCTGGGTAAACTGGTGAGGTGCGCGATGCCGAACCTCAAGAGGGCAGCAATCGCGGCCAAGGAGATGACGGCGCACACCACGAGGGCCGGATTGAGCCATGGGGGAACCAGGTCGAAGTGCGCATTGCACTTGTTGTGCAGAGGGAAGAATTTCTGGAACTCCGCGGCGTGTGCATCCCTGTATGCCCTGTCGTAGTACTGGTGATGGACGAACTGGCACGTTTCGCGGACGTCGAGCCCTGTTCTGAACACTCCCCAGATCCACGACGCGAGGCCCGCGAAGAACGCGACGGAGCACACACGTGTCCACCACAGCGGGCGCCGCCATGATCTGTCTCGAAGGCCAGTCACGATGCGGAACAGGTTCCACACCAACCAGACGGCGAGGGCCACTGCAGCGATAAGGGCTCCGGCTTGCTTCATTCCCTTGTTCTATCCGTCGTCATCGGGCGGCGCGTGCGCGGGCCGCCTTGAGGTACTTCTCGTGGTTTGCCTGGTACAGGGACAGCTTGGAAGTCTCCATTCCCATGCGGGCCAGCAGTGCATCGACGAAGCCCTGCTCGAAGTCGCTGAGCAAGCAGATGATGGAGCAGGCGAGTTCGAGGAGGCCTTGGTGGAAGTCCGCACGTATCTCGTAGCAGATGCGAAGACGCTTGAACTGGTGCAGCCATGCGAACGTGCGCTCTACCGCCCAACGGGTCCTGCCCAGGCCGGAGCCGTGCGGGGCACCTTGGCGGGCGATCTGGATCGCGCCGAGGCCGGCCTACTGCGCGGGGGCTTCGAGCCCGGCGGGGTACGGCGCCGAACTCGGCCGCACCCAGGCACCGTCCCCTTCGGGCCGCGACAGCGCGCTCAGCCGACGGGAGCGCCGAACCACTTGGGCAGTTGACCGAGCAGATTCTGCTGGTCTTCACCGACCCAGGCCACGTGGCCGTCCGGCCGCAGCAGCACCGCGGGCACGTCCAGTTCCTCGCTGACGTCGACGACGTGGTCGACCCGATCCGCCCAGCCCGCCACCGAGAGCCGGCCGGTCTGGTCGAGCAGCAGCCCGCGGCCGCCGTGCATCAGCTCGTAGAGGCGGCCCCGCTTCAGCCCCACGTCCCGCATGCGCCGGCCCAGCAGTGCGTGACCCTCACCGAAGTCGTAGCGGACCCCGACCGCGGTGATCATCTCGGTCACGTACCGGTTGACCTCCTCGAAGTCCATCAGCGTCGAGAACAGCTCCCGCAGCGCGACCGCACCGGGCTCGGTCCCCAGCAGCGTGATCTGCGCGCGGGTGTTGTCCAGCACACGGGCCCCCACCGGGTGCCGTTCGGCGTGATAGCTGTCCAACAGCCCCTCGGGAGCCCAACCGTTGACCGCGGCGGCCAGCTTCCAGCCCAGGTTGAACGCGTCCTGCACACCGAGGTTGAGCCCCTGCCCGCCGGTCGGCGGGTGGATGTGCGCCGCGTCGCCGGCCAGCAGCACCCGGCCGACCCGGTAGTGCTCGGCCTGCCGGGTGGCGTCGCCGAACCGGGACAGCCAGCGCGGCGAGTGCGCCCCGAAGTCTGTGCCCGCGAAGGCCCGCAGCTGCTTCTTGAACTCCTCGAGGGTCGGCGCGGTCGCACGGTCCTCGGCCACGCCGTCGGCGGGCACGATGAGGCGGTACACCCCGTCCCCGGAGGGGATGGCGCCGAACCGCAGTTGGGTCTTGCGGACCTCCTCGACGATCGCGGCAACCGTCGCCGGATCCTCGGTCACCTCCATATCGCCCAGCAGCGTCTCGACCTTGGCGGGCTCACCGGGGAAACCGACGCCGAGCCGCTTGCGCACCGCACTGCGGCCGCCGTCGCACCCGACGAGATAGCGCGAGCGCAGGCGCCTACCTCCCCCGCCGGCTACGGCCTCGTCGGCGGGGGTGCCCCCACTCGCCAGCTCGACGGTCACCCCGTCCTCGTCCTGGCTCAGCCCGACGACTTCGCAGCCGCGCCGGATCTCGGCACCGAGTTCGAGGGCACGCTCATTGAGCAGCCGCTCGGTGACCGGCTGCAGGGTGGCGAGGCCGTACGGATGAGCCGTGTCCAGCCGGTCCGGCCACGGCTTGTGGATGCCGCCGAAGAGACCGCCCGCCCGGAACTTCTCACTGACCGCGAGGAACCGGTCCAGCAGGCCGCGCTGGTCCATTATCTCGACGCTGCGCACGTGCAGGCCACGTCCGCGGGACTGCCCGGTCGGCTCGGTCAACTTCTCCAGCACGACCACGTGCACGTCGTGCAGCCGCAACTCGGCGGCCAGCATCAAGCCCGTCGGTCCGCCGCCGACCACGATCACGTCAATCATCACAACGCCCGTTCAACGAGAGGGGATTTCGGCCAGCAGTTCCGCGCCATCCGGTGGCACGCACACCCGCACCTCCGCGCCGGGTTCCCACAGCCGCACCGCGATTCCCACCGGCGGTCGGACATACAGCGAGGCCCATACATCGGCAAAAGCACAGGTACGTCGTGAATCCCGGATTTCCGCAGGTTCTGGCTTCGGCTGGAGATTCTGCAGCACGACCCGGGTCTTGCCGCAAGGCCCCCGGTGCGCTATACGTTGAGAGTGGCAAGGAGTGAGCGACCTCCTTGCCTTTGCCTTGTGTCGTCCGTCGCGGACGCACAGGCTTCTCCTGGCGGCGATCCGGTGCGGCCTGCCCGGCCCGGCCGCTGCGGGGTCTGCCCCATGACAGTGGACGCCGTTTTCGGGCACGGCCTGCCCGCGGTCACGGCAGGAGGCGCTGTTCCTTTGCCACGGCTACGGCGCCGGCGCGCGTGTCGACACCGAGTTTGGCGTAGATGCGGCCCAGGTGGGTCTTGACCGTGGCCTCGCTGAGGAAGAGGGCCTTGGCGATGTCGCGGTTGGAGATGCCGCGCGCCAACTGGCCGAGGATGTCCCGCTCGCGGGGGGTGAGGGTGGGACGGGGGCTGCGCATGTGGGCCATGACGCGGTGGGCGACGGGTGCGGACAGGGCGGTGCGGCCGGCTGCGGCACTGTGGACTGCGGCGAAGAGTTCTTCGGGCCGTTCGGCCTTGAGCAGATACCCGGTGGCACCTGCCTCGACGGCTCGGGTGACGTCGGCATCGGTGTCGTACGTGGTCAGGACGAGGACGTGCACCGCGCCGCCGGAGTCGGCGGTGATGCGGCGGGTGGCCTGGATGCCGTCCATGCCGGCGCCGAGCTGCAGGTCCATGAGGACGACGTCGGGGGCGAGCTTGGCGGCGAGCGCGACGGCCTCGTCGCCGTTGCCGGCCTCGCCGACCACCTCGATGCCGGGGGCGCTGCCGAGCAGGGCGAGCAGTCCGGCGCGGACCACGGCGTGGTCGTCGCACAGCAGGACGCGGACGGCGATCGGGGGGCGGCCGGGGCGCGGGGCGCCGGCGGTGGCGGGCTCGGGCCGCGCGGGTTCGGTGGGGTCGGTGCGGGTCACGGTGCCTCTCCGGGGGCGGGGTGAAGTGCGACGGAAGCGGAGACGACGCTGCCGTCTCCGGGCGCGGACTCGATGGTGAGGGTTCCGCCGAGCTGGCGCACTCTGGCACGGATCGCGGGCAGGCCGTGGCCGCGGACCCCGGTGGCACGCTCGGGCAGGGCGGTCGCCTCGAAGCCCCGGCCGTCGTCGGCGATGTCCAGGCGGACCTGGTCGTCGAGGTAGGTGAGGGTGAGGGCGCAGTGGGTGGCGCCTGCGTGCTCCCTCACGTTGGCGAGGGCACCCTGCGCGACGCGCAGCAGCGCGGACTGGACGCCGTCGGGCAAGGGCTGCGGTCCAGGGCTGCCTTCGATGTGGCAGCCCACGGTGCACTCGTCGGTCGTCTCCCGGGAGGCCAGTGTGCGCAGTGCGGCCTCCAGGCCGCCGCTTTCGGCGAGGTCGGCGGGGGCGAGGTCGTGGACGAAGCGGCGGGCCTCGGCGAGGCTGCGTTCGGCGATCGTGGCGGCGGTGCCCACGTGGTCCCGGGCACGCTGCGGGTCGGCGTCCCACAGCCTGTCGGCGGCCTGGAGCAGCATGTGCTGGCTGGACAGGCTCTGGGCGAGGGTGTCGTGGATCTCCATGGACAGCCGCTGGCGTTCGGCGAGGACGCCTTCGCGGCGCTCGGTGGCGGCCAGTTCGCGGCGTGCGCGGATCAGATCACGGATCAGGGCCGCTTGACGGGTCGTCTGGCGGTCCATGTGGGCGAAGACCGCAGTGGCCAGAGCGGCGACCGCGGGTGGGCCGACCACCAGGTCCAGGTCGAAGCGGTGGGCCAGGCGCAGCTGCGCGAAGATCACCAACACGGTGAACAGTGCCACGAGGAGTGTGGCGGCCGGCGGCGGCAGGGTGCGCAGCGCGGTGTAGAACAGCGGAACAGCGCACCAGGAGAAGCTGGGCGCCAGGGTGACCAGCACGACCCAGACCGCGACCAGCGCGCACAACCACAGCAGGCGCGGCCCCGTGGGCCGGCCCGGGCCCGCGGACAGGAGTGCCGGGGGCGCGAGGGGGTCCGGGCTGGACGTGGCGCGCCGGCCGAGGGCCGGGCCGAGGACGTACAGCAGTGCGAGAGCACAGGCCAGCGCGAGGACAGCCGGTGTCGGCGCCTGGGTGCCGTGCCGCTGCACGTAGCGGATCGCGGCGGCGCCCAGCAGCAGGAAGAACACCGCGTGGATGACAAGCGCGAGCCGGCGGGAGCCACGCTCGACAGCGGGGGGCGGCATCAGTGATCCTTTCCGGCCGGGGCCGTCGGGGGTGTCTCCGTCCGCTCGGCTGCCCGGGTGTTCCGCATCCCGGCCGAGCTTCCTGAGCTGGGCAAACACCTCCATTGTGACCCAGCGGGAGTGGGCGCGGGTCAACCGATCGGATGACGGGACCGTCCTCCGTCCCGCGCGCCGGTGCGAGCCGGGACGCTGACGGTTCGGCGGGGGAAACGGACGGAGGCTGGGAGCACAGCGCACAACGGCGCTGGTCCATCCGGCATCTGTTCATCACAGGGAGTTGCCCGTCATGCAGCACAAGGCCAGGAAGTTCTCCACCCGTGCCAAGGTCGTCACCGCCGCCGCGGGGTGCGCGATCATCGGGACCGGCGTGATCGGCGCGGTGTCCGCCTCCGCCCAGCCCGGTGCCGCCGCCCCGGCGCAGGCGGTGCAGGCCACGGTGAAGGACAACGCCACGACCGCAACCGATCACCTCACCATCGACGCCGCCACCCGTGCCGCCCAGGCCGCGCTGGACGCAGCGCACAAGAGCGGCCAGCGGGTGAGCGTCGCGGTGGTGGACCGCAACGGCAACACCCTCGTGACCCTGCGCGGTGACGGAGCCGGCCCGCAGTCCTACGAATCCGCGATCAAGAAGGCCTTCACCTCGGTCTCCTGGAACGCGCCCACCTCGGAGCTGGCCAAGCGCCTGCAGAACGCCCCGACTCTCAAGGACATCCCGGGCACGCTGTTCCTGGCGGGTGGCGCCCCGGTCGACCACCGCGACGCGCCGATCGCGGGCATCGGTGTCGCGGGCGCACCGTCCGGTGACCTGGACGAGCAGTTCGCGCAGGCCGGTGTCGCCGCGATCAGCAACGCCCGCTGACCCGTCCGCCGGGACCGTTGACATGCCTGCCGGGCGGTCCCGGCGGGCACCGTCGGCATGTGGCGCTCCCCCTCGGGTGCGCCACCGCTCCCACCTGGCAGCCTGGCTTGTACGCGGCCGTGCCGCCCTGCTGCCCGCCCTCGCTCTCCAAAGGAGCTTCGCCATGACCGACACGTCTTCGTCCCCGGCCGACCGCACCCTGCTGGACGCCGCACGACGCGGCGACGTGGATGCGGTCCGCGCGGCGCTGGCGGCGGGGGCCGACATCCAGGCGCGCGATGCGGACGGCCGCACCGCTGTACTGGTGGCCGCTCTCGCCGACCAGGTGGCGGTGGCCCGCGAGCTGGTGGCCGCTGGTGCGGACGTGAACGCGCAAGACGCGCGCCTGGACAGCGCGTGGCTGGTCACCGGGGTCACCGGCAGCGTGCCGATGATGCGTGCGCTGCTGCCGGCAGGCCCGGACGTGACGCTGACCAACCGCTTCGGCGGGGTATCGGTGATCCCGGCGAGCGAGCGCGGTCATGTCGAGTATGTGCGGGCCGTACTGGCCGAGACGGACATCGACGTCAATCACGTCAACCAGCTCGGCTGGACAGCGTTGCTGGAGGCGGTCATCCTCGGCGACGGCGGCCGCACGCACCAGGAGGTGGTGGAGATCCTGCTCGCCGCCGGTGCCGACCCGCTGTTGCCGGACGGCGACGGCATCACTGCCCGCGCCCATGCCGAGCGCCGCGGATTCCGCGCGATCACCGACGCATTGCGCGATGCCGAAACACAGGCCGCCGCCGCCGACGACAGGGAGACCGGACGGTGATGTGTTGTCATCAGGTGGCGACATGCGCGGGCCCGGCCCGGATCGAATGATCCCGGGCCGGGCCGGGTTCGTCCGCCGATCAGTTGAGCGCGGCGGCGAACATGCCGGGCTCGTAGGAACCCCCCTTCTGGTGCACGATCACGGCGAGCCGGTTGGCCGCGTTGATCAGGGCGACCAGAGAGACCAGCGCGGCGATCTGGTCGTCGTCGTAGTGCTTGCGTACCTCGGCCCAGGTCTCGTCGGACACGCCTTGGTAGGCGTCGGCCAGCCGGGTGCCCTCTTCGGCGAGCGCCAGGGCGGCCCGCTCGGCCTCGGTGAACACGGTGGACTCGCGCCAGGCGGCGACCAGGTTGAGCCGGACCGCGGTTTCACCGGCCGCTGTGGCCTCCTTGGTGTGCATGTCGATGCACCAACCGCAGCCGTTGATCTGGCTGGCGCGCAGCGACACCAACTCCTGCGTGGACATCGGCAGCGGCGACTGCTGGATCACCAGGCCGGCGTTGGCGAACCGCTTGGTGAACTTGGCGGCGATCTCGTTGTCGAACAAGTTGAATCGGGCGTCCATGGCCTCGTCCTCACTCGTGGTGATGCACTGAACGAACACAAGATGCCGACGGCCCGCTCCTTGTGACGGGGTGCTCGTGTGACGTGCGCCACTGCTTGTGGGTGTCACAAAGCTGCGGTGACCGGCGTCTTGTGCGCGTGGCAGCGTCGAAAGCGAACAGACAGGAGCAGCCGGTGAAGGACGAGCGCAGCGAGCGCGCAGGGGACACGGCCGGGCAACTCACCGGCGGCGAACGCACGGACCCCGCCACCGAGGCGTTCGTCGCCCATCGCAACCTGTTGTTCACCGTCGCCTACGAGATGCTCGGCTCGGCCGCCGACGCCGAAGACGTCCTGCAGGAGACCTGGTTGCGGTGGGCGGGCGTCGACCTCGGCACGGTGCGGGATCAGCGTGCGTACCTGGTCCGGATCGCCACGCGCCAGGCGCTGAGCCGGCTGCGCACACTCGGCCGCCGCAGGGAGTCCTACGTCGGTCCGTGGCTGCCCGCGCCGCTGCTGACCGCGCCGGACGTGGCCGAGGACGTCGAGCTGGCCGACAGCGTCTCGATGGCGATGCTCCTGGTGCTGGAGACGCTCACGCCGACCGAGCGGGCGGTGTTCGTGCTGCGTGAGGTGTTCGAACTGGAGTATGACGAGATCGCGGAAGCCGTCGACAAGCGCCCGGCCGCGGTCCGCCAGATCGCGCACCGGGCACGGTCACACGTCGCGGCGCGTCGGCCGCGCGGGGTCGTTTCCCGGACCGAGACCCAAGACGCGCTCGATGCGTTCCATCGGGCGGCCGAAACGGGCGATCTTCAGAACCTGCTCGACATCCTGGCGCCCGACGTCGTCTTCCTGGGTGACGGCGGCGGGGTCAAGCAGGCCGTCCCGCGGCCCGTCGTGGGGGCCGACAAGGTGGCCCGCCTGCTGGCCGCCGGGCTGGGCAGGATCGCCGCGGCGTCGCTGCGGCCGGCACAGGTCAATGGCTACCCGGCGCTGGTTCTCCGGCTCGACGGCGCGATCGACACCGTGATCGCTGTGCGTATCGACGACGGCCTCATCACCGGTCTCTACGCCGTACGCAATCCCGAGAAACTGTCGCACATGCAGCGGGAGACCGCCCTGCGCCGCTGAGCCCGGGGTTGCCGCCCGGAGAGGCATGAGGGCGTGTCCGGTGGATCAGCGAAAAACTTGGGCCAGCGCGGCTGGGAGTGCCCCCGTGATGGCCTTCGGTGGGTGCTTGGGCAGTGCACCACCCACGTTGTGAGCGGGCTCGCCGCTGCCTTCGCCCGAGCCCCTCACACGGTCGTCCGGAGCATCCGACCACACCATCTGATCTGGGCTTTTGCGGCAGCCGGGCCTACGATCAGCGGACAGGGAAGGGGGACGGATGGACCGGAACATCCGCACGGTGGACGATGTGCTCAAGCTCCTGGACAGCTTGTTCGCGCCGGAGGCCGACCGCTGGACAGCAGAAGCGGCCTCCTGGTGGGACAGCTTCTACGCGGACCGCTCCAAGCCCGTGCCGTTCTTCGTGGCGAAGCCGGACGAAAACCTGGTCTCCTACCTCGAACGCGGGCTGATCCCCGTCGGTCGCGCTCTCGACTTGGGGTGCGGTCCGGGCCGCAACGCGCTCCACCTCGCCTCATCGGACTTCGAGGTGGACGCCGTCGACCTCTCCCCCGCGGCCATCGCGTGGGCCGAGGACCGCGCCCGTGAGGCGGGGATCGAGGTTGGATTCCACTGCGGCGACGCGTTCCAGCTTGTCGGCACCGAGCTCACCGGCCCGTACGACCTGATCTACGACTCCGGTTGCTTCCATCATCTGCCGCCGCACCGTCGCATCAGCTACCTCGCTCTGCTCGACCGGGCTCTTGCGCCCGGCGGGCAGCTGGCCCTCACCTGTTTCGCAGCCGGCGAGATGGGTTCCGAACTCGGCGACACCGACTACTACCGCACGTCCCGCCTCCACGGCGGCCTCGCCTACACCCCAAAGTCCCTGCGCTGGATCTTCTCCGATCTGGCGGAGGTTGAACTCCGCCGCATGCACCACGAGCCGCCCGAGTCCCGGCGCTTCGGTGAATCCTTCCTGTGGACGGCCCTGTTCCGCCGTACCGCCCAGCCATAGCTGGAATGCGTCACCGCCTCTCCAGCGCGAGACATCCGTGCACGCGCGACGCCTACCGAGGCGTCAGGCTGCCGTAGCCGTGTCGGAGTTCCTGAGGGCGAGCACCGCGACATCGTCGTGGTAACCGGTCTCGAGCCGGATGAGCAGGCTGTCGCAGAACGCGTCGAGGGGGCAGGCAGCCAGGGCGCTTGCCTGCTGCCGCAGGCGGGTCAGGCCACGGCCGATGTCCTCGCCGGGACGCTCGATCAGCCCGTCGGTGTACAGCAGCACGGTGGCGCCGGGTGGCACGACGATGTGTGCGTCCGTCCTCCGGGACGGCGGGTCCAGACCGAGGATCGGGGCGTGTCCGTCTTCCAGGAGACAAGTGGTCCCGTCAGGCAGGGTGAGCAGGGGCGGCGGGTGACCGGCGTTGGTCCACGACAGCGGCCAGCCGGCAGCACCGGGGGCGTGGAGCTTGGCGATCACGGCTGTCACCAGTTCGATGGAGGTCATCCCCTGCATGACGCGGTCCAGTCGGCACATCACCCCGGCCGGTGTGTCGCCGCTGTCGTAGGCCAGAGCCCGGAGCATGTTGCGCAGTTGCCCCATGCGGACGGCCGCCGTGAGGTCGTGGCCCATCACATCGCCGATCACGAGAACGGTCGATGGGCCGGGCAGCGCAAAGGCGTCGTACCAGTCGCCGCCGACTTCGGCGCCTGCTCGGGCAGGGGCGTACCGCGCAGTCAGCCACAGGCCGTGCAGGCCGGACAGGTCCGGCAGAAGAGAGCGTTGGAGCTGTTCGGCGGTGTTGCGCTGGAAGGCGTACAGTCG
The DNA here is from genome assembly GCF_053595355.1 of Streptomyces sp. NPDC002513. NCBI lineage: Bacteria > Bacillati > Actinomycetota > Actinomycetes > Kitasatosporales > Streptomycetaceae > Streptomyces > Streptomyces sp. NPDC002513. The sequence goes on along the minus strand of NZ_JBSFXK010000011.1, from coordinate 105,252 downwards.
GGCGTTCTCCAGCGCCAGCCCGGCGCGGCGGCCGATATCGGTGGCCAGTTGCTGGTCCTCCGCCCCGAAGGGAACTCTGGGAGGACGGATCAGGGTGAGTGCGCCGAGGGTCTCGCTACGGGCCCGCAGCGGGACGACAAGAACGGATCCGGCGTCCAGGACGCGGTACAGGTGCTGCTGGACGCTCCCCGGTGATCCCGGCACCCGGCTGCGCGCCGGGCCCTCGAAGGTCACGGGGCCTGCACCGCGCAGCACCCGGCCCAGCGGGTCGGCTGAGTCGGCCAGGCCGGGAATCGGCCCTTCCGGCAGTGCGCGCACGGCGCGGTCCGGGTCGCGGTGCGTGACGGCGATGCGCCGCACGCGGTCTCCGTCCAGGAGATCCACCACACAGGCGTCGGCGAACTGCGGCACCAGGCGACGGGACAGCCGGCGCAGAGCCTCCTCGGCGTCAAGGTCAAGACTGCTGGCCAGAATGACACCGATGTCGGCCAGGAGACGTAGCGTCATGGATCCGCCGCCTTGAGGGGCGGGCCCGGTTGCCGATGATGCCTCGTTCATCGCCACGGCCTCGATTGCAGATCGCGAAACTGGTGTCACCTCGCTGCGCCGGAGCAAAAGTCACGGACAGTACCCGCACAGTCACGGCGGATCGGCATGCCGGCCGTGTCCCGTCCAGGCACCAGCCGGTCGGTTCCGCAGCCTGGGCAGCGGTTACGGACGCGCATCGCACGTTCGTAGCAGCTCCGGCGGCATAGGGACCGCCCGAGCCGATCCGCGGCCTCCGAGGCCCGGCGCCCGCGGCATGCCCAGCCGCGGACGTCGCTACGTTCATGTTATTCGGCCCTATCGGTGCACCGTCGGCGTTGCACACAGGCAGCCGGGGACGTTCCACTGCGAGGGATGCGGGTCCTCAGGCCGCGACGACGCGGCGGCTGCCCTCGGTGCTCTGGAAGCGGGCACGGTACGCGGTCGGAGAGACGCCCAGGGTGTGCTGAAAGGCCCGGCGCAGCGACTCCGAGGAGCCGAATCCCGCCTGCTGCGCCACCTCCTCCACCGTGTCACTGCCCTTCTCCAGGAGAACCTGGGCGGCCTCCATCCGCACGGATTCGACATACTGCCCAGGAGACATGCCGATCTCGGTACGGAAGAGCCGCCCCAGATGCCGTGCGCTCACACCTCCCACAGCGGCCAGGGAATCGAGTGTGTGCCCGGCCGAGGGGTCGGCGCCGACATGGTCCATCACGCGTCTGACCGCCGTGTGCCGCGGCTGGCCCGGAACCAGCCGGGCGCTGAACTGCGCCTGCCCGCCGGGCCTGGCCATGAAGACGACCAGTTGCCTGGCCACGTTGCGGGCCACGTCGGCTCCCCAGTCCTCTTCGACCAGGGAGAGCGCGAGATCGATGCCCGCGGTGACCCCGGCCGACGTGACGACATGGCCGTCGCGGACGAAGACGGGCTCGCGTTCCACCTGTACCCCTGGGAAGGCCACCGCCAGGTCCGGCGCAAGCTCCCAGTGTGTAGCGACGCGCCGACCGTCCAGCAATCCCGTCGCGGCGAGAACGAACGCCCCCGCACAGACGGAGGTCACCCGCTCGGCCCGACCGGTCAGGTGCGTGACCGACTCCACCAGGTCCGTGTCACTGACAGCGGCCCGCCAGTCCCTCCTCCCGGGGACCAGCAGGGTGCCGATCCGACGGGGAAGGGAGGACAGCGAGCCGTTGACGCCGATGGTCAGTCCCGACGAGGTGACGACATCGGCGCCGGTGGGCGAGACGACTCGGACGTCGTAGTCCGCACCGTAGCGTTGGGCGGTCGTGAAGACCTCGACCGGGCCGGTGACATCAAGGAGCTGGACGTCGTCGAAGGCGACGACCGCGACCGTATGACTGCGGCGGGACACCGGCCGACCTACTCCTCCCACGGGGACTCGAGAATCGTACGAACGAAGTCGCCGCGCTGGAAGCCGGGGACGAAGTGCTCCAGAACGTCGGCCTTCACATTGCCGAACGTCGTCTCCGGCTTCGGACGGATGCCGTCCGTGAACGCCTTCAGGATCTGGCTCTTGAAGTCGGGGCGGGGGTGCAGGGCCACGATCTCGGCCCGCTCCGCCGCCGGGATCGCACCGTATCCGATGCCCAGGACGTCGTACTCCACCCCGGCGGTGACCAGAGCCACCTCCGGCTCCATGAACTCCGGAATCCCGGGCGTGGTGTGCAGGGCGATCGCCGTCCAGACCCGGCGCACACTGTCTTCCGGAACCCCGTGCGCCTGCAGGAACCGCTTCGCTTCCTCGGCGCTGTCCACTTCGAAGCGGCGGCCACTGGCGTGGAAGGGCTCGCTCAGGCCCACGTCGTGGAACATGGCTCCGAGATAGAGCAGCTCCGGATCGAAGCTCAGATCGCGGTTGCGCCCCTGCAGGCTGCCGAAGAAGTACACCCGGCGGGAGTGGTGGTAGACGAGGTCGCTCGTGGTGTCACGGATCAGCTCCGTCGCCTCGCGGGCCAGCTTCGTGCCCGGCACGTCCACGTTCGCCACCCTGGTGTCGTCGATCCCCATGGTGTCCGCCTTCCCTGTGTGTGCGGTCGCCGTCCCACCGGCGCTGTCCCTTCAGCCTGACGCCGGGGCCCGCAGCGCGCCATGGCGATCAGGACGTCCACCCCACAGATACCGACAGAGTCGGCGGAAGCCGTCTCGGGGGTGATGAACAGCGCCGCGGCGATCTGGAGGAACGGCGCAGGAGCGGACCGTCGTTCAGTGGCGCCGGCTCCGGGCGGGTATCGGCGGTGTCCTGCTCATGTACCAACCGTCGCACCGAGGACCGATGAGGTTGGACGGCCAGCCCGCCGTCTCGACGGCGGCGTCGTAGACGGCGTCACCGAACGCCACGATGGCCCCTCGCGGATCGGCTGTCTCCCTGAGCGTGGCCCACGGCAGAAGGACCAGACCGGCATCGGGATGCCAGGCCGCGCCGTCGACGCCCCAGGAACGGCCCTCAAGACCGTCCGGCTGGGGCCAGATATAACCGTACATACCCACGTGAGGCGCTTGGGGACTCCCGAAGGAGAATCCCACTGACACATATGCCTCGACCTGGCAGTTCTGCAGGAAAGCCGGGCGGTCCAAGGGGGGTTCGGTGGGCTGCGCGCGATACCGCGTGGCGGAGAGGTCGAAGCCGCCCCACATGACACCGACCCTGGGTCGGTGTCCTTCGTAAGGAGCCTGCCACGTCTCGAGCCCGTCGGCGGCACGGTTCAACGCTTCCCAGATGTGCCGGGCCGCATCGCGATCCCAGGGGCGTTCGACGTGATCGTCCTCGAAACGTGTCGGGGCATCGGGGATCTCGCAGAACAGCGAGCTGCCCGGTCTGCGTATGCCAAGTTCGGCTGCCGCGGCGCAGAACGACGCGTAGAACGCGGCGACGGATTCCGCGGGAAGTGCCAGGGTCCGCGAGCCCGTGTCGGCCTCGATGACCACGTCACCGTCGAGCAGGCGATAGTGCACGGTGAAGGTCACGTCCGGCTGCCTGAGCGTAGGCGTCCTGAGGCCCCGGGGAGTGACATCGAGGACGATGTTTCCCCAGCCTGCTTCGAACGGCTGGTCAAGGGTGTACTTGCCGCCGACCTGGACCAACCGGTTGACGTGGCCGACCATCGGTGCCAGGTCCGCATAGACCAGAGAGGGCCACGCATGGAGATGTTCGCTCAAGAGGGCCTCCCGGCGTGCCGGAGAATCAGCGGGAGGGGACGAAGGCCAGAGACATGCGGCTGCGCCCCCCATGCAGCAGCGGGTCGGTCCCGCACACCGCGGTCCGACCCCGTACACATTGTCGTACGCCGGTCAGGATCCCGCCAATCATCCTGTCTGTTCCATAGGACGGGCGTTTCCCTGCCCGGCCGGGAGCAGGATGCAGTGAATGACCGCCCGGCGTGCAGACCATGCGGGCAAAGCTGCCACGGCGAGCAGGGGGCGGAGCGCCTTCGCCGGCGGCGGCCGTCGGTCTGACGCCACGCGGCATCACCCGGTACGCGGGGCGGGTTCAGTACCGCCGGACGCCCGCGATGGGCCGGTGATCAACCCGGCCGGGGCGCCCGCCCCGCTGGCGTTGGCGTTGGCGGCCCAGGTGATCAGCGTCTCACCTTCGTCGCGCCGCGGAGCGGTAGCCCGCCGGCGCGGTAGATGCCGTCGAGGACGCCCATGGTCGCCACGGCGTCCCTGGCGGAGGTGATGACCGGCCCGCCGTCGAGCACCGCGGCGGCGAACGCCGCCAGTTGGCAGGCGTAGCTCGACGGGTTCCGAGGTACGCGCTCCCGCCGTACCACGTGTCCTCCCGAACTGCGCGGCGCGCGGATCGTCATCCGATGGTAGAGCTGGGGCATCACGAAGTTGGTCACGTTCAGTTCGCCGTCCGTTCCGACCGCGCGGGCCCGGATCGACACCACACGGCGCGACCACATCGACGCGCGGACGCGCCCGGTCGCCCCACTCGGGAAAGCGAGCTCGGCACTCATGGCGCGGTCGATGCGCGGGTCTCTGCGCAGCGTCATCATCCGTGCCGAGGTGACGGACGGATCGCCGCCGAGAAGTCGGGCGACATGTACCGCGTAGCAGCCGGCGTCCATCGTCGCGCCGCCCGCCAGCGTGTAGTCGTAGCGGATGTCGCTGAACCGAGGCAGGGGAAAACACACCTCGGCCTCGACGCGGTGCAGCTCCCCCAGTTCGCCGCTCGCCACGACCTCGCGCATCCGTTCGGCGAGCCGGTGGTAGCGGTAGTGGAAAGCCTCCATCACCACCAAGCCGCTGCGCGCGAAGGCGGCGTCGGCGGCGTCCGCGACACACTCGGCCTCGGCACGGTTGGCGGTGAACGGCTTCTCGCACAGCACGTGCTTACCGGCCTCGAGAGCTTTCAGTGTCCACTCGGCGTGCAACCCGTTGGGCAGGGGCACGTACACGGCGTCCACCCGGGGGTCGGCGAGCAGCGCGTCGTAGCCGGCGTGCACGACGGGGACGCCGTGCTTGCGGGCGAACGCCTCGGCGCGTGCCCGGTCGCGTGCCGCGACGGCGGTCACGGTGACACGCGGCGTCTGCCGCGCGGGCTTGATCAGCGCACTGGGCGCGATGGCGGCTGCCCCGAGCAGCCCGATCCGAAGGTCCCTCGACACGCGGACCAGTGTGCCAGCCCTGCCGCATCGTGTGGAACGGTCGAACGCAGGCGGAGAACGAGTGCTCGGCGCCGGTACCCGCAGCACGGGTCCGTCCGAGCGCGTGGCGATCCTGGGTTCTTCCGGCATCGTTCCTGCTACGCGGCGTCGGCTTCCTGCGTTTCATTGATCGGCTGTGTGCTGCTCCGTGCTGTGTCCCGCGTGGTGCGGCCGGAGACGACGAGCACGGCGGCCACGGCCACACCGCAGATGCCGGCGGCGAGAGTCTGCACACGGTAGTCGAGGGCGGCCACCATTCCCGTGCCGAGCAGCAGGGCGAGTCCGGTGGGCGCGTACATCAACGTGTTGGCGGTCGCCGCGACCCGGCCGAGCAACGCGGACGGACTTTCCCTCTGGACTGCTGTCAGCGCCGCGATGAGCGGGCAGGGCAGACCCAGACCGATCGCCACGCTGCCGCCGAGCACGATGGGCAGGGAGGTAGTCGCCCGCGCGAGCACGCCGACGGCGAAGAGGGCAAGTCCTGCCGCCGAGAATGCGCGCTCGGACATCCGGCGCATCAGCGCACCGGCTGCCAGCCCGCTGACGACCGATCCGAGCCCCTGAAGCGGCGTCAGTACGCCTGCGAAAGCCGGGGACCGGTGGAGCCCGGCGTCGAGCATCGCGTACGTGGCCGTGCTGCTCACACTGGACAGCACCATGGCCGCCCCACCGGTGACCACCAGCGAGCGCAGCACCGGGTGCCGCCACAGGTAGCGGGCGCCTTCAGCGGTCTGAGCCGTCCATGCCCGCCGGACGCGGGCTCCAGGCAAAGCCTCCTGTACCCGGATCAGCCTGAAGACAGCCGCGGCCAGGACGAAGGTGACCGCGTCCAGCATTGCCACCGTCGGCCCGCCGAACGCGGTGAACAGGCCTGCGCCGGCCAGCGGAGCGAGGAGCTTCATGCTCTCGATGGCGGTGCGTACCAGGCCGTTGAAGTCGCCGCGCAGTTCGTTCGGTACGACGCCGGCCACCAGGGCGGTCTCGGCCGCGTCGGTGAGAACCATGCCCGCTCCGACGACGGTCAGCACGGCGAACAGGAGCCAGATTTGTCCCTGCGAGCGCACGGCGAGTGGCGCGAGCATGACGACGGCCAGGGCCAGGTTGGTGGCGACCAGGAGCGAACGGCGGCGAAACCGGTCGGCCACCGTGCCGATCGCAGGTCCTGCGAAGGACGGTAGCCAGACGCAGAAGCCGACGAACGCGGCGAGGCTGTTGGAACCGGTGAGTGTCTTGACCCAGATCCCGGCGGCCAGCGACATGGCTGAGTCGCCGAAACCGGAGACGAGGACCCCGCCCAGATACAGTCCCGCGTTGCGGTCTCGTAAGACCTTGAGCATGTTCCCGCCCACGCCCTCCCCTTTCAGCGCACTCGATCGCGCCACCCTACCCCCAAGCATTTGCTTGGAGGTAGGGGTCGTAGCGGTGTCCGCGTGCGCTTTACTGGCTTGCGTGACCGATACCGACCCCGTACTGCGCGCGCTCGCCCATCCCTTGCGGCTCCGGATGCTCAGCCTTATGTGGCCCGGCCCTATGTCGGCCGCCGAACTCGCCCGCGAGCTGGACATTTCACACGCGCTGGCCAGCCAGCATCTGCGACGCCTGGACGCGGTGGGCCTGGTCGAGCTGGCGGAGGAACGCACCCGCCGCGGTGGCAGGGAGCGTCGCTACCGCACCGTCCACGGCACGCCGTTGTCGGACCAGCGCAATGGGACCACGATGCTGGCCGAGACCATGGCACACACCTTCCGGGAACGTGCCGGCCGCCGGCAAGAGGCGAGCGAGGGCGTGACCGTCGACGCCGAGCTGTGGGTGGCCCCCGAGGTTTGGCAGAACGTCCGACGGCGACTCGCCGAACTCGCCGCCGACCTCCACGAGGCCGCACAGCCGCCGCACGCGCCGGGCACCATCCCCCTGGGCGTCACCATCACGGCCTTCCCCCTTCAGGACGTAACGGGCCCAGACAGCGATCCCACGTCCCTCCGGTGATGTGCGCGTACGCCTGTACCCGCTCGATGGCATCGCACCCGTTCCGCCACACGCAGGCATTGGGTTTCCGGCTGCAAGAACGGGTGATCGTTGCCAGATGCGGCATCAGTCACCTCTGAACCACAGGTGTCTCCTCAGCCTCGCGACACACGCCTCGAGCATCTCAGCGAGGTCGAGCCGGCAGCCTTTTGGGGCTCATCAGCGGACTGCCAAGACGGGTCAGAGACCTGCAAAGACCAATAGCTGTAGTTCCTTTGAAGGGAACCGGTGTACGGAGATGACCCCTGGCCGCATGCTCGACGCTCGGCCTCCTCCACTGCGATGACGCGTTCCCGGACTGCTGACCAGTCCATCTGCGGGTTCACGGCTCTGCTGTCGACGGTAAGCACGGGCATTGGTGCCTGCCGCCGACATCCGACCTCCGTCTGGGCTGTGTTCGGAAGCTGCTCGTCTCCACCGTGATGGTGGAGGAGGAGCGGATGGGCTCGCCCTTCCACTTCTGCGAGCCCCGCGCGGCGTGGGAAGGGGTGGGGTGAGACGTCGAGGCGCAGACTTGAGTCTCCCGCGAGGGGAGACATGAAGGTGGGGGTCATGGACGGCGACACCCTTTACTCGATCGGTGAACTGGCCCGGCGCACCGGGCTGACGGTCAAGACGATCCGGTTCTACTCTGACTGCGGCATCGTGACACCGGCCGATCGCACCCCCGCCGGATACCGCCTCTACGGCCCGGATGCCGTCGCTCGTCTGGCCTTCGTACGGACGCTGCGCGAACTGGGCCTCGGCCTCGACGCGATCCGGCGTGTAGCGGATCAGGAACTCACGCTCAGCGAAGTCGCCGCGGAGCATGCCGCCGCCCTGAACGTACAGATCAGCGTCCTGCGTCTGCGGCGAGCGGTGCTGACCACCGCGGCCAGGCGCGAGCCCACCCCTGAGGAGATGGAACGTATGCATCAGCTGGCCACATTGTCCGAAGCCGGGAGGCGCCGGTTGATCGATGACTTCCTCGACGTCATCTTCGAAGGCCGTCATGGCCATTCCGGCCACGCTGCGGTCCGGCGTTCCATGACCCCCGAGCTACCCGACAACCCCACCGAGGAACAGGTCGCCGCATGGATGGAGCTGGCGGAGCTTTCCCAGGACCCTGGTTTTCGTGCCGGTATGCGGAGCTTGGTTGAAGACCATGCGGCCGAACTGCCCGACGGTGCCACCGCTCCGCCACGCCCGGACGTTGTGGCCGTCACCCGCGAACTTGTGGGAGCGGCCGTGGCATCCGGCATCAGCCCCGACTCGTCACAGGCCGATCCCATGGTCGTGGCACTCACTGCGGGGTGTGCGCTCGCCGTCGGCCGTCCCGACGACGCTCGGCTGCGGGGCTGGCTGTTGCACCGTCTGGAAAGCGCGAACGATCCGCGCAGGGACCGGTACTTCAGCCTGCTCGCTGTGATCAACTGCTGGCCGGCCCCGGAACCCCTGGCGCCGGTCATCGACTGGTCCGTCAAAGCCCTGAGGATGCGGACGGCCCGATGATGCGGCAGCGGCTCTCCCCGTGTTCTCGACAGGTTCTTGGGGGACCGCTCGGGCAGTGAGCCTTTCTCAGTAGGCACCCGTCACTCGTTGTGAACGCGATGCCGGCGATGCGACCCGCATGGTCCCACCGTTGGCGGCCGGCCTCACCGCCCGGCGGGCGCCCAACAGCACCCCTGACGTGGCCACGAGCGCCGGAGCCGACGAACCGCGCAGCGACCAGTCGCCATCAGCCCTTCGAGCAGCGTGGCTGCCGGCAAACGTGTCCGACTGAGTCGGCCAAGCACCCGGCCATCGAGTCCGGGAGCGCGCCACTGGGCCGTGCAACCCCGGGTTCCCATGCCCCTCCTCGGTCTCTCTCGGTCCCGATGCTCCCGCAGAAGCCGCCTTCACCGCGTCAGCGGTCTGCCTCAACCCAACGGGCCAGGACCTTCTTGAACTCGGCGCGCGTCGGCTCGGTCAGGATGGTCTCGGTGTGGTCCTCGGACCCGAAGAACACCAGCGAGGGATCGCACTTGAAGTGATCGGCCCCCGAGATCCGCGTGGTGCCGATCTTGCGCCCGCTTCTCGCCTCGTACACGGTGACCCGGTATTTGCCTTGCCTCCAGTAGCGGATGTAGTCGTCGCCGTGGCCAAGGTACCGGCAGGTCTCCAGCAGGGGCCCCGTGCCCTCCTTGCCAACGCAGGCGACAAGCTGCGCCTTCTCCGGAAGGGGGCGATAGGTGTCGTCAGGCGGGATGGACGAGCCCGCCGACGGGATCGGGGAAGCGGTGACAGCGATGAGTTCCGTATCGCCCTGGGCAGCGATGAGTACGGGGTGCGGGCCCTTTCCCCCGTAAGCCGGTTGGCCGGTCAGGAGTGGTGAAGGGCCGCTCTTCGCGCAGTACGTCTGGAAGTCGGAGTCCGCTGTTGCGACGGGATGCGCGGGAGGGGCGGGAGAGGCGGAAGACGGCGCCGCGGTGGTGGTAGGGGCAGCGGGCATGGGCTGCGCCTTCGTCCCGCTGCTGCACGCGGACGTCAGGAGCGCCCCCAAGGCCGCAACTGCCGCTAATACACGCACAGGTGCAGGGCGGTACGTCGATGTTTCCGCGGAGCTCCTGCGAGCCTTCATACTGCTCTCCTGGGTGAGGGTCGAGTTTACCGACCGCCACACGGTAGTCACCCCGCCCCCGCAACGGCCACCCCGATCCGCACCCGAGAGCGCGCCCGGCAACCGCACGGTTCCCCGGAAGAGTTGTGACTGAGCATTTGATTTGGCGAGTTGAGCAGGGTATCCGTACGGCCCGGTTGTTGATGTTGCTTTGGGCCTTTTCCCGCGTACGGCTCGTGCTCTGCGGTGTGCTCTCGCCATGGGTGACGTACAGGTCGTCGATGTTCCGGCCGGTCCGGTGTGGTCCCACGCCTGCCGTGTGGAGGACCTCGCGCTGCCATACGCGCTGCCCGAGCCGGCCACCGAGTGCCTGGATCTGGGGCCGGGATGGACGCGTACGTGGACGGTGACGTGGAAGACCGGCAAGTCCGAGGTCATCGTCCCGGTGAAGGACCTAATCGGCGGGGCCGGCGATGGCGTCGGTGCCGGTTCGGCGGTTTGCCTGGCGGACCGGTCAGCGTCACCGGCCTGGGCTGGAGTGCCTGGTGACGACCGGCAGGCAACACGGCTTCGAGAGCCTGGCCGAACGCTGGCTGCTGCTGGTCCTGGACTTCGTCGGCGGGTTCGACGAGGTGCTGTCCCAGCCGTTCCGTCTGCGGTTTTCCTCCTCGCAGGGCAAGGGCTCGCACATTCCGGACTTCCTCGTGCTCGCGGCGGGAGCCTCGTGGCTGGTGGACGTGCGTCCCGGGGGCCTGATCGGCAAGGAGGACGAGGTGCGGTTCGCGGCGGCAGCGCAGGCGGCGGCCGCCGCGGGCTGGCGCTACATGGTGGTGACCGGCTGGCGCCGGCAGGTGCTGGCGGGGATCGACGCGTTGTCGGTGCGGCGCCACCCGATGGCCGATCCGCTCGGGCTTGAGCGGCAGCTGCTGACTGCGGTTGGCCGACGTCCGTGGCGGTTCGCCGAGCTGGTGGATCAGACGCACGTTCCGGCGGTGGCCCGCACGCACGCGGTCCATCTCCTCTGGCACCGGCGGATGGCCGTCGACCTGACTCTGCCGTTCGGGGATGCGACCTGGGTCTATCCGGCGGGAGGCCATGATGGATGACAAGCAGCAGCCCGCCCGGTTCGAGGACCTGAAGGACGATGACCAGAAGCGGCTCCGGCTGAGGGTGGCCCACTTCCTGGAGGCCGAGAGCGGCTTCCGCAGCGGCAGCCGGCATTGGCCCCAGGAGGGTGAGCCCCGGCCCGAGTACGACCCGGAGCGGACCACACTGACCGAGCGGCGGCTCGCCAAAGTGGCCGAGCTGAAGGCTCTGCACCCGGACGACGCCCGTCAGCTGGGTCTGGGGAAGGTCAGCGAGCGCACGCTGCAACGGTGGTCTGCAGCCTGGCCTGAGCAGGGAATCATGGGGCTGGCGGACGGCCGTCTCACCCCCGTGCTGCGGGGGCACCGCAAGATCACGTTGCAGGTGGCGGAGGCGATTCACGCGGTCCACGCGGAGTGTCTGCACCGTTCCCGGGTCGGGATGAAGACCAAGGAACGGATGATCCACCAGTTCGTGCGGGAGAAGTTCGGCACGGAGGCGGAGAATAAGATCCCGCACTACACGACGCTGTTGAAGGTCTGGAAGGAGTGGTTCGGGCCCGAGAGCGGACGTCAGCGCTACCTCCGCTCAGCCGCAGCGGTGGACACCGGCGGTTCTACCGTGACGATCACCCGTCCCGGCCAGGTGGTGGTGCTGGACACCACGCCGTTCCCGGTGAAGCTGCGCGACGACGTGTTCGGCGAGCCGATCACCGTCGATCTCACCCTCGGACTGGACGCGTTCACGCACTCCCTGGTCGCCTTCCGGCTCACCCCGGAATCGGACTCCTCCATCGAGGTGGCCATGCTGCTGCGGGACGTGATGCTGCCGCTGCCGATGCGCCCGGACTGGACGCCGGACATGGAATGGCACTACCCCGGTGTCCCGGCCGCGCTGGTCACCGAGTTCGCCGGCCATCCGGTCGCCGGACGGCCGTTCTTCGCGCCCGAGACGGTGACCAGCGATCACGGCAGCGTCTACAAGAACCACCACCTGGTGCAGGTCGCCCGCACGCTGGGGATGGTGGTGCTGCCGGCGAGGGCGATGCGAGCTCAGGACAAGGCGGCCTGCGAACGCGCGTTCTTGGGAATCCAGTCGCTGCTGCTGGAAATGCTTCTCGGCTACCGCGGGCGGGATGTCGCCGACCGGGGTGCCGACCCGGAGGGCGACGCGGTCTGGACCCTGGACGAGATGGAACATCTGCTGGCTACCTGGATCGTGAGGATCTGGCAAAACCGCAGGCTGGACCAGTATGCGCCCGCCTGGGACCCCGGCGGTCGGCACAGCCCGAACACTCTGTTCGCCACGGCGGCGGCCCGCGACGGGATCGCTCTGCAGATCCCGGACGCGAGCCTCTACCACCGCCTTCTGCCCGCGCACTTCGTCAAGATCCACGGCCGTCGCGGGGTCAAGATCGGCGGACTTTGGTATGGCGGCGACGACCCCGTCCTGGGCGAGCTCAGGTTGTTTCCCTCCCCTCGCAGCGGCCGGCACCGGGACAAATGGGTCGTGCACCGCGACCCCCGCGACTGCCGGCAGGCGTTCATCGAGCTCGCCGGGCAGTGGCACACCCTGTCCTGGAACGGACTGTCCACCGGCGAGGACCTCCTCGCGTTCTCCGACGCGCGAGTCCAGCAGGTCCTGCGCGAGGCCGCCCGGGCCGGGCTGACGCCCCGCGACGACACCGAACTCCTGCCCGTCCTGCTCGACTTGATCGGCGCCCGCTCCCCGGTGGACTCCTGGCCGAGTCAGATGACCAAGGCCGAGCGGGCAGAACGGACCCGTGAAGTCGCCCGCGCACGGGCCGCCGAACGCGACCGGAGGGCCCCCGCCGGCCTGACGCCGCTGCCCGTCGCGCCGCGGCCGACCGAGCTCGTCCGCCAGAACCAGCAGGCCGTCGACGCGGAACGGCGCCGCCGGCGCGAGGCCGCGGTCGCCGCTCCGCTCGTCTCACCGCCCCGCCTCGGCGACGGCCTGCGCGAGCACTCGCTTTTCACGCTGCCCGACGCCGATGACGAGGCCGGTTCCGTTTCTCAGCCGGTACAGGAAGGACCGCAGTGACAGGCGAGATGGAGACGCTGCCGTTCGTCCTGACAGGCCCTGCTCCGGCCCGTGACACCGCGGTCGGCTGGCAGCACTGGTGCCGCACCCGCAAGCTGTTCGTCCCGGCGCCGGTGATGGACCGCGCGGCCTTCGGGCTCCTGAGCCGGCGCAAGAAGATGCTGCACAACCTGCACCGCACGGCCACCCACGCGAACCTGCAGCTGCTGGACACCCCGATGAGCCGGGCGGTGGAGAAACTTCTCAGCGGCCGCATCGAGACCAACGCCTTGAAGATCAAGCCCACTACCCGGGCCGGGGTGATGGTCTCCGGCGGCGGCTACCAGGGCAAGACCGAATGCGTCTGCGAGATTGCCGCCGCCTTCCAGGAACGGTGGCTCGCTCTCAACGACTACCTCAACCCCGACGCCCGCCCCGGCAGCCGTGACCTGCACATCCCGGTCGCTTACGTCCAGACGCCGGTGACCGCGAAGCCGAAGAGCACCTGCAAGGCGATCCTGAACTTCTTCGACGCGCCGCTCGGCCCCCGCATGGACCTGCCCGATCTGATCCGCCAGGTCGCGGCGTCCCTACGGGACCACGGCACCAAGGTCCTGATCCTGGACGACATCACGAGGCTTCGCATGCACCGGGCCGACGACCAGGACACCCTCGACCTGATCCGCGCGTTCATGAGCATGAACGTCACCCTGGTCCTGGTCGGCGTCGACATCCCGGGCTCCGGTCTGCTGCGCGAGGGGCGCCACGACCCGGCCACCGGACAGTGGCGGCTCCCGCCCTCCAGGCATGCCAAGGCCCACGGACTGGAGGCCACTCAGACCGAACGGCGTTTCGACCTGATCGAGCTGGATCGCTTCCACTACAGCACCGCACCTCAGATCACCGCCTGGGTCCAGCACCTGCATGGCGTCCAGAGCGGCCTTCGGCTCCTGGACGCGGTCCCCGGCATGCTCACCGAGGGCACGATGCCCGAGTACCTCTACCACCGCACCAACGGCGTCGTCGGCCTCCTGGAACGGCTGATCGAAGACGGTTGCCGCGAGGCCATCGACTCCGGCCGGGAACGCCTGGACGAAGAACTCCTCGAGGGCATCGCCATCGACCTGCGCGACAGCGACCGGCGCGACGCCGGCGCCGGCGAAGTCCCCGCCGTCCCGGAAAAACCCGCCCCTCGCAAGCCCCGCCGGGCCGCAACACCGTCTTCGACGACCGCGGCCCCCTCGGCACAGCCCAGGAGAGCGCCCGATGATCACTCCGCTGCCCCGGAGTCTGGACCCGCTGCCCGGCGAACTGCTGGCCGGCTACGTGATGCGGCTCGCCCACCGGCTCGACGTCGCCCCGGACACGGTCCTGCGACGCACCGGCCTGGCCGAGTACCAGCCCAACACCCAGGCCATCACCCGCACCACCCTCTCCCTCGAACTGCCGGCCCAGCGAATGAACGACTTCCAGGCCGCCACCCGCCTCACCGCAGCCGAAGCCACGGCTCTGACCCTGCTGCCGCTCGCACCCCGCTACCCACCCATCGCCCACAGCCTCGACGTCGTCCGCGCCGGCAAGCGCATCCCCGCACTGGACTGGCTCTTCCCCGCAGCGGCCCGCTACTGCCCCGGCTGCCTCGCCGGCGACGGGACGCCGTTGCAGACGGACCACGGCGGCCCCTGGAAGACCGACTGGAGACTGCCCGTCATCTTCGCCTGCGAGCACCACCAGCGCTTCCTCGAACACCTCTGTCCCGAATGCCAGCGACCGCTCACCGACCGCCCCGGACAGCTCATCGCCCGCCCGACCATCGCCGGACTCCACCCCGCCCAGTGCCGAGCACCCCTCGCCCACGAGTCCCGCCGCACACAACGGACGGCCCAACTCTGCGGAGCCCGCCTCGACCGGCAGCCGCCCGGACCAGCAGAACCCTTGCCCGAGGCACTCTCCGCACTGCAGAAGAAGATCGCCGCCATGCTCGGCCCGGACACCCCGGCGGCGACAGCCAGCGAGTACTTCACCGATCTCCAGATGGTCAGCGGGCTTGTCATGATCACCTGGCCGAAGGCCCGGCCCACCGCACAGAACGTCGACAGCCACCGCACCGATCAGGTGCTGGCCGCCCGCCAGGACTCCTCGCACTCCCTGCATGTCAGCACGCCGCCCCAGGACGCCCGGGCCTGCGCGATCATCCTCCTCGCCGCCGACGCCATCCTGTCGGCCACCGACCTGCGATCTGCGCTGGCCCCACTCGCACCAGTCGAGAACCGCACCCGCAGCGGCATCGCCCCGAAACGTCACCGCAGCTGGGACACCGGATTCCGCCGCTATCGGGATGACTGTTCCGAAAGGTTCCAGAACGCCGCCGAATACCTGGTCTCCACGCACCGACGAAGCGGCAGGGGCGGCAGCCGACTGCCCCAACGCGGCCTCGACTACGGCCCCCAGCACGTTCCGGCGTTCCTCCCCCTGGAGTGGGCCGAACGCCACCTCGGCGACTTCACCGTCGCCTTCAGCATGCCGGTCCTGCGGCGCACAACATCCGCCTTCCTCGTCCGACGAGCCCTCGGGAAGACCATCGTCGACGCCGCCGAGTTCCTCGGACTCGGCATCGATGGAAAGGGTCTGGGCGGGCCCATCGCCAGATGGGCCCGCCGGCAGGGCACTCCGGAGGCATACGAGCAAGCACTGGACGCGATCGCCGCAGACCTCGCCTCCTCACCACTGATCGACTACCGGCACCGACGCACCCTTCTCGCCGACTGGGCGCTGCCGTCAGACGCATGGCACCAGATCGCCGACCAGCTGAAACGCCGGCCCAGCCCCCGCTACATCTCCGACGACCGCGCACGCCTCGCCGCCACGGCATACATCTGGACCGAAGTCACCCACGGTGAGACCCAATTCGCCCCACAACCGGCCGAAGCCCAAAACGATCCCGAGCTCGACGCGACATGGAGCCAGGACCGGTTCACCGTCGGTCACTGGATCCGGCAGGACAAAGTCCCCCTCTACCAGCAGATGAAGCCGCTTCTCGACGCCTACGCCGCCCAGCTCACGCGAGCCGTTGACGCAGCCTGCTCCAGTAGCCAACTCGCCAGCTGAAGCGCTCAGCGGCGAAGCGTTGCTGGGATTTCGATTTCGGCCAGCATCCCTGGGGATGCACCGCCGTCGCAGGCGATGCATCGCGTTCCACGGCTTATTCGCTCTGGGCCTGTGCCTTGTTGATGGCTGCTTGAAGTTGAAGCCAGGTTGGATCTGTTGCGCTGGCCGCGGTCACCGCTGCCAGATCGTCTGCTTCCCATGTGCGGGTTCCGTCGGTCAGGACAAGGTGCGTCTCCAGGTCGTCGCCGTCGTCCGGAATCTCGGCGGTGGCCTCCAAGAACGCTATGGCTGCAGCCCTCGAGACGTCCCTGCTTGTGGTGCGGGTCTGCGTGGAGCCGGTCAGCACGGACAAGAGCACCAGCTCTCCCTCACTGCCGGCAACGAGAAGCTCGCCGGTCGCCGTGACGGCCAGCGCAGACAAGCGGGACCCGGTCAGCACATCGTGCTCGACCGCTTGCCGGGTTTCGAGGTCCACCTCGACCAGCGCCCCCGCGGGCGTTGCGATCCACAGCACGCCCGGTTGCGGTCCGAAGGCGATGTTGTGACGCGACCAGGCTTCCATCTGGTCACGCCACTCCTGCGGGTACGGATAACCAGGGCTGGGGTCGCCCAGGGTTGTGGCCAGAACCCGGTGCAACGAAGGAAACTCGAACACCTCCACCGAGTTGTCGTACGCGTTGCCACGTACCGCTATATGACGTCCGTCCGCGCTGAAGAGCGGAGTCTCATAGCCGTCACAGTCCAGGATCAGCGCCCGGCGGAGCGGCCGCATCATGGCAGGCGCGGTCCCCTGATCGACGCGCGCGAAAAGGCAGTGCGTGGCCCCCTGGTCGCTGGCGAGCGTGGCGACAAGTCCGCCCCCGGGATGCTCCGCGACTCCTGTATCCCACCGGGGTCCGGCACCGATGGTTCCGGAGGCAAGGTCAAGGACGTCCGAGCTCTCCCACCCGCCGCCTTCGTCGCGAAACGACGGCGAACCCCACAGGGTCTGCCCGTCCGGGCTGAAAGCCAGGCTGCGGTAGGAGGCGGTGGCTGGTACGCCTTCCGGTTCGGAGACCCCAGCAGGAGTCCATTGCCGTAGTCCGTCTTCCCCAGTCACGACAAGCAGTGGTTGGTACGGATGCCACGCGACAGCGGGCGTCCGCTCTGCCCGCTCCCACCCAAAGGCGTCTCCATAGGCATTCGACGTGACGTCCACGGAGCCGAGTTCGCGCAGCTGCCCCGCGCCGCAGTCCCAGATGTGGACTGCCGGACGCTCGGAGTCCGAGCAGGCCACCAGCGGAAGCCGCGGATGGCATCTCAACTGTTCAAAAGAGCGTTCGCCGCCAACCAGCCCACGTGCCACTACTTCAAGATCAGTCACCCCAGCACCGTAGTTCTCGCCGGCCTGCACGGCGAGCCCCTTACCCGCATGCGCTCCGCGCAGCGCAGACGTGAGCGCCGGCCCCCGCCAACTCAAGGGCTCACTCGCCAACTGAAGCGCTCAGTCACAAGAGTCCCGGTAAGGCACACCGGCAGCCTGGGGTGCGCTCCCTCGAAGTGTGCCTACAGGTCGAACTCCACCTGCTCCACGTCGGTGAACTCCACCAGCAGGCCTTGGGCGCGGCGGCCGTGGTCCCTGAAGTAGATCTCCTGGAGGCCCTCGGCCGTGATGTCCCGTAGCTGCTGCTCGCTGCCGCCGGTGTCCTGGGCCTCGAAGAGGCGGGCGGCGTACTGCGGGGGCAGCGCCACGGTGAGGTGGCGCAGCCGGGCGTCATCGGTGGTGCCGGGGGCGGCGGTGTAGCCGAACCGGGCGCGGGTGTCGATGACGATGCCGCCGGTGGTGGCCGCGGCCTGTTTGGCCTTGGCCCGGATCTGCGGCTGCCACCGCTTTCTGACCTCGCGCTCCATACGCTGTGCCAGCTCCGGCCGGGGCTTTTTGATCTGGTCCTTCACGTACCGCTCGACGGTGCGCTGGGTGACGCCGAGCAGCTCGGCCACCGGCCTGGTGCCCTTGAGCTGCCGGACCAGGTACCGCATCTGGGCGCCCGCCCGCTTCGGGATCGGGCGCGTGAACGCCTTCTGCAGCACGGCGTCGAGGCCTTCTCCGACGGTGTCCATCGGCCCTCGTCTCCTACTCTCCGTCGTCCTTGGCGGTGACCTCGCCCGTCTTGATGTACCGCGCGAGGTTGAGGACCTGGCCGTGCTTCTCGCGCACTTCCTCCGCCCACAGGGTGGTCTGGGTGCCCTCGTGCTTGACCATCCCGGGCGAGACCCCCAGCCGGAAGGAGCCGGGCACCGTCTTGCCGTCGGCGCCATACGGCAGGACGTCCAGCGGGGACGGCCCGGTGGCGGCGTAGACGGCGCAGTCCGACAGGATCGCCACGGGGTACCGGCCGGTGGCCGCGGCGAGGGCGACCATCTTGCGGTGCATGTTGATCCGGGCCCGGGAGATGACAACAGCGCGGATGTCCGGCCGCCATGTCGGCCGCGCGAGGGCCGGCCATGCCTGGCCCGGCTTCCAGCCACCGCCGCGTGCCCGCTCGCGCAGTTTGCCGATGCCGCCCTTCACCGTGGACTTGATGGCGTCCAGCACGATCGCCATCTCCGGGTCACGCTGCCGGTAGCCGTCCATCGCCTTGAGGAACTGCTGCGGGGGCAGCGACTCGCCCACGCCCAGATCCCCCATGGTGGCGACGTAGGCGTTGCGCAGGCGCTGGTACCAGCCGTCCAGGAACCTGCCCTTCTCCCGCCGCACCCAGGCCTCGGTCGGAGCGACGTCGTAGCCGAGTTCCACCGCGTACGCCACCGTCGGGGTCGCGTACCAGGCCGGGCCCGTCGGGCGCTCGCCGGTCGGTGTGAACGGGCTGGGCAACAACGCGCCTTCGAGTCGCCGCCACTGCTTGCCGACCAGCACGTGCGAGAGCTCGACGTGGGAAAGGTCGACCAGCCATGCCCCGGGCAGCGTCGCATCGAAGGTGGGGTGGGTGAGGTGCACGGGCGGCGTCGCCAGTCCGACGACCGCGCCGTTGGCGGCCGCGCCGAAGGCGAGGTTGACGTCGATGCCGACCAGGTACCGCTGCATGCACTCCGCATCGGTCAGCTCCCGCGCCCAGTCGTACGCCTCCTCGAACAGCATCTCGGCGGGTCCCCGCTGGTGGAAGCGGGGCAGGTCGGCGAGCAGCGGGTGTCCGTCGGGTGCCTCGCACGGCGCGCAGTCGATCGGCTGCTCGCCCAGTGAGCCGGGCCGGTGCTCCTTGTGCCGCTTGCCGCTCGCGTCCGGCTCGCTCGCGCGGGTCGGCGGGTTGAGGGCGGTCATCAGCTCCAGACCGGTGACGGCGGTCGAGCCCCGCGGCGTGATCACCCGGGTCGCGTAGGTGCCCAGCAGCAGTGCGAGTTCCGCCGGGTCGAGCTGTGCGGCCTGGCCCCATGTGCGGGTGTCGAGGGCGTTCCACGACGGGATGCACAGCTGCACGCACTGCCGCTCCCGTCCCCGGGCGGGACGGTAGATCCGCGCCCACGGCCCGAACCCGCGCTTCGTCAGCTGCCAGTCGGCGCGGTCCAGCTGCTTGAGGACCTTGTGCCCGTCCGGGAGCCGCCCGGCGAGCCGCTCGGACTCCGCCAGCTGGGGCGGGAGCCCGTACCGCTTGCAGGCGGCGGCGGTGAGCACCAGCAGCGGGTCGGCGTCCTTGCCGGAGCCGTGCACCTTCTCGGCCCCCAAGCGTGCCTCCTTCAGCGTCCACTCCACCAGCGCGGGCAGTGACTTGGCGGGCACGTCCAGGATCAAACCGCCGACGCCGTAGCCGGTCACCTGGCGGTCGGCTTCGGCGTCGACGACGAGCAACGGCCCGTGTGCGAACCGGTCGGCACCCACCGCTGGGGCGCTCGCCGCGGTCGCCTGCCTCCCTCCCGGGCGGCGCGACGGCGACGACGGCGCGACGGCGACCGCCGGACCCGACGGGACAGCGGCGGGGCGGGGGGCGGTGGTCTCGGAAGAGGTCATGGCCGCGGCCTCGGGCGCCCGGCCCGGGGGCACAGTCCGGGCTTCCTCGGCCGGAGCAGGCGCGCGGTCGATGGTCTCGGGCGCCGCGCCCCTGGCAGGCGCCGCGGTGCCGGCCGGGGCGGGGTACAGCGTGGCGAGCTGCTCGAGCAGGCGTGCGTAGGCCTCCCGCTCCGGCGGCCGGGGTTCGGTCTTGCCGGACTCCCAGCCGGACACCGTCGCCCGTCGCACCTTCAGCGCCCCGGCCACCTCGTCCAGCGTCAGCCCATGGGCCTGGCGCAGCCGCTTGCGCTCCTCCGGGAGCGGCAACGGGGACCGAGACGCAACCAGCGCGTCGACCGCCTCGAACAACTCGGACATCAACACCTCCCGTCGACATCCTACTTCGCGAGGCGTACGGATTGCGTACATTCTTCGTACGTTTCGCGTACGAATTCGGAGAAACTCACCCGCACCGCGACCACAGTGCCTGACGCATCCAGGTCGGCCGACACGGGGAAGTAGCCGTCGCCCCAACTCGTCATCGCGCAGAGCAGTCGGGCGTCGCCGATGTCCACAGTTCCGGCCTCGACTTCAGAGGCGCGAATCTGTCGCATGACCTGCCAGTGATGGGAATGGGGCCGGAAGTCCACCATCATGCGGCGTCCGGTCTCCTCCTTCCAGCTCTGCACAGCGCGAGCCTTCTCCATCGCCTCCGCCACGGCCAGCCCAGTCCACCCGCGGACACCGTCCTCGCCGGGTTCGCCGAGTTCCGGTGCCGCGAACGTCGCGGCGGCTTCCTCTGCGGCAGCACCCCAGAACGCGACGTCGGCCAAGCCGTCCACAGGCTCGTCGTGCTGCCAGGCATTCAGGGCATCGGTATCGCCGAAGAGCACCCGGGCCCAGTCGACGCCGATGTCACCCAGCAGAACGGATGACTCCGCTGGGGCGTCGCTCATCCGAACCGATATCTCTGACCAGCGCGGCCCGGCACCGTCGCCGAAGTCGGCCCGCGAAGCCAGCACCGGCAGATGACGGTCGCGGGGCACCCCGCCCACTGCGACGACAGGCACCCCGAACATCATGAAACTGCCGCCGCCTTCAGCGGCAGTCCGGCGCACACGTTGGGCATGCGGTTCGCGGCCCGGCAACGCCTCCAAGCGAGCGTCCAGGCCAGCGGCCCGGCAGTGCTCTTCGAACATCCTCCCAAACTCCGCCGCCCGGGAGGCCGGGATGTCATGAAGCATTGCACCCGGCTGCCGGTCGAAGGTGCGAACCGCTGCCGAAGCGTCCGGGCCAACCACGGCGAAGTCGACCGAGTTGAGCACTTCGGCAGCCATCGCCGGGTCGTCAACGCCAAGCAAAGCGGGATCGATCTCCGCCGGCGACCGCTCACCGCTCCACAACCCCAGATAGCCGCCGTCCACGACGACCAGGGTCCCCGACGGACAGCTGACCTCACCAAGCCTGAAGATCTCTTCCATGGCGCGCGAGTCTACGGCCGCCCCTCCGGCACTCAGCAGACGCACTGAGAAACGGCTGCCCGGACTTGAGAGAGACGCACCGACGTCCAGCGTCTCAGCCAAGTCCGGGCGCTGCAGGCCAGGAACCCACCATGCCCGGACTTACCTGAGGCAGGACAAGCGGTTCTCATCGAAGATTGCGCGGGCCAGCCAGGGCGGGGCGGACAGGTCGGCCCGCAGGGGGGCGCCCACTGGGCGTCCCGGCATGCAACAGGCCCCGCCATGAGGCGGGGCCTGTTGCCTCGATGAGCAAGCATCCTGGCCGACAGTGCCTACCGTCTGCGGCGGGTCTGCCGGCCCGGTCTCAGTTCAGGTGCCGGGTGAAGAACCGGGCCGCGGCGTCCCCGGCGTGTTGAGGGACGCCGGTGTGGCCGCCCATGTTGGCGTGCAGGGTTTTCTCCTTGGTACCGAAGGCGTCGAACAAGTCCAGGGCCGCCTGCCGGTCGTTGCCTTCGTCGTCCCACTGCAGCAGGACGTGCAGCGGAATGGTGACCTGGCGGGCCTCCTCGAACATGGCGCGCGGCACGAAACTCCCGGCGAACAGAACGGCGGCCGAGATGCGCGGCTCGACCACCGCAAGGCGGACACCGATGGAGATCACTCCCCCCGAGTACCCGACCGGGCCGCCGATCTCGGGCAGTGCGAGGAGAGCGTCCAGGGCGGCCTGCCATTCCGGGACCGCCTTGTCGACCAGCGGGAGGATGAGGGCGTCGTGGATCTCGTCGCCGACCGGCTCTCCGGCCTCCATCGCCCGGCGCAGGTCGGCGCGGGCTTGCTCGGCGGCGGGCAGGCGGGGCCGGTCGCCGCTTCCGGGGAGCTCGATGGTGGCCGTGGCGAAGCCGTCCGCCGCGGAGTGCCGGGCCCGGGCCACCAGTCGGGGGTACGTCTTGCGCAGCCCGAGGGGAGGGGGGCTGAGCAGGATCAGCGGCGCCGGAGCGGATGCGGATGCCGATGCGGGCGTCCACAGGATGCCGGGGATCTCACCGAGGGTGAATTCGCGTTCGAGGACGCCGTCGTCGAGGCGTTGCTCAGAAGTGAAGTGCATGGTCGTGCCTTTCGGGAGGCTCAGAGACGGCGCTCCCGGACGACGACCTATCGCCCGACCGTGACCCCGGAGGGGAGCACCCATGTCGATACTGCGTTCACGGGTACCACCTCCTCGTTCTCTCGCACGGCCTCCGAAAACGTAGCAGCGGTCGCCGTGGTCCGCCAACGGGTTTTCGCGGAGGCCCCTTGGCCCGATCCGCTCGACCTGCTGAACGCCGAGCGCTCAGCCGGCCAACTCGACCGCTCACTGGCCCAGTGAAGTGCTCAGTCACAAAGGGCGTGACTGATTACCGCAGTTGGCGAAGTTCGCCAACTGCGGTAATCAGCCTTCCGTGGAAGGTAGCAGTGCGCTTCGTTCGCGGTGGCCACGGGCACTGCCTCGCCAGCGCCACCGGGGTATCCGGACCTACTTGTGGAGCAGGAAGGCACGCATGACGGCTGGGAGTTCCCGCACAATGCGGGGAATGTCCGCCCTGTCAGCGCGAGCCAGGGCCACGATCGCGACGGCAGCAGCCGCGATGACGGCGAGGGCAGTGACCACCGTGAGCAGCAGTGTGAGCTTGGGATCCATAGGGGGCAGCCTTCTGGCAGTACGGGCCCAGGTGGCCCGTCTCACCGGTAGGGAGCAGCGATCCGCTCCCCCCTTACACGCGGTCCGTATGTTGTACCTCACACCATGCGCGGCGCCTGACTTGTGTCAGCGCAGGCGCCACCGCCGAAGAGGCGTCCGGCGAAGCGGGGCGGCAGCGCGAGGGTCAGGTGCCGCATGCTCACTGTGCAGACTGACACCGGAAGGACCGTTTCACAGTGCATACAGGTCCTTCACCCCACCCGGAACCCGCCGTAACGTTCTGGCGGGGCCAACAGGCGAATCCAAACGCACCAGTCGCCGCTGGATGCCCACGCAGCAGTCCGAAGCGTCCGGTCTAACGTCAGGTCAACGTCATTCTCCGGCGTGACCGTTCACCGACATGGTTGGCGCAGCACAGTCTGTGCCCCACGGACGTCAGGGGGACCACATGAACCTCGCCCGGAAAGTGGCAACTGGACCGGCCTCGCAGAGGGCCGGAGGAATCGAGGGAAACACACCATGACCCGTGCGATCAAGGCTGTCGCCGCACTCGCCATGGCTGGGGCATCCATCCTCTGCGCGACCTCGCAAGCGTCCGCCGACCCGAACCCGAACAACCACGGCTCCAATCCGATGTGGATCCAGCTGCGCACCGCCAACCACGTGGGCGTCTACACGTGCGCCGACGCGGGATGCAGCAAGTACGCCAACGGCCTCACCCTCTCGCCGGGCGATTCCGTTTTGGTGGACTGCTGGGTGTCCGGCGGGAACGTCGGCAATGCCGGCGACGTCTGGTACCGCACCTCGGCGGTAATCGGGAACGGCCAGAAACTCGAACTAGACAAGACGACCTGGACCTTCGGACCGTACGTGGACTACGCAACGGCGTTCCGCGTCGTGCCCGGTCTGCCCCACTGCTGAACCAGCCCCCGCCTGTCAGCGGCGTCCAGCAGTATCGTGTCGGTCCGGCTCCCGTGTGTTGGAGCTGGCCCGGCCCGTCGCGCTCTAGCTGTTCCGTCTCGGGAGGTTGTGGACAGGCGGGTAGGTGATGCAGGTCTCGGCTGAGGGACCTTGAAATGGGTGAGGGCCTTCTGGCTCGGTGTGGATTGCGACATCTGCACCAGCAACCAGAAAGGCCCTCGTGCCTCACCGTAATGCACCCCTGACCGAGATCGGCCGTCTGCGTCTGGCCCGCTGCGTGGTCGAGGACGGCTGGCCGCTCAGACGTGCGGCAGATCCTGGCTCATATGTGAATCTCGCCGAGTGGTTGAGCACACTCAGCACGGGCCGATCGCTCTTGACGATGATGACGTCGCAGTCTCACGGATGCCGCGGACGTCGGCAGTGCGCCGTTCGCCGAGCGCGAGGGCCAGGGCTTCCCTGAGTTGTTGGTTCTCCGTCTCCAGCTGCCGGTAGCGTGCGGTGACGGCTTCCAGTCGCCGCAGCAGAGAGGCGGCGGAAGCCCGTTGACGGTCGGGAACGGGCCTCGCCGCGGGGACGCGGTGCCTGGCCCTGAGGCGTTCGATCGTTTGCCCAGCTCACGCAGCCAGGGTTGGGGGATGCGGTCGAACCGCAGCCGGGCGCGCGGGCAGGGACGTCCGGCCGGGGTGGTGATGCCGGGCAGCTTGTTCAGCCGCCGCACATCCCTGGGGTACTCGATCTCCCGGCCGCTCCCGTCCCGCAGGGTCTCCAGCGCATCACGGGCATCGAGGAGGAACAGGGCCGACTCGTCGGCCTGGGCCCCGACTTTCTGACGCCATTCTTGTTCCGGCAGGTCCAGCAGCGAGGCGACCCCGAGCGCCTGGACGCGCCGGACGGCCGGCATGACCAGGCGAGGGGCGGCGGTGCGGGAGCGGGCGTCGTGGCGGCGCTGCAAGGCGTACTGGATCTCCAGTTTGAGCTGCGGGGCCAGGTCTCGTAGGCTCCAGCAGCCGGGCCTCGGCCTCGTCCAGACTCTCCGCGGCCTTGAAGCAGATGTGAAGCTGCTGGGGAACGATCTGGTCAGGCCAACTCGGAGCCCGGTAGTCCTCGACCCGCTGGAAGCCGATGAAGAGTCCGTCCTCACGGACCTCCGAGCCGATCAGTGGACTTCCGTGCACGCCATAGAGGCGGCTGCCTGAGGGTGAGCGGGACGGGGAGGGCGCGTTCGTTCCGCTCAACCGTAAGCACAGCAGGTCAGGGCCGCACCATGCCAACAGTTATCTGGAACAGGACAGTCGTTCTGGGCGACGGCGACCTGGGCGAGGTGGGCCTGGAGGATGGAGTCGCGCAGGGAGTGCGGCGGCCTCGGCCTGGTCGACGTACGCCTTCAAGCCCCGGGCGGCCTCGAGGTACCGGTCCGGCGGCGGCTTCGTGCGGGCCCGGCGGATGCAGTCGTTCTTGTGAGCGGCGAGTCCCGTGGGACATCGCCCGGTGAGCGGATGCGAGGCAGAGCCTTCCGATCGTCGGTCTTCGGGGCGGCCGTCGTCGTCTGCGTCGATCGCTTCCCTGGCACTCTTGCCACAAGTTGCAAAGCCAACGAGCAGTCCGCAGGATGGAGCCGTGCCGACCATCGGCCCGAAGGGAGCGGCTGCCGACGAGCCAGCACTTTGGCGTTGGGCAACCCTGACATGCGGCGCCATCCACCGGAACGGGCCCGGTGCGCTGGGGCTGGGGGCAGGCCCCCCAGACCCCCCTCATCCACGGCGCCCGCACGTCCCAGCCCACCCGTTTCACGGCACCGGCCACCCCCCGAAGCAAGAAGCGCCGCCCCGTGGCACTCTGCGCGCGGTCGGGGTGACGCGGCATCCCCGTTCAGCGCAACAGAAGCGAGGCCAGTCCCGCCGTCCGGGACGGTCCGTGGCGCATCCACGACAGGAGAAGAACCGATGACGATACGCGCCCAGCGGCTCCGCAACCGCCGCTTCACGGCTCTGCGTACCGCGGCCCCGCTGGTCTGTCTGGCGCTGGCCGCTTCCGCCTGCGGCCAAGCGGCCGCGCGCGGGGGTGCCACCGATTCCGTCGGTGCGGCCCCGGCCAGCCGAGGCGCGCAGGCCGCCGGCACCATCGGCTCCCTGCCCAGCTACTCCCCCAGCGGGAGTGCCGCCACCACTACTCCTTCGGCCGTCATCACCGCTTCGGGCGACACCATCAGCGGTCCGGATGCCGCGACCGTCGCCCCGCCGCTCACTCCCACCGCCTGCGTCGACAAGTACTTCTCCGCGATGACCTCCGCGCAGCGGGTGGGACAGCTCTTCATGGGCGGCGTCCCCGCGGCTCGCGCCGACCAGGCTCAACTGCGTACTCTGCGCAGCAATCACGTGGGGTCCATCATGCTGACCGGGCGCAGCACCGCCGGCACGCAGGCGACCAGAACGCTGGTCGACAGCGTCCGCGGCCAGGCGGACCAGGTCGGCGGGCAGCGCGTAGGAATGTTCGTCGCCACCGACCAGGAGGGCGGCCAGGTACAGGTACTGGGCGGCCCGGGATTCTCGACCATACCCAGCGGGCTGACCCAGGGCAGTTGGTCGACCACGACCCTGCGCAGCCGGGCGGCCGAGTGGGCCAAGCAGCTGAAGTCCGCCGGGGTCAACCTCAATCTGGCTCCGGTCGCCGACGTCGTCCCGGCCAGCCTGGGCACCCGCAACGGCCCGATCGGCCGCTACTCCCGTGAGTACGGACACACGCCCGACGTCGTGAGTTCCCACAGCATCGCCTTCGCCAGCGGATTCGCACAGTCGGGCGTCATGACCACGTTCAAGCACTTTCCCGGGTTGGGCCAGGTGATCGGCAACACCGACACCACCGCGAACGTGACGGACTCGGTGACCACTGCCAGCAGTTCCAGTCTCACACCGTTCCGGAACGGCATCCGAGCGGGTGCGCCGTTCGTGATGGTCTCACTCGCCACCTACACCAAGATCGACTCGCGGCACATCGCCGCCTTCTCACCGACCGTCATCGGCCAACTGCTGCGCATCAAGCTCGGCTTCAACGGCGTAGTCATCTCGGACGACCTCGGCAACGCGGTGGCCGTGCGGTCCTTCACCCCCGCCCAGCGAGCGGTGAACTTCATTGCGGCGGGCGGAAACATGATCCTGACCGTACGACCGGACGTCGTACCGGCGATGGCGCAGGCCATCCAGACCCGGATGCAGCAAGACGCCTCCTTCCGCGCCAAGGTCGACGACAGCGTGCATCGGATCCTCACCGCCAAGCGCAACGCGGGCCAGCTCGTCTGCGGCTGAACGCCCGGTAGGCAGGCGCGGGTACATCGTGCCGAAGCCGACCGCATGACCGCTCCCCGTCTCGGTGCGGAGTCCCGGCCAGGCCGGCGGTGTCAACCGCCGGCCTGGCTCGCACAGTGTCAACCGCGGGCCGGCTCGCACGGTGTCGGCCGCCGGACGGACCGTCGAGGAGGACAGCCGCCCGACGGCATGCCGACGCCACCGCACCCGACCGGGGACCGGCCGCGGCTCGCGTCGTCCGACCGCCGATGGAGCCGGCTCTGTGGGCCGTCGGTGGCAATGTGGCCCGCGCCCGCTTGCGCCTGCTCCTGGGTCACCCGCGGCACACTGCACAATCCCCCTGGTCAAGACGTACGAACGTGGTCGAGCGGCTGAGGGGAACGACCGATGGACAGAGCGGGACGCCCGGATCGGAGAACCCTGCTTGCCGGCGGGCTCGCGGGCGCCACGGTCGTGCTCACGGGTTGTTCGTCGACGAAGGCCGTACCGACAGCCGCAAGCCCGTCACCGAGCGCCCGGCCGGCCTCGCCCGCCGCTGCGTTCGCCAGACTGATGCAGGGCAACGAGCGCTGGGTGAGCGGCGATCTTCGACACCCCGACCGGGACCCGAACCGGCGTCAGCTCGTGGCACAGGAGCAGGAGCCTTTCGGGTCGATCCTTTCGTGCATCGACTCCCGTGTGCCGCCCGAACTCCTCTTCGATACCGGTCTGGGGGACCTTTACGTGATGCGCACGGGCGGGACGGCAGTCGGCCCGGTCGACACCGGTTCAGTCGAGTACGGGCCCATGACGAGTGGCACTCCGCTCATCGTGGTCCTCGGGCATCAGCGCTGCGGTGCCATCAAGGCGGCGTACGGGTCCCTTCATGACGGCAAGTCGCTGCCCGGCAATCTGCATGCGATCGTCAAGGCACTACGGCCGGCGTACCGGCACGCCGTCCGGGTGGGGGGGACCGACCCGGTCGAGACGATGGCCCGTGCTCAGGTCAAACTGACCGCGACCGCTCTGCGTTCCAACGAGGACCTCGCCCCGCTCGTGGACAAGGGATCCCTTGCCGTGGTCGGCGCCTACTACTCGCTCGACACCGGCAAGGTGGAAGTCCTGGACGGCGCGCCCTCCTGACGACCCGTCGGACGAAACGCACAGTGCGGCGAGGTCGCTGAGGGGACCGAACCGCCCCGCCGAGACGCCCCGACGCGACGGACAGCCACCATGACAGGCCGAGGCGGCCGAGCGCATCCACGGGATGCCGGTGTGACGGCCCGCCGCCGCTTCGACGCCTGACGGCTGGAGCACTCGTCTGCGCGGCCATCTGCCGGGCCCCACTCGGGCGGTTCGTTGAGCTACAGCCGGTACGCGCTTCCGCCCGCGCCGTGGATCAGCAGCAGCTGCCGTGCCCGCGGCCTCAGGTTCCACGGGCACGTGGCATCTCCATGTGATAACGAGTCCGACTCAAAGGGCATTTGAAATGTTCATGCCCATGTTGACTGGACCTCGGCCCTCGGCCATGCGGCTACCCGAGAGTAACACCGCCCCTCATCTCCTCCCACCACCCTTCGGAGGTCCATGTGCCACCGCTCGACCGCCGTACGTTCCTCAGAGGAGCAGCCGTCGTCGGCAGTGCCCTGGGGCTGGAGGCACTGCCCGCCGCGAAGCGCGCAACGGCGTCGGCCGCATCCGGGTCGATCACCGATGTGAAGCACGTGGTCATCCTGATGCAGGAGAACCGCAGCTTCGACCACTACTTCGGCGCGCTCAAGGGCGTCCGCGGCTTCGCGGACCGCAGCACCATCACGCTGCCAGGTGGCTATTCGGTCTTCAACCAGCCCTCCGGATCGGGGCGCCAGTACCCCTGGTCGATGAGCGCCACGTCTCCCTGGCTGGGCGTCGACGGCGAGCGACTCGCGCAGTGCGACGGCTCGATCGACCACGCATGGTCCTCGCAGCACAAGGCCTGGAACAGCGGCAAGATGGACAGTTGGGTCTCCGCCAAGGGCACCAACCGCACCATGGGCTTCCTCCACCGCGGTGACATCCCCTTCCACTACGCTCTCGCCGACGCCTACACCCTCTGCGACGCGTACCACTGCTCGATCCTCAGCTCCACCGGCCCCAACCGCACCTACCTGTGGGGCGGCATGATCGACCCCAACGGCACCGCCGGCGGCCCCGCGTACGACGGCGCGGACGAGTCCGGCCTGAAGTGGCAGACCTACGCGGAGTCACTGCAGAACGCGGGCGTGAGCTGGAAGGTCTACCAGAACGCCGGCGACAACTTCGGCGACAACGGGCTCGCCTACTTCTCCGTGTTCGACAACGCCTCCGCCGGCAACCCGCTGTACGACCGAGGCATGGCTTCGGTTCCTCGCGCCACCGGGTCGACGCCGGACGACATCGCGGCCGCCATCCGGCACGACGTACAGAACGGCACGCTTCCGCAGGTCTCCTGGATCGTCGCCAACCAGGGCTTCTCGGAGCATCCCTCCGCCCCGCCGAACGACGGTGCGCACTTCATCAACCTGGTGATGCAGGCACTCAACGCGGATCCGGCGGTCTTCAACTCCACCGCGCTGTTCATCAACTACGACGAGAACGACGGCTTCTTCGACCACGTGCCGCCGCCGGTCCCGCCGGCCGGGACCCCGGACGAGTTCGTCAACGGCGCGCCGATCGGGCTCGGCTTCCGGGTGCCCATGTTCGTGGTCTCGCCCTGGAGCCGCGGCGGCTGGGTCAACTCCCAGGTCACCGACCACACATCGGTCATCCAGTTCATGGAGACCTGGACCACGGCACTCGGTACCCCCGCGCGCTGCCCGAGCATCAGCGCCTGGCGCCGCACGGTGACCGGCGACCTGACCAGTTGTTTCGACTTCACCTCTCCTGTCTACGGGATGCCGTCCCTGCCCTCCACCAGTGCGGTCATCGGCCAGGTCAACTGCTATCTGCTGCCGAACCCCAGCGCCACCACCAACGCGTTGCCCGCGCAGGAACCGGGCACCAAACCGGCCCGGGCCCTGCCGTACCAGCCGAACGCCTCCATCGGCCGGTTCGACTACAACGCCAACGGCCAGATCCTGGCCTGGATCGACATGACGAACCAGCAAGTCCAGGCCACCGAGGCGGTCCACTTCTCGGTCTACGCCAACGCCTACCGCAGCGGCGGCCCATGGCAGTACACCGTCGCCCCCTACAACGCCGCCACGCACACCGACGGTCAGGTGGAGGACTACTTCAACGTCGGCAGCGGCTACGGCGACGGGCTCTACGACCTGAGCGTCGTCGGCCCCAACCGCTTCCTGCGCCGATTCACCGGCAACGCCCTCGGCCCGGCCAAGGGCATCGAGGTCGGCTGCTCCTACGCCCCGGCCCCGGACACCGGCAAGCAGGCGGTCTGGTTCCGCATGACGAACCAGACCGCCGGGGACGTGACCTTCACCATCAAGTCGAACAACTACCGGAGCGACGGGCCCTGGACCTACCAGGTGAAGGCGGGAGAGTTCACGGGCGACTTCTTCAACGCCGTGGCCTACAACGGCGGCTGGTACGACGTCACCGTCACGGTCAGCGCCGACAACTCCTTCTCGCGGCGCTTCACAGGCCATATCGAGACGGGCGCTCCCAGCATCACCGGCTGACCCATCGGTCCGCACCCCGCCCGGGGTGCGGACCGAAACGCCCGCACAAAGGCTTGACCGTGGCCATGCCATGGCCGTTGAAGATGTTGAGGCCGTCGCGAGGGCCGCGCAGGGTGACCGAGTACCGGACTCGCAGGGGGTTCGGACGACCTCCTGACGTGTCGGCGTACTGGCGCATGGGCGTACTAGGCTTCACGTTGAACACACCGGCGATCAAGGGGGGCCATGACAGAGGCGTTGGTGCTGGGCGGTGGCGGGGTCGGCGGGATCGCATGGATCACCGGACTGCTCGCGGGACTGGCGGATGCGGGTCAGGACGTGACGGGGGCCGACCTGATCGTGGGCACCTCCGCCGGGTCGACCGTGGCGGCTCAGCTGGGCAGTGGGCTGCCCTTGGAACAGCTGTATGCCAGGCAGGTGGATCCCGCGCTGCAGGCCGACGAGATCATGGCCGAGATGGACCTGGACCGGTTCGCCGCGGACATCGGTGCGGCGCTGGGCGAAGCCGCCACCGTCGCGCAGATGCGGCGTGCTGTCGGGGAGTTCGCCCTGCGTGCCGAGACCGTTCCGGAACCGGAGCGCCGGGCGGTGATCGAATCGCGGCTGCCGTCGCACGATTGGCCCGCGAGGACGTTGAGGATCGTGGCCGTGGACGCCGACAGCGGCAGTCCGCGGGTGTTCGACAAGTCGTCCGGAGTCGGCCTGGTCGATGCCGTGGCCGCCAGCTGTGCCGTCCCTGGAGTCTGGCCGCCGGTGACGATCGACGGGCACCGGTACGTCGATGGCGGGGTCCGTTCCATCGCCAACGCGGACTACGCCGCGGGAGCGTCCCGTGTGCTGGTGATCGTTCCGATGGGATCCGTCGAGCCCTTCCCCAGCGACAAGCCGCTGGACCAGGCCCTCGAGGAACTGCGTACGCACGGCGCCGAGGTCTCGCTCGTCGAGCCGGACGAAGCGTCGCGCGCCGCGATCGGCGCCAACCCGCTGGACCCGTCCACGCGCAGGCCGGCCGCCGAGGCGGGGCGCCTCCAGGGCCGTGGACTGGCCATGGAGTGGACCCGCGCCTGAGGCGGACGCACATCACCAGGATCCCCCCGCTGCGGGGTGTCGAGTGCGTGCAGGTGTGCCTGGAGACCGCCCTGCGGCGGCTCCAGGCCCAGCCCGCGTTGCCCATCGGGGCCGTGGCGCGAGCCTGCGGCTTCTTGGACGCCTCCCACTTCTCCCCGGCGCGGACCGTGAAGCCGGGCAGACTCCTTCGATGGCGTTCCTCGTGATCGTCGGGCGGCGATCACCTTGCCTTCGCCGACGTCAGGGGCTCGTGAGGATGACGAGCTGCCGGGTCGCCCGGGTCATCGCGACATAGCGGTCGACCGCTCCTTCGACACCCTGGCCGAACGCCTCCGGGTCGATGAGTACGACCAGGTCGAACTCCAGTCCCTTCGCCAGCTCCGGAGACAGTGACCGTACGCGGGACGTCGCCCGGAACGTGGGATCACCGATGACGCAGGCGATCCCGTCGGCGTGCGCACCGAGCCAGGCGTCGAGGATCGAGTCCAGATCCCCGACAGATCCGTGTACGACGGGGACGCCGCTGCTGCGGATGGAGGTCGGCACATTGGCGTCCGGAAGCACGGCTCGGATGACCGGTTCGGCCTCCGCCATGACCTCTTCCGGCGTCCGGTAGTTGATGCTCAGGGAGGCCACGTTGATCCGGTCGAGCCCGATCCGCTCGAGCCGCTCCTGCCACGACTCGGTGAACCCGTGCCTGGCCTGGGCTCGGTCCCCGACGATGGTGAAGCTCCGGGACGGACAGCGGAGCAGCAGCATGTGCCACTCTGCGTCGGTCAGTTCCTGGGCCTCGTCCACGACGATGTGCGCGAACGGGCCGGCGAGCCGGTCCGGGTCGGCGCTCGGCAGTGCGGTCTCGTCGATCAGGCTGTCCTGAAGGTCTCGTCCGCGGAGCATGGTCACCGCTCCTTCACCGTCGGCATCGGCCTCGAGCAGGTTGTCGATGACGCCGGCCATGCGCTCGCGTTCGGCGGCGACCGCGGCGTCGTGCCGGCGCTTGCGCAGTGCCGCCTCCGGGTCGCCGAGCCGCTGCCTGGCCGCGTCCAGGAGCGGCAGGTCGGACACCGTCCAGGCCTGGGCGTCCTCGCGCTGCAGCGTGCGAACGTCATCGGGGCTGAGCCAGGGAGCACACATCCGCAGGTACGCGGGAACCGACCACAGGTCTCCGACGAGGTCAGCCGCTTCGAGCAGCGGCCACGCGCGGTCGAGCGTGCCGACCAGTTCCTCGTCGTGCAGCAGCGACTTCCGGAACAGGTCGGGCGGGACGTCGCCGTCATGCTTGTCCAGCAGGATCGTGACCAGTTCCTCCCAGATCTGCTCGCGTGCTTCGTTGTGCGGCGTACCCGGTCCTGGTGCTTCGAACGCCTCGGCCCAGTCGTCGGCGCTCAGCCAGATGTCGGACCAGTCGGTCGTGACCGTCATCCCCTCGGCGGGCGGCTCTTCGTAGAACCTGACGGCCGTCTCGATCGCCTGCACCATCTGCGCGGACGACTTCAGGAGAG
This sequence comes from Streptomyces sp. NPDC002513, assembly GCF_053595355.1. Lineage (NCBI taxonomy): Bacteria > Bacillati > Actinomycetota > Actinomycetes > Kitasatosporales > Streptomycetaceae > Streptomyces > Streptomyces sp. NPDC002513. The sequence continues at coordinate 71,687 of NZ_JBSFXK010000011.1, read as the reverse complement.
CCGCGTTCGGGTCGGTCTCGGTCGCCGCTGCGGCTCCCTCGGGGACGAGGTCCCGCAGCGTGCAGGTCTGCACGCCCTCCTCTCCGAGGCTGGGGAGGACGTCGGCGACGTAGGCCAGGTAGGGCTGGTGCGGGCCGACGAACAGCACGCCGCCCCGGCGATGCCCGAGGCGCGGGTCGGAGTAGAGAAGGTAGGCGGAGCGGTGCAGAGCGACGACGGTCTTACCCGTTCCCGGACCGCCGTCGACGACGAGAGCGCCCCGGGATCCCGCCCTGATGATGGCGTCCTGGTCGGCCTGAATGGTGGCGAGCACATCGCGCATCCGGTCCGACCGGTTGGCGCCCAGGCTGGCGATGAAGGCAGACTGGTCGTCGAGCGCGGCGTCCCCTTCAAACCCGTCAGCGGTGAACACCTCGTCCCAGTAGTCGCTGATCCGGCCGCGGGTCCAGCGGTATCTGCGGCGTCTGACCACCCCCATCGGGTTGGCGTGGGTGGCTGCGAAGAACGGCTCAGCCGCCGGGGAGCGCCAGTCGACCAGCAGCCGACGACCCGCGCTGTCGGTGAGGCCGAGTCGTCCGACGTACACCGGCTCGAGGTTGTCGGCGCTGACGATGTGTCCGAGGCACAGGTCCAAACCGAAGCGGCGCAAGGCGCGCAGGCGACCGGTCAGCCGGTGGATCTCCAGGTCCCGGTCCATCGCCGCCCGGCCCACGCCTCCGGGCGCCTTGAGCTCGGCATCGAGGCGGTCGGACAGTTCCGCGATCGCCTGCTCAAGGCTCTCCGCGACCGCCGCGAAGTGCTGCTCGTCGCCGGCGATCAGCGCCGGGTCTGCCTTGGGAGAGAGGTGGTCGGGAAGGTCGAACGCGCTGGTGGTCAGGGGGGTCATGTCATCAGCTCCGATCCGAGGTCGGTCCCGCGAGGCCCGGCAGCGCGCACACCCGCACCCCGGATCCGAGCGCCCGCAACCGCAGCGCCAGTCCCGCCACCGGCATGACGTCACCGCACGATCCACCAGCCGACAACAACATACGCACTTCGTGAATCTCCCATTTCCGTAGGTTCTGGCCTCGGCCAGTGATTCTGCGGCACGACCCGGGTCTTGCCGCAAGCCCCCCGGTGCGCTATAAGTTGAGAGTGGCAAGGAGTGGGTCCTCTCAATTGCCGCCCGAGCGACAGGTGTTGCCCATCCCCAAGTCGCCATCTCCCTGCTGCTGAAGCTCGTCAGCGTCGGCTCCCTCGCGCACATGGCGCGACATCCAGTCCGGTACGGCTGACAAAGACGCGGCACCGCCTGCCATACGCACTGGCACTCCCCGGCACATGCGGCCCCGGCCGCCCGGGAACATCGCCGCCGGCGTTGCGGGGGTCCCAGCGGGCAGGTCGTCGGGGTCCGACGGGCACGGCACGCCCAGGGCCGTGATCACACTGCGCAGCATGCCCACGCCGCTCGGTCGGCTGCACTCGTACGGGCCATGGCCATCCGTTGGCGGGCGCCGTGACGATCATCGACGTTCCCGTCGACTACAGCCCAACACCCAACTCTTCGCTCAGCTGCACGAGGGCGTGTTCGAGTAGCGCGAAGTCCGGTTCGCACCGCGGCGACCGCGCACTCCGAGGCAGCGCCGCCGACATCAGCGGGCGATGCTCTGCCGCTCTGAACGGCGCAGGGCGATCCGGAACCTGACAGAGAGGATCCGTCATGTCCACGACTGTTGTGCAGCACGTGCTGAACCGTCTGAGGGACATCGGCGTGCGCCACGTCTTCGGTGCCCCGGGAGACTACGCCTTTCCGATCGACGACGCGGTCGCGGGGCACCCGGACATCAAGTGGGTGGGCAGCTGCAATGAGTTGAACGCGGCCTACAGCGCGGACGGCTATGCGAGGATTCACGGTGTCGGCGCCGTGAGCACCACCTACGGGGTGGGCGAACTCAGCGCCATCAACGGCATCGCCGGCGCCTACACCGAACACCTTCCCGTGTTCCACTTGGTCGGCATGCCGAAGATGCCGGTCCAAACCACCACCACCAGGGGGGAGCGCGCTCCGCCGCTGCGCGGCTCCGGGCCCGGGATGCGTTTCCTCCCCCGGCTGAAGCGGGGGGTTTCCACGCAAGGAGATTCCGATGACGCGACGGGGGAGAGGAACACACCCGCACACGCATTCCGCGCCGCTCACCTCATGGTCTGCCACGTCCGACGGTTTCGGGGCGGCGCGGCCAGGACACGGCCGTCCAGCTCGTGCAGACGCCGAGTCGTGCCGTCTCGGCCGTGCTGAGCTTGTCGGCTGCCGGCGACACCGGGTCGACGGGCGGGCCGGTTTCCAGCCTTCACTCATCGGCAGGCGTGATGATTTCGTGACATCCGTCACATCGAATTCTGGATCTATGCGCGCCGGATAGTAGAGACCACCTTGGCGACATATGGAATTTGTCCGGCTTGATACCGTCGTAGAGCAGGTCGGGCCCGACGGCATTCCGATTGCTCGGCACTCTCACTCATTCCTCGAATCAGAGGCTTTCTGACGAGACACCAGAATTCCACCAGGGAGTCTCCGGCCGGACCAGCATGTCCTCACTCCCGCCGCAAGGGCCCTCCTGATCTACGAAGCAAGGTAGTACGAAGGCCCTTTGCCCTCTGCGTGACGCCTTCCTAAGAATCGACCGACAGGATGTCGCCGCAGTTCAGGAGCGGATCTTGAGGTCACGCGTGGGAAAGCATCGCAAGGACAAGCACTACCGGCACATAGTCATGGCCGCCGTCGCCGTGGCAGCCGTGGGCGTGCCGACCGTCGCCCTGGCGTGCGTCGACTGGCAGGGCGGCGGCACACACCAGACGCACACCGATGCGCAGAACACGAACTCGGTCTCGTGGAACCGCACGGATCGGCCGCACCGCTGGCAGGGCGAGGAGAACGGCGCGCCCAGTCCCACGCCGTCGAGGACTCCGACCGCCGCCAAGAGCACGCCGAAGACTGCCGCGCCGAAACCCAAGGCCACCGTGCGTCCGAAGGCCGCGAAGACGGGCGCTGCGAAGACCACGGCCCCCGCGCACCGCGGGGCCACCGCGACCGCCGGCACCCCGAAGGCCACCGCGACCCGCACCTCGCCGAGCGCTCCTGGCACCACCGCGAAGGCGTCCGGGGCCACCGCCCGCGTCGTCGAACTCGTCAACGCCGAGCGCGCGAAGGTCGGTTGCTCGCCTCTGACCCTGAATGCGACCCTCACCAAGGTCGCACAGGCCCACAGCGACGACATGGCGGCCCACCGGAACATGTCGCACACCGGGTCCGACGGCTCCTCCCCGGGCGACCGGATCACCCGTGCCGGGTACGACTGGAGCGCCTACGGCGAGAACGTCGCCTACGGTTACTCCACTCCCGAGCAGGTCATGGCGGGCTGGATGTCCAGTTCCGGCCACAAGGCCAACATTCTCAACTGCGCGTTCAAGGAGATCGGCGTCGGCCTCGCACAGCCCGGCAGCTACTGGACCCAGAACTTCGGCACCGCCCGGTAGACGGTCTTCCTCGTCCCAGGCGGGGTGTTCTCCGCCCGGTCGCCCAGAAGCCGTCCAGGCGCGGCGGTCTGACCACTCGTCGGCTACGGCCCGGGCCCCCGGTCCCCTCCCGGGCGGGTAGGGTCTGCTGCAGGCCGGGCACCCGGCCCGCACGACCATGAGCGGCTCAGGAGACACGGTGCGGCAGGAGCCAGGCAGCCCGGACAGCGAACTGCGCTACCGGAAGGTCGCGGCCGAGCTTCGCGAGGCGATCATCGCGGGCGAGTACGCCACCGGCGCGAAGCTGCCACCCGAGGGGACGCTGGCCGAGCGCTACGGCGTCTCGCGGGGCACGATCCGGCACGCGCTGGCCGTACTGCGTTCGGACGGTCTGGTCACCTCCCGGCGCGGCACGCGGCGCACGGTGCTCGGCGGCCCCCGGGCTCAGAGCTTCTCGGAGCTGCTGAGCTTCACCAACTGGGCCCGCTCCATCGGCGAGACGCCGGGCGGCCGGGTGGACCGCGTGGTGCGCCGGCCGGCCGACGCCGTCGAGGCCGGGCAACTGGGCCTGGAGGCAGGGGCGGAGGTGTACCTGGTGCTGCGGCTGCGGACCCTGTCCGGGGAGCCGGTCATGGTCGAACGGTCGCTCTACCCGGTCCGGGTGGGCGCGCTGGTGGCCGAACTGCCGCCGGACGTCGTCTCGCACACCGAGGCCCTCGTCACGCACGGCGTGCTCTTCACCGACGCCGACCACACCATCGACCTCGCGTGGGCCGACGCCGAGGACGCCCGGTTGCTGGACTGCCCGCCCGGGCAGGTCCTGCTGCGCGAGCGGCGCCGCACCACGGATCCGGAGGGGGTGCCGGTGGAGTGGTCCGAGGACCGCTACCTGCCCGGGACCATCGCCTTCACCGTGCACAACTCCGTGGCCACCTCCACCCTGGGCCGCCGCCACCGGCCCGGTACGACGGCCCCCGGCGCCTGGAACTCTTAGCCGCGCAGCAGCGCGGTGAGCAGCGGAAGGAAGTGCTCGAACGGCGGTGTGACGGCGTCCGGGTCCTTCGCCTCATCGTCCCAGCGGCGGACGGCGACCGCGTCGGCGGCGCCCGCCAGCGCGGCGAACTCGGCCGCCTGCGCCGGGGTCATCACACCGCCCTGGACTTCCAGCGTGTACCTCGACGCCTCGGACAGCCGGTCGTGGTAGCCCGGCTCCACCGCGCACAGATAGCGTTTGGCGGCCACGTGCAGGCGCACCGGCTCGGTGACCTCGGGCCCGAACCAGCGGCCCAGCAGGTCGGCGCCGGTGTGGCTGTGCCGGTTGTCGTTGCCGGCCATCAGGTCCCGGCCGGTGACGACGTCATCCTCGACGTGCCCGACGTCGTGCAGCAGCGCGGCGGCCACCAGGTGCGGCGGGGCACCGGCGGCCTCGGCCCGGGCACCGGCCTGCAGCATGTGCTGGGCCATGGAGACCGGCTCGCCCAGGTACTCCGTCGACCCTGCCCCGGCGAACAGCTCGGCCAGCGGCTCCAGGGTGTCCGCGCGGCGTAGCACGGCCAGGGTGCTCGCCAGTCCGTCCAGGTCGGCGTAGCAGCCCTGCAGATGACGCGCCCCGTCCTGGGCGAACGCGGTGCGGGCGTGCAACAGCCGGGTGTTGTCGAACACCAGGCAGTCGCCCGGCAGCAGGCGCAGGTCCAGGCGCAGCTCCGGACGGAGCAGCAACTCCGCGAAGGTGCGGTAGGCCGCGTAGAACGACTCGAGTGCGTCGGCGGGCAGCCGCAGGGTGCCGATCGAACGGTTGTTGAAGCGCACCTCGCGTACGCGGCCCAGGGGGTCGGTGGCGATCAGCGGGCGGTCGGCGCGCAGTTCGGTCCCCGCGTCGCGGAACACGAAGGGCACGGGTGTTCGGGTGAGGATCTCGAATGCCTCCGGGTCCGCACGCCGCAGCAGCGCGGCGGCGGCGAAGCCGTCGACGAGGCCGGAGTCCCCGCCGTCCGCGTCGTTGACCAGACAGTGCAGCAGTTGGAGCGTCGGAACCGGGTCGCGGTACGGGTTGTCGGTGTGCGGTGTGATGGCAACCGAGGTGAAGGCGAGGTTGTTCGGGTCGGGCTCGACGCGCACGTCGAAGAGCTTGCCGTAGTTGGTCTCGCGGACGTAGCCGAAGGTCTCCGCCACGGCGAGCACCTGGCCCTCGCGCACCGGCACCCCGCGCAGCACCATGAAGCCCAGCCGCAGCACGGACTCCAGCATCCGCGCCCGCAGCGCCGGCTCGGCCAGGTACTCCTCCCAGCCCGCCGCGGGCGACCGCCCGGCCAGATCGCGCGCCGTCCACAGTTCCTTCCCGGCCTCGGTGCGCCGGTCCCGGTGTCCCGGTCCCCCGGGCCGATTGGCCTCCAGCCAGGCCTGCCGGTACGTCGAGCGGTGCCCGTCGGGGGCCCAGACCACCTCGACGGCCGGCTCCCCGGCGCCGTCGGCGGCGGCCACTGCACCGATCCGCAGCCCGGCGGGCAGGGAGCCGATCTGGAAGAGCTTCTGACCGGAGCGCGGATCGCGGCACTCCCTGCACGGACAGTTGTCGCGGAGCCACATCACCGGCAGGTCGCCGATCGGGAAGCTGGGCAGGGCGGACACATTCGCTCCTCAGGGCAAAGTTGTATAGCCAACTTCTCCGACCGTCACAGCCGAACACGTCCGGGGAGTGACCTGGAGGTGGCGGCGAGCCGAATCCCGCCGTCTGCCGGCGTCGAGGGTGGCCCCAAGAGGAGCAGCAGGCGCCCAGCAGCGCCACTATGAGAGTGCCCACGAACGCACGAGCACGCTTCTACACGGCCTCGGGAGCGCAGACCAATGGATCGCAGGGAGAGTGCGGGTTTCGACGACTCGCAGGGCAGTCGGGCGAATCCCCTCATGCAACTGTCTCTTGAGCAACTGCAGAAGCGGACGAGCATGAAGTGGCGCGTGTACCCCAAGGATGTGCTCCCGCTGTGGGTCGCAGAGATGGACGTGCTTCTCGCGCCTCCCATCGCCGAAGCGCTGCACACGACGATCGATCTCGGCGACACCGGATATCCGCACGGGAGCGCCTACGCCGAGGCGCTGGCGGGGTTCGCCCGCGCGCGATGGGGCTGGGAAGATCTGCGCATCGAGCACACGGCGATCGTGCCCGACGTCATGATGGGCATCGTCGAAATACTCCGGTTGACAACCGACCCCGGTGACGCCGTCGTCGTGTGCTCACCGGTGTACCCGCCCTTCTACGCATTCATCGCGCACGCCGCCAGGGAAGTCATCGAGGCAAGGCTCGGGCAGGACCTGCGGGTCGACCTCGGCACCCTGGAGGACGCATTCATACGAGCCCGACGCCGCGGCCGCCGCGCGGCGTTCCTCCTGAGCAACCCGCACAACCCGACCGGTGTCGTCCACACCCGTGAAGAACTCCGGGCCATCGCAGAGCTGGCTCGGAAACACGGCGTACGGGTGGTGTCCGACGAGATCCACGCTCCGTTGGTGCTGCCCGGGGCCACGTTCACGCCCTTCCTCCGCGTTCCGGGGTCCGAGAACGGCTTCGCACTGATCTCGGCGTCCAAGGCGTGGAACCTCGCCGGTCTCAAGGCGGCTCTGGCGATCGCCGGCACCGACGCGGCCGACGACCTGCGTCGCATGCCCGAAGAAGTCAGCCACGGCCCCAGCCATCTGGGGGTCATCGCCCACACCACGGCGTTTCACGACGGTGGGGACTGGCTCGACGAACTGCTGCTCGGGCTCGACGCCAACCGGCGCCTGCTGGGGCAGCTCATCGAGGAACACCTTCCCGGTGTTCGGTACCGCCCGCCGCAGGCCACCTACCTCGCCTGGCTGGACTGCACAGAGCTGGGGTTGCACAGCGACCAGCATTCCGATCGTCCCGGGGTGGTGAGTGATATGGCCGGGCCGGCGGGAATGTTCCTGGAGAAGGCCAGAGTGGCCCTCAGTTCCGGGCACGTCTTCGGTTCCGGCGGGGCGGGGTGCGTGCGGCTCAACTTCGCGACGTCACCAGCCATTCTGCGCCAGGCGCTGACCCGGATGGGACGCGCGCTGCGCGAGCTGTGACACCGCAAGAATGACGGCACGTCTCGTCCGTAGGAGGGGGCACGACAGCAATCCCGCGTGAGAACCGCTCCCCCGGACAAGCTGCCGGCTCAGACACGCAGGCGGTAGGGCAACAGGCACACCACCACATCCGTGCGCGCCCGCAGGACGGTGGCGAGGAGCAGTCCGCGCTGGTTCTGGAGGATCTCGTAGCGGCGGTGGCGGGGTTCGACCTCGGGGATGAGGACGGCGATCTGCCGGCTGTCCTGGGCCGCGCGCTGTACGTAGTCGACCACCGGCTGCACGAGGGAGCGGTGCGGGCTGTCGATGACGTCGAGCCGGACGCCGGGGTTCCAGCGCTCCCATGCCTCCCGCAGTGCGCGGGTCTTGTCGGGGTCGGCTTGGACGGCGACGGCGATCACCTCGTCTCCCAGGGCGAGGGCGGCACTGATGGCGTGCCGCGCGAGTGTGCTGACGTCGCCGAGCGGGACGATGACCAGGCTCGAGGTACGCCGGTCGGGTGGGCCGGGGATGCGGCCGAGTCCCAGCTCCTCCCCCACGGCGGTGTAGTAGCGCTGGATGCGGGAGAACAGCAGCATCATCAGCGGGACGGCGATGACGACCACCCAGGCGCCGTCCAGGAACTTCGTGGTGAGGAGGATGACGCCGGCCAGGGTGGTCAGCAGGGCCCCGGTGCCGTTGATCAGCGCGCGGGGCTTCCACCCCTCGGGTTTCCGCCTCGCCCAGTGCCTCACGAGGCCGAGTTGGCTGAGAGTGAAGCCGATGAAGACGCCGATGGCGAAGAGGGGGATCAGCCGGTGGGTGTCGGCGTCGACCGCGATGAGCAGCAGGGTGGCCATGAGGGCCAGGGAGACGACGCCGTAGCGGTAGACGGGGCGTTCGGCGCGCAGCCCGAACAGATGGGGCAGACGGTGGTCGCGGGCGAGCAGACTCATCAGCACGGGCAGTCCGCCGAAGCTGGTGTTGGCGGCGAGGAGCAGGACCAGGGTGACGAGGATGTTGGTGGCGTAGTACGCCCAGCCGGTGCCGTAGGCGCCTGCGGTGAGCTGTGCCAGTACGGTGACGTCGCCGCGCGGGGCCACACGGTCGCGGCGGATCAGCACGGCGAGGCCGACCAGCATGAGCCCCAGCAGGGCACCCAGCATGAGTTCGGTGCGCTGGGCGCGCTTGACCCTCGGGGTCCGGAAGGTCGGGACGGCGTTGGCGATGGCCTCCACACCCGTCAGGGCCGAGCAGCCGGAGGAGAACGCCTTGAGGATGAGCAGCAGACCGAGCGTCTCGTGCGCCGGCAGGGACCGTGCCGTACCGACGACGGCCGCGGGATGTGAACGGAGCAGGCCGAGGACGACGACTCCGAGGATGGCCACGACGAACAGCGCGGTGGGCAGCATCAGCACCCGGGCGCTGTCGGTGATGCCCTTCAGGTTCACGCCCGTCAGGAGGGCGAGGCCCGCCAGGCAGACGAGCAGCTTGTCGTGGGCGAGGACGGGGAACGCCGACACGAGCGCGTCGGCGCCGGCGGCCAGACTGACGGCCACGGTGAGCACGTAGTCGACGACCAGGCTGGCGGCGGCGAGCAGGCTGGCCTTCTTGCCCAGGTCCGACTTCGCTACGGCGTAGGCGCCTCCGCCGTCCGGGTGTACGGCGATGACCTGGCCGTAGGAGATGACCAGGGCGGCGAGCAGAAAGGTGATCGCCAGCGTGATGGGCAGGGTCGCGCTCAGCGCGCCGGTGCCGGCGGCCACGAGCGCCAGGACGATCGCCTCGGGGCCGTACGCCACCGAGCTGAGCGCGTCCAGTGACAGCGCGGCCAGCCCTTCCAGGCTGGTGAGATGGTGCTTCTCCCCCTCGCCGGGCCGCAGTGGCACCCTCGGTTTCAGCTCACGTCGTGCCAGGCCATACGCCATCGGGACCTCGTCTGGGCCGGTCGGACAGTCGAACGGTCGGAGTCAGTGTCCGTCGTGGGGTGGGCGTCCGCTTCCTGGTGGGGCCCGGGCGGGTCGGCCGTGTGGGGGAGGGAAGACCGGCCCGGGAGCTGGAGGGAGAGACGGCTACAGGCCCATGTCGCGGCTGCCGATGTCCTCCAGGGGCCCGCCGTGACGGCGTACTTCCCGGCGGACCGGGCGGCGGGCCAGGCCGTCGCCGGCCTCGCAGTGCCGGCCCGCCGCGGTCACCCGGGCGGGGTCGGCGGTGCCGCGCCGGCCGCCGGAAGACCTGGCGGCTGCCGTTGGACCGGAGCGCGAGTTCCACACCGTGCCGTCCGACGGCTGACGTCCTCACGGCGTGACCGCCACCGGCAGGGCCGGCTGCTCCGGCCAGCCGCGCTCCGGCGCCGTCGGTACGGTCAGGACCATGGTGAGGCCGCCGCCGGGGGTGTCCTCGGCATGGAGCGTGCCGCCGACGGCCTCGGCGAAGCCGCGTGAGACGGCCAGGCCGAGGCCGACGCCGACCCCGCGGGGCGAGTCACCGTACCGTTGGAAGGGTTCGAAGATCCGGTCCTTGAACTCGTCCGGGACCCCGGGCCCACGGTCGACGACCCGCACTTCGACGCGGTCGGCGAGGGCGCTCGCGGACACCAGGACCTTCTCCTCCGGCGGGCTGTACTTGACGGCGTTCTCGACGACGTTGGCGACCGCCCGCTCCAGCAGCCCCCGGTCGACTGACACCATGGGCAGGGTCTCGGGGATGTCCAGTTCCACGCTGTCCTCGGGCACCCCGCCGAGGGCCATGGGCACCACCTCGTCGAGGTCGGTTTCCCGGATGATCGGCGTGACGGTGCCGGTCTGCAGACGGGACATGTCCAGCAGATTCCCCACGAGGTGGTCGAGTCGGTCGGCGCCCTCCTCGATCGCGCCCAGCAGCTCCGCCCGGTCCTCCGCGGACCACTCGACGTCGTCGGAGCGCAGCGAGGACACGGCGGCCTTGATGCCGGCGAGCGGGGTACGCAGGTCGTGGCTGACGGCGGCGAGCAGCGCGGTCCTGATGCGGTTGCCCTCGGCCAGTTCCTTCGCCTCGTCGGCCTTCTGCTGGAGTCGCCGGCGGTCCAGGACGACGGCGGCCTGCACGGCGAACGCGGCCAGTACCCGGCGGTCGGCGGCGGGCAGCACCCGACCGCGCAGGCACAGGGCCATGAGGTCGCCGACCGGCACGTCGACGTCCCCGTCCTCCGGGACCCTCGCGGGCTCGGGCCCCACACTCCCGGCGCGGGTCCAGGGCTCCGTCTCGCCGGTCCGCTCCAACAGGGCCACCGACTCCATGCCGAAGGTCTCGCGGACCCGCTCCAGCAGCGCCTCCAGCGTGGTCTCGCCGCGCAGGACGTTCCCCGCGAGGAAGGACAGGATCTCCGACTCGGCGCGCAGCCGTGCCGCCAGATGGGTGCGCCGGGCCGCGAGGTCCACCACCGAGGCCACCGACACGGCGACCCCGACGAAGATCACGATCGCGACCATGTTCTTCGGGTCGGCGATCGTCAGGGTGTGGACGGGCGGGGTGAAGTACCAGTTGAGCAGCAGGGAGCCCACCACGGCGGAGGCGAGCGCCGGGAAGAGGCCGCCCAGCAGGGCCGCCGCCACCGTCAGGGTCAGGAACAGCAGCATGTCGTTGGCGAGGCCGACGGACGGGGTGGCGCTGGTGAGGAGCCAGGTGAGGAAGGCGGGGCCGAGCACTCCGACGAGCCAGCCCCCGATGACCCGGGAGCGTCCCAGGCGTGCTCCGCGCGCCACCGGCAGTCCGCGGCCCTTGCCGGCCTCGTCGTGCGTGATGAGGTGGACGTCCAGATCGGGGCCGGACTCGCGGGCGACCGTGGCGCCGACGCCGGGCCCGTAGATGTACTGCCAGCTCCTGCGGCGGGAGACGCCGAGGACGATCTGGGTGGCGTTCACGCCGCGGGCGAAGTCGAGCAGGGCCGCCGGGATGTCGTCACCGACGACGTGATGGAACGTTCCGCCCAGGTCCTCGACCAGCGTGCGCTGAACGGCCAGTTCCTTCGGAGAGACGGCGGTGAGGCCGTCGCTGCGGGCGATGTAGACGGCGAGCACCTCGCCGCCCGCTCCCTTCTCGGCGAGCCGCGCGGCACGCCGTATCAGGGTCCGGCCCTCGGGGCCTCCGGTCAGGCCGACCACGATCCGCTCGCGCGAACCCCAGATCGTGGAGACCTGGTGCTCGCTGCGGTAGGCGTTCAGGTACTCGTCGACCCGGTCGGCCACCCACAGCAGCGCCAGCTCCCGCAGCGCGGTCAGGTTGCCGGGCCGGAAGTAGTTGGCGAGAGCCGCGTCGACCTTGTCCGGCTTGTAGATGTTGCCGTGGGCCATCCGGCGGCGTAGCGCCTCGGGCGACATGTCGACCAGTTCGATCTGGTCGGCGCGCCGCACCACCTCGTCCGGGACGGTTTCCTGTTGTCGTATGCCGGTGATCGACTCGACCACGTCGCCCAGCGACTCGAGGTGCTGGATGTTGACGGTCGAGATCACGTCGATCCCGGCCGCGAGCAGTTCCTCGACATCCTGCCAGCGCTTGGTGTTGCGCGAGCCGGGGATGTTCGTGTGCGGCAGTTCGTCCACCAAGGCCACCTGAGGACGGCGCGCCAGGACGGCGTCCACATCCATCTCGGAGAACGTAGTGCCCCGGTACTCGATCTCCTTGCGCGGCACCTGTTCCAGGCCGTGCAGCATCACCTCGGTGCGCGGCCGGTGGTAGTGCTCGACGAAGGCGACCACGCAGTCGGTGCCTCGCTCGATACGACGATGTGCCTCGGACAGCATCGCGTACGTCTTGCCGACGCCGGGTGCCGCGCCGAGGTAGATCCGGAGCTTGCCGCGTGCCATGTCATTCCTCGAAGCGGTAGCCCATGCCGGGCTCGGTGATCAGATAGCGGGGGTGGGCGGGGTCCGTCTCCAGCTTGCGGCGCAACTGTGCCATATAGACCCGCAGGTAGTTGGTCTTGTTGCTCTGCGAGGCGCCCCAGACCTCCTGGAGCAGGCGCTTCTGGGTGACCAGCCGGCCGGGGTTGGTGACCAGGATCTCCAACAGATGCCATTCGGTCGGCGTCAGCCGGATGTCCTGCCCGCCCCGGACGACCTTCTTGGCGAGCAGGTCGATGCTGAAGTGCTTCGTTTCGACCAGGGCCACCTCCGGGACGAGCAGGGTGTCCTCGGTGCGGCGGACGGCGGCCCGCAGCCGGGCCAGCAGCTCGTCCATGCTGAACGGCTTGGTGACGTAGTCGTCGGCCCCGGCGTCGAGCGCGGCCACCTTCTCGTCGGACGCCTGACGGGCGGACAGCACCACGATCGGCATTCGGGTCCAGCCGCGCAGGGCCTTGATGACGTCGACGCCGTCCATGTCGGGCAGGCCGAGGTCGAGCACCACGACATCGGTCGGACGGGCGGCAGCGAGCCGGAGAGCCGTGGCCCCGTCCGGGGCCGCGTCCACGCCGTAGTGACGTGCCTGCAAGTTGATGACGAGGGCCCGCACGAGCTGCGGGTCGTCCTCCACCACGAGCACCCGGGTCATGGGGGTCTGCCTCTCCTGTCGTGCGTCGGGCCGTACGCGCCGGAAGCGGGGTGACCGGCTTCACGGCTGTGGGAGCCGGGGTCCGGGATGCACTCCCGGACCGCCGACTCCCGTGCGGGTCGCGTAAGGCGATCACTTCTTCGCCGCGAGGTCCTTGAGCGCGATGTTGAGCTCCAGGACGTTCACGCGGGGTTCGCCGATGAAGCCGAGGGTGCGGCCGGTCGTGTGGTCCTTGACCAGCTTCTCCACCTGGGCGACGGGCAGGCCGTTCTCCGCGGCGACCCGGTGGACCTGGAGGTCGGCGTAGGCCGTGGAGATGTCGGGGTCCAGGCCCGAGCCGGAGGAGGTGACCGCGTCGGCGGGCACTTCGGACGGCGTGACCGTGTAACCGGGCACCGAGTTGTCCTTGACGACCGCGGCCTTGGCGTCCTCGACCTGCTTGACCAGCACCTTGCTGTCGGCGGCGAGGTTGGTGGCACCCGACAGCAGCAGCTTGTACTGCGTGTTCACGCTGTTGGCGCCCAGACCGTTGGCCGGGCGGCCCTGGAACCACTTCAGGTCCGCGTCCGGGGTCTGCTGCCCCTTCTTCAGGGGCAGGTCGTACGACTGCCCGATCAGGGACGATCCGACGACCTTGCCGTCCGCCTTGATCTCCGAGCCGTTCGCCTTGCCGGGGAACAGCCCCTGCGCGATGCCGGTGACGACCAGCGGGTAGATGACGCCCGTCACCAGGGTCAGCACGAGGAGGGCACGCAGGCCCGCCCCGAGCAGCCGGGCCGTGGAAGATACCGAGTTGTTCATGGCGATCAGCCGATTCCGGGGATGAGGGAGATGAGCATGTCGATGATCTTGATGCCGATGAAGGGGGCGATCAGGCCGCCGAGCCCGTAGATCCCGAGGTTGCGGCGGAGCATCCTGTCCGCGCTCACCGGCCGGTACTGCACGCCCCTCAGGGACAGTGGCACCAGCGCGATGATGATCAGTGCGTTGAAGATCACCGCGGACAGGATCGCGGAGTCCGGCGAGGACAGACGCATGATGTTCAGCTTGTCCAGGCCCGGGTAGACCACCGCGAACAGCGCCGGGATGATCGCGAAGTACTTCGCGACGTCGTTGGCGATCGAGAACGTCGTCAACGCGCCACGGGTGATCAGCAGTTGCTTGCCGATCTCCACGATCTCGATGAGCTTGGTCGGGTTGGAGTCGAGGTCGACCATGTTGCCGGCCTCCTTGGCGGCCGACGTCCCCGTGTTCATCGCCACCCCGACATCCGCCTGCGCGAGCGCCGGGGCGTCGTTGGTGCCGTCACCGGTCATCGCGACGAGCTTGCCGCCCGCCTGCTCCCGCTTGATCAGCGCCATCTTGTCCTCGGGGGTCGCCTCCGCGAGGAAGTCGTCGACGCCCGCCTCCTCGGCGATCGCCTTCGCGGTCAGCGGGTTGTCGCCCGTGATCATGACCGTCTTGATCCCCATGCGGCGCAGTTCCTCGAACCGCTCCCGCATGCCCTCCTTGACGACGTCCTTCAGGTGGATGACGCCCAGGACGCGGGCACCGCCCTCGTCCTGCACGGCGACCAGCAGCGGAGTACCGCCCGCCTCGGAGATACGGCCGGCTATGCCGTCCGCGTCCTCGGGGACCGTGCCGCCCTGCTCCCGCACCCAGGCGATCACCGAACCGGTCGCGCCCTTGCGGACCTTGCGCCCGTCGACGTCCACACCCGACATACGGGTCTGGGCGGTGAAGGCGATCCACTCGGCGTGCGCCAGCTCGCCCTGGTGACGCTCGCGCAGTCCGTACTTCTCCTTCGCCAGGACCACAATCGAACGGCCCTCGGGAGTCTCGTCGGCCAGCGACGACAGCTGGGCGGCGTCGGCGACCTCGGCCTCGGTGGTGCCGTGGACCGGGAGGAACTCGGCGGCCTGCCGGTTGCCGAGGGTGATGGTGCCGGTCTTGTCCAGCAGCAGGGTGGAGACATCACCGGCGGCCTCGACCGCACGGCCCGACATCGCCAGCACGTTGCGCTGGACCAGCCGGTCCATGCCCGCGATACCGATCGCCGACAGCAACGCGCCGATCGTGGTCGGGATCAGACACACCAGCAGCGCCACCAGCACCACCAGCGTCAGATGCGTGCCCGCGTAGTCGGCGAACGGCGGCAGCGTCGCACAGGCGAGGAGGAAGACGATCGTCAGCGAGGCCAGCAGGATGTTCAGCGCGATCTCGTTCGGCGTCTTCTGCCGCGCCGCGCCCTCGACCAGGCTGATCATGCGGTCGATGAACGTCTCACCGGGCTTCGTCGTGATCTTGATGACGATCCGGTCCGAGAGGACCTTCGTGCCGCCGGTGACCGCGGACCGGTCACCACCGGACTCACGGATCACGGGAGCGGACTCGCCGGTGATCGCGGACTCGTCGACGGAAGCCACGCCCTCGATGACGTCACCGTCACCGGGGATGATGTCACCCGCCTCGCAGACCACCAGGTCACCGATCTTCAGCTCGGTGCCCGGGACCCGCTCCTCGGTGCCGTTGACCAGACGCCGCGCGACGGTGTCGGTCTTGGCCTTGCGCAGGGTGTCGGCCTGCGCCTTGCCCCGGCCCTCGGCGACCGCCTCCGCCAGGTTCGCGAAGATCACGGTCAGCCACAGCCAGGCACTGATCGCCCAGCCGAACCAATCCCCCGGGTCCTTGAAGGAGAAGACGGTGGTCAGGACCGAGCCGATCCACACCACGAACATCACCGGAGACTTGACCATCACCCGCGGATCGAGCTTGCGGAAAGCGTCCGGCAGCGACTTGACCAACTGCTGGGGATCGAAGAGGCCCGCGCCTACGCGGCCCTCGTCCTTGTGACCGGTGGGCACATCGCTGTGCGGCGCCCGGGTCGGTGTGGCTGTGGACATCGCGTCCTCGTGCTTGTCGGTGTCGGTACTCATGACGCCAGCCCCTCGGCCAGCGGACCCAGCGCCAGAGCCGGGAAGTAGGTCAGACCGGTGATGATCAGGATCGCGCCCACGAGAAGGCCCGTGAACAGGGGCTTCTCTGTGCGCAGGGTGCCCGCGGTGACCGGCACCGGCTTCTGCTCGCCCAGCGAGCCGGCCAGCGCGAGGACGAACACCATGGGCAGGAAGCGGCCCAGCAGCATCGCCAGTCCGGTCATCGTGTTGTACCAGTCGGTGTTCGCGTTCAGACCCGCGAAGGCCGAGCCGTTGTTGTTCGCCGCCGAGGTGAACGCGTACAGGACCTCGGAGAAGCCGTGCGCGCCGGAGTTCAGCATGGAGTGCGGCGGAGTCGGCAGCGCCAACGAGACCGCCGTGAACACCAGCACCAGCGCCGGGGTGATCAGGATGTAGCAGGCGGCGAGTTTCATCTCCCGCGCGCCGATCTTCTTGCCCAGATACTCGGGCGTGCGGCCGACCATCAGGCCCGCGATGAACACCGCGATGACCGCCATGATCAGGATGCCGTAGAGACCGGACCCGGTACCGCCCGGCGCGATCTCACCCAGCATGATGCTCAGCATCGTGATACCGCCGCCCAGCCCGGTGAAGGAGGAGTGGAAGGAATCCACCGCCCCGGTCGAGGTCAGCGTGGTCGCCACCGCGAAGATCGACGAGCCGCCGATCCCGAAGCGGACCTCCTTGCCCTCCATCGCCCCGCCCGCGGCCTCGAGCGCCGGGCCGTGGTGGGCGAACTCGGTCCACATCATCAGCGCGGTGAAACCGAGCCAGATCGTGCCCATCGTGGCGAGGATCGCGTACCCCTGCTTCACCGAACCGACCATCACACCGAACGTGCGGGTCAGCGCGAACGGGATGACCAGGATGAGGAAGATCTCGAACAGGTTCGTGAACGGGGTGGGGTTCTCAAAGGGGTGAGCGGAGTTGGCGTTGAAGTAACCGCCGCCGTTCGTGCCCAGCTCCTTGATGGCCTCCTGAGAGGCGACCGCGCCGCCGTTCCACTGTTGCGACCCGCCCATGAACTGCCCGACCTCGTGAATGCCGGAGAAGTTCTGGATCGCACCGCACGCGACCAGGATCACCGCGGCGACCGCCGCACCCGGCACCAGGATCCGAATCGTGCCGCGCACCAGGTCGGCCCAGAAGTTGCCCAGCTCACCCGTGCGCGAGCGCGCAAAGCCACGCACCAGCGCCACCGCGACAGCGATACCGACCGCGGCGGACACGAAGTTCTGCACGGCCAGACCGGCGGTCTGCACGACGTGGCCCATGGTCTGCTCGCCGTAGTACGACTGCCAGTTCGTGTTCGTCACGAACGACACAGCCGTGTTGAACGACTGCGCCGGGTTCACCGCGGAGAAACCGAGCGAGCCGGGCAGCACACCCTGCAGACGCTGCAGCAGATACAGGAAGAGGACACTGGCCACGGAGAAGGCCAGCACACCGCGCAGGTACGCGGGCCAACGCATCTCCGCATCAGGATTGGCACCGATGCCCTTGTAGATCCACTTCTCGACCCGCCAGTGCTTGTCGGAGGAGTAGACCCGGGCCATGTAATTGCCGACGGGGACGTAGACGAGCGCCAGTGCGCCTATGAGGGCGAGGAGCTGGAGCACGCCGGCGAGTTCGGGACCCATGTCTGTTCTCAGAACCTCTCCGGGTAGATCAGGGCGAGGACGAGATAACCCAGCAGGGCGACGGCCACGACCAGGCCGACGACGTTCTCGACGGTCACAGCTTCGTCACCCCCTTGGCGACAAGAGCCACCAGCGCGAAACCCGCGAGCACGGTGACGACGAAGGCCACATCGGCCATCGCAAACTCCTGGAGTGAGGTTCGGTTGAAACGGAACGATTCGAGGAAACAGCTCGCTGGCCGGATCCGGTCATCCGTTGATGTCTCCCTTACGGCGGCCCCCACGCCTTTGACGGGACTCTTACGGCCCTGCCCAACCGGTGAGCAGGCCGCCGTGACCGTCAGTGACCTGGCTCACAACCGGTGGAAGCGCAGCGGCACCGGCCTCGCGCACACGACCGGCGAAGGCGCAGCGGCGACGGCCGTGTTCAAGGCGTCCCGCTTCCCGAGGGAGCGGCCGTCGTCGTAGGCGCGCGGTTCGCACTCGTGCTCGGGCCATCCGTACGAGGAAGGCGTGCGGGTGCGACAGGCGCGTCCGGAGCGCAACGGAACGGGACGAGCGCGGGGGCCACCAGGAACGGGGCGGCCAGGCCGGCCGTGAGAGCGAAGCGGTCCCTGTGCGGCCGGGTCAGGGGCGTGGCGGGGTGCCTCCCGTACGGTGCTGGTTCCCGCAGCCGGGCACAGTGCTCGTCACACGCGTTCTACGCGCTGCTCGGCCGGTTCGGTACCGCCGGTCGGTGTCGCGAACGGCAGCGACACCACCATCGTGAGGCCGCCACCAGGGGTGTCCTCCGGGGTGAGGGTGCCGTTCATCGCCTCGGTCAGCCCCCGCGCGAGGGCGAGGCCGAGGCCGAGGCCGGTGGTGTTGTCGGTGTCGCCCAGCCGCTGGAACGGCTCGAAGAGCCGCTCCCGGCCGTCGGCGGGCAGACCTGGTCCCCGGTCCACGACCCGCAGTTCCACCCTGCCCGCCAGGGCGCTCACGGTGACCAGCACCTTCTTCCCGGGCGGTGTGTGGCGAGCGGCGTTGCCGACCAGGTTGGCGATCACCCGCTCCAGCAGCGGCGGGTCGGTCAGAACCGCCGGAATGTCCTCCACGTCCGCCACCTCGACCTCCGGCACGTCCGCCAGGGCCGCGGGCAGCACCTCCTCCAGGGAGGTCGCTCGCAGATTCAGGGGGAGGACGCCGGCCTCCAGGCGGCTGAGGTCGAGGAGGTTCTCCACCAGGCGGCTGAGCTTGGCCATGGACTCGTCGGCGGTGGCGAGGAGTTCGTCGCGGTCCTGTTCGGAGAAGGCGACGTCGCGGCTGCGCAGGGAGGCGACGGCGGCCCAGCCGGCGGCGAGCGGGGTGCGCAGGTCGTGGCCGACGGCCCGCAGCAGGGCCGTGCGCAGCCGGTCGGCGGCCTTCACGGGCTCGACCTCGGCCGCCGCCTCGGCCAGCCGGGCCCGCTCCACCGCGGAGCCGACGTGTGCGGCGAACGCGGCCAGCACCCGCCGCTCGGAGGCGGACAGGGTGCGGCCGCGCAGCGCGAGGTAGGCACCGGGGCCTGCGGGAACGGCCGTCGCCCCGGCCGTGTCGGGCGGCTCTTCCACCAGCTCCGCCGACTCCATGCCGAAGGTCTCGCGCGTCCGCTCCAGCAGGGCCGGGATGGTGGCTTCTCCGCGCACGATGCTGCCGGCCAGGGACGACATGGTCTCCGCCTCGGCCGTCGCCCGGGCCGAACGGCGCGACAGCCGCAGGGACCGGTCGACGACCGCGGCCACGGTGGCCGCCACGACCGCGAACACCCCCCAGGCCCACCAGCGCGTTCGGATCGCCCAGAGTGAACTGTCCGGCGGGCAGGATGAACCAGTAGTTGAGGAGCAGGGACGCCGTCACCGAGGCGATCACCGCCGAGACGACGCCGCCTATGCAGGCCACGCCCACCACGGCGAGCAGGAACAGCAGGGCCTCGCTGGTCAGGTTCAGCGTCCCGCCCAGTCGGGCGAGGGCAGCGGTGAGGAGCACAGGCAGCACCAGGCCGGCCACCGGGCCGGCGATCAGCCGGGCGGTCGACAGCGTGCGCCGTCTGGACGGCAGGAGCGTGCCGCGTCCGGCCCGCTCATGGGTGACCCGATGGATGTCGATGTCTCCGGACAGCTCGGTGACCGTCTCCCCGGTGCCGGGCCCGGTGAGGAAACGGGCCAGCCGGCTGCGGCGGCTGGTGCCCAGCACGAGCTGGGTGCCGTTCTCGGCGCGGGCGAACTCCACCAGGGCCGTGGCGACGTCGTCGCCGACGATCGAGTGGTAGCTGCCGCCGAGATCCTCCACGAGTCTGCGCTGGCGGGCCAGCGAGGCGTGCGAGACTCCGGCCGCGAGCCCGTCGCTGCGCGCCACGTGCACGGCGAGCAGGTCCCCGCCGGCCGACCGGTCCGCGATCCGCGCGGCCCGCCGCACCAGGGTGTCGCCCTCCGGACCGCCCGTCAGGGCGACGACCACCCGCTCGCGGGTCTCCCACACCCGGCCGATGCCGTGCTGCGACCGGTACTCCTGGAGCGCCTCGTCGACCCGGTCGGCCACCCACAGCAGCGCCAGCTGACGCAGGGCGGTGAGATTGCCGGGCCGGAAGTAGTTGGCGAGTGCCGCGTCGATCTTCTCGGGGGCGTAGACGTTGCCGTGCGCCATACGGCGGCGCAGCGCCTCGGGCGGCATGTCCACCAGTTCGATCTGCCAGGCCCGTCGTACGACCTCGTCCGGCACGGTCTCGTGCTGGGGCACCCCGGTGATCTTCTCGACCACGTCGTTGAGGGACTCCAGATGCTGGATGTTCACCGCGGTGATCACGTCGACGCCCGCCGCGAGGAGTTCCTCGATGTCCTGCCAGCGCTTGGGATTGCGGCCGTCGCCGGGGACGTTGCTGTGGGCGAACTCGTCCACGATCGCGAGCTGCGGGCGCCGGGCGAGCAGCGCGGCCAGGTCCATCTCCTGGAACCGCCCGCCCCGGTAGGAGCAGGGCGCCCGGGAGACGGTCTCCAGGCCGTCGAGCATCGCCTCCGTGTGCGGGCGTCCGTGACACTCCGCGAAACCGACCACCACGTCCGCACCGCGGGCGGCCCGGCGCCGCCCCTCGTCGAGCATCCGGTAGGTCTTGCCGACTCCCGGGGCCGCCCCGAGGTAGACCTTCAGTCGTCCGGGCCGTACGTCACTCATCGCCGCCGACGCGTTCCGCTCACTGATCCAACTCCCCTTCGCGGTAGGGTCCCTTCTCTCAAGGAAGCCGTTTCGCAGGGCGGTCGGTGCGGTTTTTAGCGGTTCCTTGGCGCCGGTCCCGGGGAACTTGACACTGTTTTGATGTGACCTGACCCGATAGTGTGAGGGCCGGTGTGCCGGGAAGTCTGGTCGGCCGGGGCCGGGGTGGCTTCCGCAATCCCAGGGGGACGGCATGCGCAGCGTCGGTACGGTTCTCGCCCTCGTGGTCCTCGCCACGGTGGTCGCCACCTTCGCGCGCCGATGGCGCATCCCCGCCCCCTCCCTCCTCGTGGTCGCCGGTCTCGCCGTGGCCCTGCTCCCCGGCACTCCCGAGATCCGGATCAGCCCCGAGATCATCGGCCTCGTCGTACTGCCGCCGCTGCTGTACGCGAGCGCCGAGGACATGCCCTGGCGGGAGCTGCGCGCGGTGTGGAAACCGGTCGGGATCCTCGCCATCGGCCTGGTCCTCGCCTCCGCCGCGGCCGTGGGAGCGGTGGCGGCGCTCGTGACTCCCCTGTCCTGGCAGATGGCGTTCGTACTGGGCGCGGTGCTCGCCAGCACCGACCCGGTGGCGGTCACCGCACTCGGCCGCAGGCTGGCCCTCCCGCCCAGGGTGCAGGTCCTGGTCCAGGCGGAGAGCCTCTTCAACGACGCGACCTCGCTGGTGCTGGTCCGGGTGGCGGCGGGCATCGCCGTGGCCTCGGCCGCCGCGAACTGGGGCGCGGCGGGCGGGGAGTTCCTGGTGCTCGCGGGCGGCGGCACGGTCATCGGGGCGGCGGTGGCGGGGGTGATCACGCTGATCCGGCGCCGTACGCAGGACCCGGTGCTGGAGACGGTCATCGCGCTGGTCACCCCGTATGCCGCCTATCTGCTGGCCGAGGCGGCGCACACCTCCGGCGTCACCTCGTGCGTGGTGACCGGTGTGGTCCTCGGCGGACACGGCGACCGGCTCACCAACGCCCGCATACGGCTCCAGTTGCACGCGGTCTACGGCACGGTCGTGTTCCTTCTGGAGAGCGTGGTGTTCAGCCTCATAGGGCTGGCCCTGCCCTCCCAGGTGCGGGCGCTGGCGGACGGTGACCGGTCCTGGCCGCTGTACGCGCTCGCCGTCGCCGCCACGCTTGTCGCCGTACGCCTGCTGTGGCTGGCGCCCTTGTCGGCGGTGGTGCAGCGCAAGGGCGGGATCAGCCGGCTCAACTGGCGCGTTCCGGTCGTGCTGACCTGGGCGGGCACCCGCGGAGTGATGCCGCTGGCCGCCGCCCTGTCCGTCCCGGAGGTCGCCGGGAACGGCACGCCGCTCGCCGACCGGCCGCTGGTGCTGGTCCTGACCACAGCGGTCGTGGTCGTCACCCTCGTCGTCCAGGGCTTCACCCTCGCCCCGGTCGTCCGCGCCTCCGGCATCGCCCTGGAGCCCGCCCACACCGCGCGCGAGGAGGCCCAGGCCCGCTCCCGCCTGGCCCAGGCCGGCCTTGCCCGCCTGGAGGAGCTCGCGGAGCTGGAGGTCGCAGCGGATGTCGTCCTCGACCGGCTCCGCCGCAGCCTGATCGCCCGTCTGGAGGACGCCCGCGACCGCCTCACGGAGAACGAGGGCGCCGACGGTGTGGCCACCGA
This sequence comes from Streptomyces sp. NPDC002513, assembly GCF_053595355.1. NCBI lineage: Bacteria > Bacillati > Actinomycetota > Actinomycetes > Kitasatosporales > Streptomycetaceae > Streptomyces > Streptomyces sp. NPDC002513. The sequence goes on along the minus strand of NZ_JBSFXK010000011.1, from coordinate 49,169 downwards.
GTCCGCCGACCTGGTCTACCGCCAACTGCGCCGCGACCTGATAGCGGTGGAGACGGCGGAACTGCAACACCTCTACGACGCACACCGCATCAGCGACACCACCCGCCGACGGCTCCAGCGCGCTCTGGACCTGGAGGAGGCCCGGCTGACGGACGCCTGACGGAACTCGGCCGGCCGGGGCCGTAGCCCGAGCGAGGTCAGCAGGGCAGCAGCCGCCGGCAACGCGCCCGCCCACCGCAAGCAGCCCACCGCAGAGGTCGTCCTTGGCTGCGCAGGGCTCGGGTTCGCGTGGTTCCTTTGCCACCAAGATCAACGTGAGGGAAGGGATGAATGATGGACACTGCAGAGCTGTACAGGAGCTTCGCGGCGAGGGAAGCTCACGGGTACTCCGCTGTCTACGAGGAGTTGGCCGGCCAGGTCGCAGACGACGGGGAGCTGATCACCCTGATTGATCAACTGTCCGAGCCGAAGCGGCAGCCGAACCTGCTCTTGGCCGCCGTGCGATTCCTTGACGGGCCGACGAAGGACCATCGGGCATTCCGCACCTGGGTCATCACCCACTGGGACCGGGTGCGTGCGACCATGCTGCAACGCCGTACGCAGACGAACGAATCCGGCCGCTGCGCCACACTGCTCCCGCTCCTGGCGTCTCTGCCCCAGCCACTTGCCCTGATCGAGGTCGGCGCCTCGGCCGGCCTGTGCCTGTACCCGGACCGCTATCGGTACCGGTACGACGACCGTCCCCCCTTCGGCCCGGCCGACAGCCCGGTCTCCCTGACCTGCCGCACGGCCGGTCCCGTGCCGCTTCCTGAACGGCTGCCTGCCGTTGTGTGGCGCGCCGGCATCGACCTCAACCCACTCGATGTCCGCGATGCCGACGACGTGCACTGGTTGGAGTGCCTGGTCTGGCCGGAGCAGAGCGATCGGCTGGCTCGGTTGCGAAACGCCGTACGTGTCGCGCGAGCCGAGCCCCCGCACCTTGTCCGCGGTGACCTCAACCAGGCGGTTCAGGAGCTGGTCTCCCAGGTTCCGCAGGGGGCCACGCCGGTGGTCTTCCACAGCGCGGTCCTGGCCTATCTGCCGAGCGAGGCCCGGGATGCCTTCACCGAGACCATGCGAAGCATGCCCGGACACTGGATCTCGAATGAGGCGCCACACGTCCTGTCGTCCGTGGAGGCGCAGCTTCCGCGCTCTGCGCCGCCACTCCAGGCGGTGTTCGCCCTGGCCCTGGATGAACGGCCGGTGGCTTTCACCGGTCCGCACGGCCAGTGGCTGGACTGGTTCTAGGTTCCTACATCTTCCCACTTCGCAGTGTTCTGCCGTGGACCGCCGGGAGGGACAGAGCCGATGAGGTCGCGCTGATACCAGGTGCCTGGCTTACCCCCGAGGTCGGCCGGGCCGATCGGGACGAACCCGGCTTTGGTCAGCACCCTCTGGGAGGCGACGTTGCCGTGTGCGGCGGCCGCCCTGAGGGTGCGCAGTCCGTACCGCGCCGACGCCAGCCGGCACAGCTCCCGGACGGTTGCCGTCGCCACGCCGCGGCCGGCGACGTGCTGCGCGACCCGGTAGCCGAGTACCGCGGTGCGGTCCTCGATGTCGACCAGGTTGAACCTGCCGAGTACCGAGCCGTCCTCGGCGACGAGCACGTGGAAGGCGCAGATGCCTGACTCCTGCTCACCCAGCAAGGCATTGTGCCGGTCGGCGAACTGGTCGAAGAAGTCGTCTCCGCGGTCGGAGATCGAGGCCGCGAAGTAGGCGCGGTTCGCCAACTCGAAGGCGAGGACCGCCGGGCCATGGTCGGCATGCAGCCGCTGCAGTTCGGGCACCGCCCGACTCTACTCGGCCGGCGTGCTGAGAACACCTGAGTTTCCGCCGGTCCGAACTGGCCCCGGCGCGGCGATTTCCCCTGGCTGCCCCTTCAGGACGCCCCTCCCACCCGGACGGTCCATCTCGCGCCATTCCGGCCGCAGCCCGGTCAGGGTCGTGGTGAGGAAGTACGCGGCCCCGCAGGCGAGCAGCACCGGCACGAGTGCGGCGGAGGCCACCGCCGCCCCAGCGATCAGTCCGCCGAGAGGGATACCAGCCCAGGCCAGCGAGTCACCGAGCGCGCGGACCCGGCCCAGCATCCGGCGCGGCACCCGTTCGAAGAAGACGGCCCCCAACACCGGGTTGAGGAAGCCCGCACCGAATCCGCTGACAGCGAAGACGGCCAGCACCGCCCCCAACGGAGCGTCGGAGGCGAGGATGAGGAATCTCGGTGCCCCGGCCAACAGGAACCCGATGAAGAACACTGCCCTGCGCCGCAGCCGGTGCGCGGCCACCGCAGCGATCAGGCTCCCCGCGACCGCCGCGGCTCCCAACACGCTGCCCATCAGACCGATCGCAGTCGGTCCGTTGCCGGACTCTTTGGCCCACACGGGCATGAGCACCGTGGTGAAGGCCGCGTCCAGCAGGTTGGTGATCCCCACCATGACGATGACGGTGAGCAGCAACGGCTCACCACGGAGGAAGGTGAAGCCCTCGCCGAACCGTCGCCAGTAGCCCGGTCCCGTCTGCCCCACCTGCGATGAGGCTTCCTCGGCCGCATGCCCTATACCGCGAGGCAGCGCCAGGCCGATGATCACCGATCCGAGAGCAAAGCAGCCCGCGTTCACGGCAAGCCCCGCCAAGGGGCCGAGCAGCGCCACCAGGGAGCCGCCGACCGCCGGGCCGACGGTGGAAGCGAGCCGCTCGGTCACGCCGGACAGACCGGTGGCCCGCTCCAGCGGAACCCCTCCCCGCTCAGCCGCTTCCGGGACCATGACCTCCTTGGCCAGATCACCGGGGCCGCGGACCGCACCGATCACCGCGACCAAGGCCAGCAGGAGGGGAAAAGACAGCAGGTGCAAGGCATGGAGCAGGGGAACTGCCGCGGCGGCGGTTGCGCTGGCCAGGTCCGTGGTCCAGGAAACGGCCCGCGGCCCGATCCGGTCCACCAGTGGCCCGGTGAAGGCCTTGACCGCCACGTAAGGAGTCATCTCGAAGAAGGCGACCAGTCCGGTCTGGGTGGCGCTGCCCGTCGTGACGAGCACGAACCAGGGCAGTGCCACGGCCGACACCCGAGTACCGGTCAATGACACGGCCATGGCCGCCAGCACCGCGCCCAGCGGCCGTGAGGACCGCTTGCGGGATATGCAGTCAGCCCCCGAAACACCCTCCCTCATGACCTCTCCGCTCCTGACGCATTCTCAGGACCGGCTTGGACTGTCGCCGCTGCGGGCGCGTCCAGCTCGGGCAGGAGGTAGGTGATGACGGCGACCCGTTCGGCTCCCTCGGGGGCCCTCGCCGCCGCCTCCGGCGCATCCCGCCGGTAGCGGGCGATGACGTCCCGCAACTCCCCGTGCAGAGCGGCGGTCTCCTCGGGCGTGAGCCGAAGGGCCCAGTCGCTCATGTCGAAGGAGTCCCGCCACGCGCGCGGCATCGTCTGCAGCTCATTCAGCGTCTGCTGAGTGCGCAGGGTGTAGATGGCGGCGACGGATTGCAGGTAGGCCAGTGCGGCTTCGGGCTCTCGCTCGGCCAGGTCTGGGTCGTTGAACCAGGTCGTCCGGTGTACCGAACGCCACCAGCGCTCGCGCGCGTTGCCGCGTTCCGTGTCCTCTTCGACGAAACCGGCCGCGCCGAGCTGGCGCAGGTGGTAGCTGGCCGTCCCGGAATTCACACCCAGTCGCTCCGCGAGGCGGGTAGCCGTCGACGGGCCGTACTTCCGCAACAAGCCGACCAACTGCACGCGCACTGGATGCGCCAGGGCACGCAGCCCCTTGGCATCCAGGACAACCGAGTCTTCTTCAACGTTCGGGCCATCCGGCCGCTTCACCGCGTCGGTCACACCGCACAGGCTAGACCGCAAAGAGTTCTTCGCAAAGGGTTCTTCGCGAAGATTTCTTTGTGGTTTTGGTCGCTTGAGGTACCGCCTGCCGCTCACGGCACGCGCCGGGGCGACCAGCGCCCCGAGCACCCACTGGTCCACTCGGCGGGCGACGAGGTGTCGTACGACCACCGGGGCCCTGTTCGCCCGGTGGCGCGACGGCGGGTGCCGTGGCCGTCAGGCCTTGAGCGCACGTCCCGCGATGGCCAGGACGACGCGGCGCGGCGCGAACCTGGACGACAGGACCGACAGGCGATTGCCCAGCCCCACGACCACACTCGGTGGAGTGCTGCCGCGCTCCAGGGCGCGGCGGGCCGCCGTCACCACCTCGACAGGCGTGGCGACGCGCCCCACCATCGCGTCGCGGCTGCCGACCCCGTCGAAGAACTCGGTGCTGACCGGCCCGGGTGACACCGCGAGGACGCGCAGTGAGGACCTGCGGGTCTCGTAGGCGAGGGCCTCCATCAGGTTCAGTACGAACGCCTTGGTGGCACCGTAGACCGCCATGGCCGGGGTGGGCTGGTAGGCGGCGACGCTCGCCACCGTCACCAGGACGCCCCGGCCATCGGCCACCAGCTCCGGCAGGAAGGCCCGGGACAACTCGGCGACCGCCCCGATGTTGAGCTGGATCATGCGGGAGATCCGCTCCGGTTCCTGCTCCAGGAACGCCCCGTGGCTCCCGAAACCGGCATTGTTGATCAGTGTCTGCACGGTGATGCCACGCGCGTCGAGTTCCGCCCGCAGAGCCGCCGCGGCTCCCGGCCGGGCAAGGTCCGCCGCGATGGGTGTGGCGGTGACCCCATGACTCTTCTCCAGCTCGGCCCCGTCCGACTGGCCCAGGTCGCGTTCTCCACCGTGCACGGTCTGGCCGCCCTCGCCGTCGGCGGGCTGCTCGACGACACACCTTTGGACGAGGCCACCGATCTCGCGCTGCAGGTACTGCTGGCCGGCCTGCGGGCCACACCGTAGACGCCGAAACGACGGGGTCCGGTCTACGCATGCGCAGACCGGACCCCGCGGCTACGGACCGTCAAGGCGTGATGTCGAGGAGACTGACGGCCGGCTGTCCCTGCGCCGCGCCCCCTTCAGCCGCGCGGCCGTCGCCGACTCGACGCTCGACGAGGCCTGCCGCAGAGGCTGTTACGGGCTCTGACGGCCAGCTCACCAGCGCAGCGGAAGCCGACCCGCGAGCCCGCGCGCCGGCCCGGCCCGCCGCAGCAAGCGCCAGGGCGGTCCGGGCCGGGTCAGCCGCCGTCGCCAGGCCTGAAAGGGGTCAGTTGGGGAACCGACGCCTTCCCCGTGTTGGAGACCTTCCCACCGGTCCAGGCGACTTTGAGCGACGCCGTCTCGTCGGGCGGGGTGACGAGCACAGCCGTCGGCGTCACCGTGGTGACCCCGGTGACCGCCGGATTGGTGAAGGACAGTCCCGACCACGCACGTGCACCCGGGGCGAGTGTCACGGCCTGCTCCTCCTGCCCGGTCACCCGCTCGGGGTCCGGGGTCACCGCCTGGCCGGCGCCGTTGACGAACGCCACCCCCGGGAATCCGTGGACCGTGCAGGTGCGCTGGGAGCCATTGGTCAGGATGACGGAGAAGTTCTCCTGGCCGGCTCCCGGGTGGTTCGGACCGATGGAAGCCCGCAACTCGTCGGTGTGACACCGGGTGTCCGTCGCCGGTGAGGCGGTGGACGAACCCGCCGCCCCGCCACGCGTTGACGGTGACGAACCGTCAGCGCCCGTGCCGGCGTTGCCGCCGCCGGTGGCACCGGACCCGGAACCCGTGGTGGCACCGGACCCGGAACCCGTGCCCGAGGACGCGCTGACGGAGTCGTCCGGGGCCGGGCTGCCGTCCGAGTTCGCGCAACCGGTCAGGACGAACACCAGTACGGCGCAGCACGCGAGTGCGGTGGGAACAGCTCTACGATGCACCATTTCCGCTCTCTTGGTGTGCTGGAGCCCGAACGGGCCCGACCCCTATGGCCGTTCCTACTTGCCGGGGGTGATCCGGGCGGCGAGCAGGTTGGGGTCCTGGTTGGTGAAGTAGGCACCGCTGGCGACGTAGGCGGTGGAGCCGTGCACGGCGAGGGAGGTCGGGTTCTCCAGCCCGTCCTTGGCGGTCAGCACGATGGTGTGGCTGCCGTTCGGCCTGACGAGAGCGACCTCGTTGTTCGCGTTGATCGCGGCCAGCAGCGTGTCACCGGCGCCGGTGAAGGCGATGTCGTCGATGTTGACGAGGCCGGTCGCCCGGGTCTCCACTCGACCGGCGTCGCCGTCGCAGGTGATGGGTATGCGCAGCACGGTCCCCTTGTCCAGGTTGGACACCCAGGCCGCACCGTTGTGGATCTTGATGCCGTTGGCTCCCAGGAACCCGGCGGCCGCCAGCTCGGGCGCGGAGGCCCACCGGGTGGGCGTGCCACCGGTGACGGGTACGCGCCAGACCGTGCCGAGGACGGAGTCGGCGATGTACAGCTGTCCGCCCTTGCCGTCGAGGGCCAGGCCGTTGGGGAGGCTCTCGGCCGGCAGCGCAGCGATGCGCTCCGGGGTGCCGCCCGGGCGCAGGCGCCACAGTCCGGTCAGGTCGCTGGTGCCGGTGGCGTACAGGAAGTACAGCGTCCCGTCGTGCGTGCGGACGATACCGCCGAGGAACGGCGAGGACAGGGCCGGGGTGTGGGCACCGGCCGGGGGCGCCGGCAGGGTCGCGAGGACGTGCACCGCGCCGTCGCGGTCGATCCGGGCGATCTGACGGCTGTAGGCGAAGGTGACGTCCGCGCCGCCGCCCGGCTCCAGAGTGACGTTCTCCGGCCGCTGCCCCTCGGCCATGTTCAGATGCGACACGATGTGCACGTGCGACACCGGGGCAGTGGCCGCGATCGCCTGGCCTGCGGTCGCCACGGAGAGGGCCGCTGCCACCGCCGCGGTCAGGAGGCCGGTCCGCGCCCCCGTCATGGTCTTACGCATGACTGTCCTTTCTGTCTCTGCTGGTTCGTGCTCGAGGGAACATGCGATTCATTCGCCGTTTCAGGCCGACCGGCGGCAAAAGGAAGAAGGCATGGCTGCGCCACCGTGCGGCAGCAACATCAGAACTCGGCCGGGGAATGCCGCGCACGGCGTCAGGACCGTACGCTTATTCCGCACCGGACGGCACGGATGCATAATACCGATCCGAGAGAGATGGAATTCTCGCTCACCGTTGCCGAATTGCCGTGGACGATGAACGCGCCATTAAGTGCATTTACATGGAGATTGCGATGCCGGACGGAAAAGACACAGAACGCCGCATCACATCAGCATGCCACTTTCGTTCCCTTGCGTGATATCCGCCCCTCGGGCCGTTGCCCGAATGCATCGGCCTGGATTCCTCGTCAGTCACTATAGACAGAGACGGCGCGCCCGGACATGTTCGGTGCACTGTGGGAACAGATAAGTGCATTCAGCGCCCGCCGCACCCCGGACGGCTCCGGGCGGCCCGCCCGGAACGCCACCGCCCCGCCCGAAACGGCACGGTGCCGACCGGACGGGGCGGTGGGGACGGGGCAGCCGGCGCCGGCTGTCTCGTCCCGTGCGGATCAGCCGACGAACCGTTGACGCAGCTCGCCGATGCCCTCGATGGTGCTGACGAGTTCGTCGCCCGGCGCCAGCCACCGCTGCGGCGAACGGCCGAGGCCGACACCGGCCGGTGTGCCGGTGAAGATGACGTCTCCCGGCAGCAGCGGGAGCACCCCGGACAGCTTGGCGATGAGGGACGGGACGGAGAAGATGAGCTGCCGGGTGCGGCCGTGCTGCATCTCCTCACCGTTGATGGAGCAGGTCAGCTCCAGGTCGTCGGGGTCGTCGAAGTCGTCCGGAGTCACCAGCCAGGGGCCCATCGGCGCGAAGCCCGGATAGGACTTGCCGAGGCTGAACTGGGGGGCGGGACCGGACATCTGGATGATGCGCTCGGAGATGTCCTGGCCGACCGTCAGGCCCGCGATGTGGCTCCAGGCATCGGCCTCGGACACCTTCTCCGCCCTGCGGCCGACGACCACCACCAGCTCCACCTCCCAGTCGGTGTGGCCGCCCTGAGGCAGCGCCACCTCGGTCACAGGGCCGGTGATGCTGGTCGCGAACTTGGTGAACACCGGGGGCATGCCCTCGGGCGTGGTGAATCCCGCCTCCGAGACATGCTCACGGTAGTTCAGGCCGATGGCGAGCAGTTGGCGGGGCGCCGGTGCCGGTGCCCCGAGGTCCACCGCGTCGAACGAGGTCCCGCCGCTGAGATCGGCCTCACCGGCCCAGGCGCGGAACTCGTCCCAGCGCTCGTAGACCGCCTGCGGGTCCGAGGAGAAGAGACCGCCGCTGGCGGTCTGGACGTCGACCGCCCGGTCGGCGGTGACGACCACCAGACGACCGGCGAGATTGGCAATGCGCAAGGTGTGCTCCTGGTGAGAGTTTCTTTGGGGGCGGACCGCCCGTCGGTGTCCTGCGGGAACGCCCGCAGGCGACCGGGCGTGACGGAGTGACGCGGCCCGCGTGCGCCGAGGCGGCACGGCGCGCGCCGCGTCGGCGCTCATACGGTGGGACGGGTCGCGCGTTCGAGGGCCAGCAGCACGGACTCGTACGGGCGGCCGGTGGCGTGCTCCATGCCGATCTCGCATGTGCGGTTGGCCGACAGATAGGCGTCGAACGCGCCCGACGTGACCTCCGCCGCCTCGTGCGTCGTCGCCGACTCGGTCAGCTCCTTGTGCAGCATTCCCCGGTCGCCGGCGAAGCCGCAGCACTCCGCGTAGACGGGCACCTGGACGTCGTGCGCGACGAACTGCGCGACGGCCTGGAGCTGCTCGACATCGCCCAGGTGCCGCATCGAGCAGGTGGGGTGGATCACCGCACTGTCGATCCGGTGGGTTGCCTCCAGGTGCGGCAGCAGGTCGTCGGCGGCCCAGGCGATCGAGTCCACGATGGTGAGGGCCTGGTGCTTCCGTTCGTTCTCGGGTGTCAGATAGGGGACGACCTCCTGCTCGATGCCGAGGGTGCAGGACGACGCGTCGACGATGAGGGGCAGGCGTCCGCCGTCGGTCCATTCCCAGGCCCGTTCGACGATGCGGTTCGCCATGACGGCGTTGCCGGTGTCGTAGCCCTTGGAATGCCAGATGGTCGCGCAGCAGGACCCGGCCATGTCCGTCGGGATCCAGACCGGCCGGCCGGCCCGGCGGGACACCTCGACGATCGCCTCGGGCAGCGACGGCCCGTCGGCGCCGTCCGGTCCCGCGAAGATCCGGTTGACGCAGGCCACGTAGTAGACGGCGACGGCTGTCTGCCGGTCCGTGCCGGGCAGCCGCCGGCTCGCCGCGGACGGGATGGCGGAGACCCATTCGGGCACCAACTCGGGCGAAACCGCCTTGCGGGCCGCCGAGGTGACACCCTTCAGGATCCGGTCGCTGACATGGTCCGCGACACCGAGGGCGGTCCGCACCGAGGACTCGACGACGGCGAACCGCTCCGCCACGCGTGCCGCGTTCCGCTCCTCCCGCTCGGAGTGCCGCTGATGGCGGAACCTCTTCATCATGGCGCCGGTGTCGATGCCGACCGGGCAGGCAATCTTGCAGCTCGAGTCGCCGGCACAGGTGTCGACCGCGTCGTAGCCGTACTCCTCCAGCAGGCTGTCGAGGACGGGCGAATCCGCAGGCTGACGCAGCATCTCACGCCTGAGCACGATCCGCTGACGTGGCGTGGTCGTCAGGTCACGGCTCGGGCAGACGGGCTCGCAGAAACCGCACTCGATGCAGGAGTCGGCGATCGCCTCGATGGTGGGAATGGTCTTGAGGCCGTGCAGATGGGCGCGGGGATCGCGGTTGAGCACCACCCCGGGGGCGAGCACCCCCTCGGGGTCGAGGAGCTTCTTGACCTGCCACATCAGCTCGGTCGCGCGGGCGCCCCACTCGATGTCGAGGAACGGTGTCATGTTGCGGCCCGTGGCGTGCTCCGCCTTGAGCGAGCCGTCGAAACGGTCCACCACCACGGAGCAGAAGTCGTCCATGAAGGCCGCGTAGCGCTGGACCTCCTCCGGCCTGGCGGCGTCGAAGGCGAGCAGGAAGTGCAGATTGCCGTGCGCGGCGTGACCCGCGACCGCGGCGTCGAAGCCATGCCGGAGCTGCAGTTCGGCCAGCGCCTCACACGCCTCCGCCAGCCGGGAGGGCGGTACCGCGAAATCCTCGGTGATCAGCGTCGACCCGGCCGGTCGTGCCTTGCCCACCGCCGTCATGAACGCCTCGCGGGCGTGCCAGTACGTTCGGATCGTGGCCGGGTCCTCGATGAAGCGATTGATGACGGACGGCACCGGGGCCACCAGCGTCAGCTGCGCCTGGACCTCCGCGGCGGCCTGCCGATGGGCCTGGCGCGTCGCTTCGTCCGGGGCCCGGAACTCCACGAGCAGCGCGGCGGTCTCCTGGGGCAGGTCGGCCCAGTCCTCGGGAACGCCGTGGACGCTCGCACAGGCGCGGAGGGTGTTGCCGTCCATCAACTCGACGGCGCGGGCCCCCGCCTCGTTGAACAGCGGGACCGCCGCGGCGGCCGCCCTGAGGTCGGGGAAGAACAGCAGCGCCGTGTGGGTGAGGCGGTCCAGGGAGACGGTCTTGAACACCGTCTCGGCGATGAAGCCCAGGGTGCCCTGGGAGGCGACCATCAGCCCTCGCAGGATCTCCACGGGGGTGGAACCGTCCAGGAAGGCGTCGAGGCGGTAGCCGTTGGTGTTCTTCAGCTCGTACTTCGCGCGGATCCGGGCGACGAGCGCGCTGTCGCCCTCGATCTCCTCCTTCAGCGCCAGCAGCCCCGCGCACAGTTCGGGCTCTGCCTTCAGGAGCAGCTCGTCGGCGTCCTCGGCGGCGGTGTCCACGACGGTGCCCGACGGGAGGACGAGCGTGAGGGAGGAGAGCAGCCGATAGGAGTTGCGGGTGACTCCGGCGGTCATGCCCGAGGCGTTGTTGGCGACCACTCCGCCGACCGTGCACGCGCTGGAACTGGCCGGATCGGGGCCCATCAGCCGGCCGTGCCGGGCCAGGGTGACATTGACGCGTCCCACGGTCGTGCCGGGTCCGATCCTTGCCTCGCTCCCGCCGTTGAGCACCTCGACGCCGGTCCAGTGGCGGCGCACGTCGACCAGGATGTCCTTGCCCTGGGCCTGTCCGTTGAGCGAGGTCCCGGCCGCCCGGAAGACGATCTCCCGCCGGTGCTCGTGGGCGTACCGCAGTACCGCGGCCACGTCCTCGACGTCTTCGGCGACCACGACGGCCTGGGGCACGAAGCGGTATGGGCTGGCGTCCGAGGCGTACTTCACCAGGTCGGTAACGGTGTGGAGGACCTTACGGGGCCCCAGCAGACGGACCAGGTCCTCGCGCAGCTCCTCAGGCGAACCGGACGCCCGCTCGTCCGTCACCCGGTCACCGGCCGGCCCCTTGGTCGTCAGCGGGCGCAGCTTCCCCGGTTCGGGCTCGAGTACTGCCATGTAACTCTCCGTTCCATTGCATAATTCTCGGCCGACGGCCCGCTCACGTCCATCCGTTCCACGCCGATTCGGTTCGACGGACCGGACCCGGGTCGGCCGAAGAGCCATATCGAGTCCGGGCCGACGGGCCTTGGCGACACATCGGACCACCGAGCACGGCCGGCCGGATGAAGCGAGAGAGCCTCGGGGGATCCGATTTTCCGGTTTCCGTGGCCCACTGTTTGTCCCTGGTTCCTGTTGGTGTCCGGACGGACGGATCCTGTCACTCATGGACAGGAAGCCCTGCCGGACAACTGGATATTACTTGCCGAAGGGCGTTTGGTGGTATGTACAGTCTGGAAGGGAAGGAAGGTAGTGTGGCGTCCGCACGGACGATTGATGCGGACAGGCGGCGAACTCTGTCCGGGAACGTGGATATCCCGGAAATAGTCAGGCGTACCTGCGCGACGCGTAAAGCGGGCGTTCGGGACGCCCCCAGGACAAGGAGTGGCGTGATGCCGTCCAGCCCCAGCGGGCGACCGCCTCCTCGGTGATCACCCCAGGTGATGCCTTCCCCGGGCGTGAGCGGGTCTCGCTCCCGTGTCACCACCACGCGCACAGTGTGTCCGCTCCGCCGGGGCGGACACTCGGCCACCGGAACCCGCCGGGTTCGGGCACGGCCACCGGGCGCCGGCACCAGCGCCCGTCCACTCCCATCGACTCCACGAGTGAGTACTCATGGCAGAACTGACAGGCATCACGCACCACACTGCCGAACTCAACGGCATCAAGCAGCACTGGGTCAGCGCCGGGCAGGGCCCGCCGGTGTACCTGCTGCACGGCTTCCCGGAGACCTGGTACGGCTGGCGGAAGCAGATACCGGTCCTGGCCGAGCGGTTCACCGTGATCGCACCGGACCTGCGCGGCTACGGCGACACGGAGAAGCCCGCCTCCGGTTACGACAAGCGGACCATGGCCAACGACGTCATCGCTCTGATGGACCATCTCGGCCATGAGCGCATCGCCCTGGTCGGCCACGACCGCGGCGCACGCGTCGGCACGCGGTTCGCCAAGGACCACCGTGACCGGATCGACCGGTTCGTCGCCATGGACAACATCCCGACCCGGGTCATCGCCGAGACCTACGATGTGACCCTCGCCCGGCAGGGGTACTGGTTCTTCACCTTCCTCGGCGTGCCCGACCTTCCCGAGGCGCTGATCGCCGGCCGTGAGGAGATCTGGCTCACCCACTTCTACCGCAGTTGGTCGTACAACCCCGACATGCTGACTCCGGAGGAGATCGCGGTCTATGTGCGCGCCTACCAGCAGCCGGGGGCGGTGCGGGGGTCCTGCATGGACTACCGTGCGTCCGCCCAGGACGTCGCCCAGGACCGCGAGGACGTCGACCAGCTCATCGACTGTCCGGTGCTGACCATCTGGGGAGAGGACTTCAGCGCCGTCGGACAGGCCTACGACGTCCTCGACGTCTGGAAGGGGCTGGGGCGGAACGTCCGCGGCGTGCCCATTCCCCAGTGCGGACACCTCTGCCAGGAGGAACGCCCCGACGTCGTCAACGCGGAACTCCTCGACTTCCTCGCGGACTGGACCGGCTGACCCCCACCGGTCCGTCCGGGGACACACGGCGGCGCGGGCGGGCATCCGTCTCCGCGCCGCCCGTGCGCTCACCGCCTCCGCTCCCCCGCGATGTCGTGGACGGTGCCCTCGGCCACGGCCTGGAGCTTGTCCGGGTTGGCCACACTGTGGATCGCGGTGATACGGCCGTCGGCGTCGAAGTCGAAGGTGACCGTGGCGATCACACGGTCCGGTCCGCTGAACACGAGGCCCGGCCCCCCGTTGATCTCGGTGAGTTCGGCCTTCATGTCGGCGGGCGCGACACCTTGGTAGGTGACGGTGCCGATGGCGGCGAACCAGGCCGCCACCGTGGAGGCGCCCACCACCGGGCGCAGCGCCTGGCGGACCTTCCCGCCGCCGTCGGTCCACAGGGTGACGTCCGGGGACAACAGCTCCATCAGGGCGTTGACGTCTCCCCCGGTCGCGGCGGCGAAGAATCGCTCGGTCACCTCGCGTCGAGGCCGCCGGGCCTGCACATGACCACGGGCCCGGTGTGCGGCCTGCCGCACCGCGGCTTCGGAACGTTCCACCACCTCCGCGATCTCGGCATGGCTGAAGTCGAAGACCTCCTTCAGCACGAACACGGCGCGCTCGAGCGGGCTCAGCGTTTCCAGCACCACCAGCATCGCCATCGACACCGACTCCGACCGGGCGGCGGAGTCGGCGGCGTCCCCGCCGGTGAGGATGGGCTCCGGAAGCCACTTGCCCACACAGGTCTCGCGCTGGTGCCGGGTGGAACGCAGCTGTTCCAGCGCCAGGTTGGACACGATCCGCGTCAGATAGGCCTTGGGCTCGGCCACTTGCGAGCGGCCGGCGGCGGACCACTTGATCCAGGCGTCCTGGACCGCGTCCTCGGCGTCCGCAGCGGTGCCGAGGAGGCGATAGGCGACCGAGAACAGCAGGTTGCGATGACGGGTGAACACCTGCTGGTCGAGGCTGGGGGACGGGTGGGTCACCGCGCCTCCCGGATCCTGGTGAAACGTCCGCCGCGGGGCCAGAACGCGCCCGAGGAGGGCATCTTCTTCATTCGGCCCCAGGTGGGCCAAGGGGAAGCAGTCACCGTCTCCTTGTAGCGCACGGCGACACGACCGGTCAGGCGGATTTTCCGCGGGGTGCCGTCGGGCCGGGTGAACTGCACGACCGCGTCGTGCCGGCCAAGGCTCACCGGCGTGTGGTAGTAGCCGAAGCGGAACGGCTTGGGCCGCCTGCCCTTCAGCGCGCGGACGATCGACAGCGCGGCGTGCACTCCGCTGGGCATCCCGCCCTGACAGGTGCCGTGCATGACACCGTAGCGCTGGCGGATCGCGGCCGCGTCACCCACGGCATACACCTCGGGGTGCGACACCGACCACAGCGTCGTGTCAGTGACGATACGGCCGCGCTCGTCGACGGTCAGGCCGGCGGCGGCCGCGAGCGGCGACACCCGCGTACCGCTCGTCCAGAGGACCACATCGGCGGCCACGTTCTCGCCGCTCGCCAACTCGACCCCACCGGGCAGGACCTTGACCGCCTCGACGCCGACGCGCAGTCGCACCCCCAGGCGCTCCAGCGCGGACCGCAGATACGCGCCGGCCTTCGGGTTCATGGCCGTGCCGGGGTCGTGCCGGCCCAGCAGCACGACGTTCAGCTCGGGGTGCTGCTCGGCGATCTCGGCAGCCGCCTCGACGCCGGTCAGTCCGCTGCCCCCGACCACGACCGTGCCGCTGCCGAGCCGCGCCAGTCGGTCGGCCAGGGCCTCCGCGTCCTGGGCCGTGTCCAGGGTGTACGCATGCTCCTCGGCGCCTGGCAGCGCCGCCGTGTCGGCCACACTGCCGAGCGCGTACACGAGTGTGTCGTAGGGCAGGATGCGGTCGTCGTCGATGCGTACGGTCCTCGCGTCCGCGTCGACCGCCGTCACCCAGCCGCGCACGAACCGCGCCCCGGTACCTTCGAGCAGCTCCGGGATGCTCAGCTCGGCGAGTCGTTGCCCCGTCGCCGCCATGTGCAGCCGGATCCGTTCGGTGAAGCGCTCCTGCGCGTTCACCACGGTCACCCGCACGTCCTCGTGTCCTGCGACCCGGGCCGCGAGCTGGATGGCCGTGGACATGCCCGCGTATCCCGCGCCCAGGATCACCACGCGGTGCGCGGTCGCCCTGCCGGCCGTGTGCTGTGTGCTCATGCGTCTGCCTTCCTCCAACCACCGCTGACGACCAGCAGATGGAGGCAGCCCGCCCGTCTGTGACATGAAGGCGATGTGATGCACGACACAATCGGGACGGTAGGATCGCCGAAGACAGCCGGAAGGACGCCGCGACGAGGCCGAAGGGGTCCTTCGAAGCGGCCGAAGCGGTGGTGGCGCAAGCCCCGCTGACCCGGGACCGCCCGTGGGGCGTCGTGCGGAACGGGGGTGACGTGCGCTACGACACCCGAATGAAACGGCCTGAACCGGCAACGCTCCCTTTCATGTCCCCTACCCAAACCCCCGGCAGGTGAGCCGATGACGACGGCGACCAGGGCGACCCGGACGCCGCCCGCCACCGCGCCCGCCACCAGGACTCCCCCACGCACTCCGGTTCCCCCGCTTCCGTCCCTCACCGGGCTGCGGTGGATCGCCGCGCTCCTGGTCTTCGGACTGCACGTGCGCAACTTCGGCTACTTCGGCGGCACCGGCAGCCGCGTCATGACGTGGGGATTCGGGTCCGGCGCCACCGGAGTGTCATTCTTCTTCATCCTGTCGGGCTTCGTCCTGACGTGGTCCGCGCGGCCGGGCGACCGCGCGCTCGCCTTCTGGCGGCGACGCCTCGCCCGCGTCTATCCGGTCCATCTCGTCACCATGGCCATCGCGCTGCTCATGGCCTGCACCCTGGACCACGCGGCGAGACCGACACCGTCGCAGGGACTGGCGAACGCCCTGCTGGTGCACTCCTGGTGGCGACCCTGGTGGCAGACACTGGACCCGGTCAGCTGGTCGCTGGCCTGCGAAGCCTTCTTCTACGCCGCCTTCCCGCTGCTGGCGCTGCTCCTACGCCGTCTCGGCGCCCGGGGGTCGGCGGCGCTGGCCGGGGCATCGGTGCTGACCGTGGTGGTCCTGAGCCGGGCGGACGCCCACCACTGGCTGGGCCAGCCGGTCAATTCCCTCCCCGCCGCCCGCCTGCCCGAGTTCGTCCTCGGCGCCGCCGTCGCACGCCTGGTGATCCTCGACCGGTGGCGCGGACCGGGCCTGGAAGCCTCACTCGCCCTGGCGATCATCGGCTACTTCTTCGTCCCGCAGGTCACCGCCGGGTACCCGGCCACCCCCTGCACCCTCGTCGGCTTCGCTCTGCTCATCCCTGCCGCGGCCGTCGCGGATATGCGGGGCCTGCCCTCGCTCTGGCGGCACCGGCGGCTGGTGCGCCTGGGGGAACTCTCGTTCGCCTTCTATATGGTCCACCTCTTGGTGCTGCGGGCCGGCACCAGCCTGCTCGGCAACTCTCCGCGCTTCGGGCTGCCCACGGCCCTCGCTGTCACCGCCGTGGCGTTCGCCCTGTCCCTCGGACTGTCCTGGGTCCTGTACGAGGGGGTGGAACGTCCCGCGCGACGGGTCCTGCTCCGCAGGCGCCGCTCCGCCCGGAAGGCCACCCTGCCGAAGCCCGCGTCCCGCGCCCTGGACGCTCCGGCGGAGGCACCGCCACACCCGGCCGCGGCCGTCGGCGCCGGACGCGGACGCGTCACGGCCCCTGCCCGCGACGGCGCCGACCACCATCCGCCGGTGCCGAGTCCCGGCGGCCGGCACGACCCCAGCGACGGCCGGCGGGACCGCGAGAGAGAGTAAGAGCTCCGAGCAGAATGGGCGCCCGGCTCGCGACTCCCATTCTGCTCGGAGCTCGCTGTATGTGCGCGGGCTGATGCTGGATGGCAAGCGAAAGTCGATGCAGCCGATGGCCGAGCGCCGGGGCGTGGACCACCAGCAGCTGCAGCAGCTCATCTCCTCCTCCACCTGGGAGTACGTCGAGGTGCGGCGTCGGGTGGGGCTCGTGCGAAGGCACGGAGCCTCCGACTTGCCGCCCTGGCCCAGGGTGACGGCGCAAGCCGTGCAGCGATCTACATGGTCGTCGCGAGTGCGACTCCGGGCTTGACGACGGTAGTCACGAACGCCGAATGCCAGACCGTATGGTCGCGGCGCCGAGCGTGGCGGAGGGCCCGGAATTGTTCACCGGTTCCCTGCTTCGAGGTAGCGGTTCCACTGAACGACCGTCAACATCCGGCCGAGGTCGTTGAAGGATCCGAAGTCGACATGGCACAGGTCACATATGCGTCGCAGTCGTTGGTGGACCGTGTTGCGGTGGATCGTGAGCGCCGCCGCCACGTCGTCGACACAGCCG
This sequence comes from Streptomyces sp. NPDC002513, assembly GCF_053595355.1. NCBI lineage: Bacteria > Bacillati > Actinomycetota > Actinomycetes > Kitasatosporales > Streptomycetaceae > Streptomyces > Streptomyces sp. NPDC002513. The sequence goes on along the minus strand of NZ_JBSFXK010000011.1, from coordinate 31,838 downwards.
TCAGCATGGAGGAAGGCCTCGAGCGTAGGGAGTAGTTCAGTCCCGTTCTTCTGGTCGTACGCCTTGAGCGGTCCCAATTGGTGTTCTACGAGCGCATGCAGTTGGGAGGTCGGCACGTGCATCGCCAGGTCCGCGCCGGGTCCCAGATCCCCGTACCGGGCAACTGCACCCGGCGATGCGGCGGAAGCCGCGATGCGCGCCTCTTTCAGGTGGCTCGGCAGGTTGTCCAGCCCGGAGAAGCGCCTGCTGACGCCGATGGCGTTCAACCCCATGGCGTCAGCAGAATCCGGGGCCTGGCGAGACTTGGTCCGAGGGGCACCTTCCAGGAGCATCACGACCTCCCGGCCGGCCGGTGCGCGAGCGATGACGTCGTGCCAGTCGGGCAGGCTCAGACTTTGAGCGGCGAAGCGCGTCGCCGCCCAGTCTGTGTCGAACTTTGCAAGGGCAACCTCGATCGGCGAGTTCATGCCGATCCCCAAGACGTCCGCTGCCGCGACAATCTGAGGCCCGACAAGGACACCGCTGCTAAGAGCCAGAAGTGCGAACGGGCGGGCAAGACGTGCAGCGCTGGTGTACTCGGCACGACGCTGCAGGACCGTGGTCAGCAGGTCGGCGGCGAACGCCAGCAGCCGGTGGCTGAAAGAGTCGTCCGGCGGTGGTGGGCAGCAGACGATCATTCCGAGGTGGCCCTGCACGCTGCGGACGGGCTGATATCCGGCAGTCGCTGCTGAACCACGCGCATGGTGAGTCGCGGCCCGGCCGGGCGTCGTCGCAAGATGCTGGACCTGATCGGGTGGGCCTTCCAACGCAATGAGATCTCCAGCCTCATTGGTGATCCCGACGGCGGTGTGCAGCCGTTCCGACAGAGTCTGCGCTGCGGCAGCGAGCGCGGCGCTCACCGGACGCGCGCAGGCGGCAGCCAGCTCCGTCTGCGCGCTCAGCAGGCGTTCCTCTTCCTGGACGAGCAGTATCGAGTTGTCGCGAGCGACGGTGAGGTCGGCTTCCTTGTGATGCCTCGCCTGGATTCGTCGTGCCGACTCGACGGCGAGCGCGGCGAGGCGGCCCACTACTCGGAGGGTGAGCATCTGTGCGTCACTGGGCACGAACTCTTTGCTCCAGTAGCAGTTGAGCACGCCAAGGACGACGCCTTGACGGATGAGGGGCAGGGACAGCATGGCCTTGACCCCCATGATGCGCGTCCGCTCCTGCCACGGTTCGTTGCCCGCCTCATTGTCCAGGGATGGGACCACCTGGGCCTGCCCCGTCAGAAACGCCTCGATGCTCGGCGGGCGATGTCCTCGTAGCGGCCCCGTGACCTCGGACGACCGCAGGTCCAGCACCTCATCAGCGGGGAAGGAGTCCGCGTCGCTCGTACCGACCACGGTGAGCCGGGTCTCCTGCTCGTCCGGCAAGCGCACGCAGGCGTATTTGCAGTCCATCACTGCGAGCACGGTCCGGCTGAGCCTGGATGTCGCCTCGGACAGCGACTGGAAGCCGTCGACGTCGTTGGCGATCTCCGCCAGCAGAAGCAGCCGTTCCAGCTCGGATACCTCAGCGTGGTTGGTTCCCGCCGTAGGTCTCAGGACGCCTCTGGCTGTGGCTGCGGCCATGTCTTCCGCCTCCTTCGATGTCCACCGTGCGGCAGCGTACGAGCAGCCGATCCTGCCCCTCAATGTTCCGCACCACATCATGGGCCTGGTCATTATGGATGAGCCGACATTCTGGTGAGCCGTAACGGCAGGTATAACTTCCTGCCACACCGGGTTGACGACCTGGTCACCTTCACCCGCCGGTTGCATGCGGGTCGGGCTGTTCCTCCCGAATCGGAGCGTTTACACCATGGCTGTCACCGCTGCCGCACGGACGAAGACATCAGAACTGCTCTCGGGCTGGCGCCTCCTCGCGGCGTCCACGATCGGCATTGCCTCAGGGATGATCGCCATCCCCTTCTATACCAACGCGTTGTTCTTCCCCAGCCTGAAGGAAGACTTCGGCTGGAGTTCCGCCTCACTGTCGTTCGTCGTCCTGGTCTACAACCTGGCGTGGGGGGTGCTCTTGCCCTACGCGGGCCGGATCGTCGACCGTTTCGGCGCGCGAAGGCCGGCCCTGTTCTCGGGGGTTTGCCTGGCCGGCGGGTACCTGGTCCTGTCGCTGCTGGGCAACAACTACGCTGTCTACCTGCTGGTCGTCGTGGTGACGATGGTTCTGGCGCTGGCAACCGGGCCGATCTCGTACTCTCGGGCCATCAACCAGGCGTTCGACCAGATGCGCGGCCTGGCCTTGGGTATCACCCTGGCCGGAAGCGGCCTGACGGCTGTCATCGCTCCGCAGCTCCTGGGTCCTGTCATTGAGAACTCCGGCTGGCGCACGGGATTTCGGGCGCTTGCCCTCGTGGTGCTCGTCGCGACGCTCACGGTCTTCGCGCTGATTCCCTCCGACGCCGGCAGCAGGGCACGCGCGACCTCTTCCCCGGACGCCGGATCGCAGGCAGGGTGGCTTCCGACCCGCACGATCCTGGCGGATTCCGTGTTCCGCCGGCTCTCGCTCGCCTTCGTCTGCATGGCCTTGGCCACCGGCGGCATGGTCATCTACCTGTACGCCATGATGCGTCAGGCGGGAGTCTCAGAGAGCCGAGCGCTGTGGGTGCAGAGCTCCCTCGGCTTCAGCGTCGTCGCCGGACGACTCATCAGCGGATACCTGTACGACCGGCTCTTCGCGCCCTACGTCGCCGCCGCCACCATGGCGCTGGGCGCTGCGGGACTGGGTGCCCTCGCGCTGGCAGGCCCACAGTTCGCCATCGTGGGAGCCCTGACTCTCGGACTCTGCATCGGAGCCGAGGTCGACGTGATCGCCCTTCTTGTCTCCCGCTACTTCGCACTGGACAGGTTCGCGCAGGTGTACGGCTTCGCTTACGGCGCCAACATCCTCGGCCTGGCGGCCAGCCCTTACATTCTGGGGCTCATCGTCGACCACACGACGGGCTTCGTCCCCGCCGTGACGACTTCCGTCGCATTCCTGATCATCACGGTCGTTGTCCTGGCCACCCTGCCGCGTTACGGCACACTCCGCCACTCCGAGCAAGCGTCACTCACAGATGGGAGCATCCGATGACCAGCCTCCAGAGCGCGACTGATCTCGTGCCGGCCAGCGCTCAGCTTGCGGCCAGGTTCGCCAAGTCCGCGGCTGCTGTCGACGCCGCGGGCGAGTACCCCAGCGACAACCTCAAGGACCTGCATGAAGCGGGATTCAGCAGGTTGTCCGTCCCGCGCGAACTCGGCGGTATCGCCTCACCGGGACGATACCAGGACCTGCCGGTCCTCACCCGGATCCTCACGAACATCGCCGGTGCGGAAAGCTCCACAGCCCAAATCTGGATGGTCTCCCACAGCGTCGCGGCCAACCTGCTCGGGCCGTGGTCACCGCTGAGCGAAGACCGCCGACACGCCCTGGCCCGTGAGGTCCTCGAAGGCGCACGCTTCTGCTCTGCCGCCTCTGAGCGCGTCAAGCCGCGCTTCAGCTACCGCACCACCGCCACCCCGGCCTCGGGAGGTGTCACCATTTCCGGGACCAAGCGCTTCGCCACCGGTGTGAAAGGTGCGACCTACGCGATCACGCCCGTGCTGCACAGCGACTTCGACAGCATCGAGGCAGGTGGCCTCCATTGGGCCTTGGTGCGCCTCGACTCCCCCGGGGTCCGCGTCATCGACGACTGGGACAACATGGGACAACGGGCAACCGGCAGTTGCAGCGTCGAATTCACTGACGTCTTCGTCCCCGATGGGTACCACTGGGCGCCCCCAGTGGATATCCCGGCTCACCACGATGTAAGCGGCCCCGTCTTCCAGGTTCAGTTCGCCGCCATCCTCCTCGGCATCGGCAAGGGCGCCTTGGAAGCCATCACGCCCTACCTGAGCAGCGCACCCCCCTCACCAACCGGTGCCGACAACCCCTTCGACGTGTCCGACATAGCCGAATGGCAGATCGGGCAGCACTACCTGGCCCTTCGGGCTGCGCAGGCGCTCATCGACCAGGCGGTCACCGCCATTGCCCAAGTCACCCCCGCCGACGAGGCAGAGCGGGCGGCCATATCCATCGACATGATCTGTGCCAAGGTGTCGGCCACCGAGGCCAGCTTGGCCCTCTGCGCGGACATCCACCGCATGGGTGGGGGACGTTCGACGACACGACTCAGCGGCCTCGACATGTACTGGCGCAACGCCCGCACCCTCTCGACGCACGACCCGCAGGACGTCAAGAAGCGCCACCTCGGGCGGTGGGTCATCCGCCACACAAACCCGCCCATCGACGCCCTCACCTGAACACCGGAGACACGTCATGGATCTAGCCACCACCATCACCGGCGCGCAACTTCGAAGCGCCATGGCCAAGCTCCCTACAGGCGTCGTCGTCGTCACCAGCGAAGAAGACGGCAACCCTGTCGGCATGACGGTCAGCGCCTTCACCTCCGTGTCTGACACCCCGCCGACCGTCCTGGTCTGTCTCAACAACAAGTCCCACACGACAGGTGTGGTTCGACGCACCGGCCGGTACGGCGTCAACCTCCTGGGGGGATCCCAGCGGGTGGTCGCCCAACGGTTCGCCACCCCTGGCCTCAACCACGCCAAACGCTTCGACGGACTGCCCACCGTCCGAGCGCGGACCGGAAGCCCCCTTCTCACGGACGCCTTGTGTTGGCTGGACTGCACAGTCATCAAGACCGAGGAGATCGGGACCCACCTCGTCGCCTACGGATCCGTCGTGGCCGTCGAAAGCTTTCTCACCGAGGAGGTCCCCCTGGTCTATTACAATCGCGGCCTCGCGCCCTTCGCCTGAGCTCCCCGGCAGAACGGGTTCGCGAGCCGTCGCCGTCGACGTACTTCACCCCGCAAGAAGCGGACGAAGTCGGACGCCGGCTCCGCGACGAGCAGCTCATGCCGCTGATCGAGGAGGTTCCGGCTGAATCGGGCGGCACCTACGACGCCCGCCGGATCACCTGGGCCCCGCGCCGTAAGAGCGTCGAGGTGGCTCGCTGCACGGTCGAGCGGCTGATGGCCGAGCCGGGCCTGGAGGGCGTCATCCGCGGACAGCGGCGGGCGGACCACCTGCCGGCGCCGTCGGCGCCCCGCCCGCCGGACCTGGTAGACCGCGACTTCACCGCCTCGCGGCCGGATCAGCTGTGGGTGGCGGACGTGACGTATGTGCCCACCTGGTCCGGGTGGGCGTACGTGGCGTTCGTCCTGGACGTGTAGCAGCCAGCCTCGCGGCGGTACCAGTGGCGGAGCCAGGAGCAAACCCCGCAGTCCGCCTGAAACAAGATCATCGGACTCTACGAAACTCGGAGCAGCTCAGACCGGGCCGCGCCCTCCAGGACGTCAAGCGCGTCGAGCAGGGGCTGGATGTTCACGCGGTCACCACCCGTGCGTCGCGCCAGGAGCGTTCGTCGGCCCGAGCACGTCCACGGCCGGTCCCCGCTCGCGGCCTGGCACCCTCTTCGCCGGATCCCGGCCGGTCGTGGTGGCAGGGACCCCGGCAACCGCATGGACACTCCTCGTGTCCGGGACCACCAGTCGGATCCTCGTCCCGGTGTCGAGTGCGGCGATCGCCGCATCGAGGACATCGAGACTGGCCGACAGTTGGCGGCGAGGACGCCGTGGGATTCGACGCGGAAGCGCTACCCGAGGGCCTCGTGCGGTTGCTCCTGCTTCGAGCGCAGACGCCCTTTGCCCAGGAAGGACAGGACCCGCGGGTCGCCTTCGCCGGCCACCAGCGTGTCCAGGATCGCCCGCGCCGACCTCCAGTACCCTGCGAGGCCACCGGCGTCAGCTTGATCCCGGTATCCCGGAGGACCTTCCCCAGCCGCTGCACGAGCAGGGCACTCGCATGGGTCGCGGCCGTCCGCGACCGGATCGGCTCCCTCACGTCGTGTACTTCGCGGGGCCGAACGAACGGGGCGGCTGGGGTGGGGTATCGGCATCCCACCCCAGCGGAGGGTTCACCGGTTGCGGAGCGCCTGATCAGAGGAAACTGACGCCCTGTGAGAGGGCCAGATGACTTGAGTAGTTGATGGTGTTGGTGGCCGAGCGCATGTATGACTTCCAGGCGTCGGAGCCGGATTCCCGGCCGCCGCCGGTGTCCTTCTCGCCGCCGAAGGCGCCGCCGATCTCGGCTCCGGAGGTGCCGATGTTGACGTTGGCGATACCGCAGTCGGAGCCGGCGGCGGACAGGAAGATCTCGGCTTCTTGCTGGTCGCGGGTGAAGATGCTGGATGACAGGCCCTGGGGGACGTCGTTGTGCAGCGCGATCGCCTCGTCGAGACTGTCGTAGGTGAGTACGTAAAGGATCGGTGCGAAGGTCTCCTCCCTTACGACGCTGGTCTGTTCGTCGACGCGGACGAGGACCGGCTCGGTGTAGGCCGCCGCGGGTGCAGCCTCAGCCAGACGCCGGTTTCCGCCGGCCAGGATCTTGCCGCCCTGGGCCTGGACGCGGGTAAGGGCGTTGTGCATGGTGTCGAGCGCCGTGGTGGAGATGAGCGGGCCGACGAGCGTGGTGTCGTCGAATGGGTTGCCGATGGGGAGCTTGTTGTAGGCCGCGGTCAGCCTCTCGATGAGGGTGTCGGCGATGTCGTGGTGGACGATGAGGCGGCGCAGCGTCGTACAGCGCTGGCCGGCGGTGCCGACCGCGGCGAATACGATGCCCTGGACGGCGAGGTCGAGGTCGGCGGAGGGTGCGACGATCGCGGCGTTGTTGCCACCGAGTTCCAGCAGGCTGCGGCCGAAGCGGGCAGCGACTCGTGGGCCGACCTCGCGGCCCATGCGGGTGGAGCCGGTGGCACTGACGAGGGCGACACGCGGGTCGTCGACGAGCTTCTCACCAACCGCGCGGTCACCGAGCAGGAGGCGGTGCACGTCGCGGGGGGCGCCGACCTCGTCCGCGGCGCGAACGAGCAGGTGGTCGCAGGCCAGGGAGATCAACGGCGTGAGCTCCGAGGGCTTCCAGATCACGGTGTCGCCGCAGACGAGGGCGACGGCGGTGTTCCACGACCACACGGCGGCGGGGAAGTTGAAAGCGGAGATCACCGCGACCACACCGAGGGGATGCCAGGTCTCGGCCAGGCGGTGGCCGGGGCGTTCGGAGGCGATCGTGCGGCCGTAGAGCTGTCGGGACAGCCCGACCGCGAAGTCGCAGATGTCGATCATCTCCTGGATCTCGCCGAGCGCCTCGGAACGGATCTTGCCTGCCTCGACGGTGACGAGGTCGGCCAGGTCGCTCTTGTGCTCGCGCAGCAGCTCACCGAGGCGGCGCACGAGTTCACCGCGGCGTGGCGCGGGCGTGGTGCGCCAGGTGAGGAAAGCCGCACGGGTGGCGGCGATGGCCTCTTCGGTGTCGGCGTCGGTTGCGGCCGTCAGCCCGAAGAGGTTCTCGCCGGAAAGCGGCGTGCGGGCATGGAAGTCGTTGCCACCGGCCACGTCGACGCCGATGTTCTTGAGGCCGGCAAGGGCGCGGGCGCGCAGGTCGTCTGTGGTGGGCAGTGCGGTGCTGGTCATGGTGCTCCTTTGAGGGTGTGAGGGTCAGCCGAGGACGCCGGTGAGGTCCAACTCATGGGCTATGTGCGCGATCGAGCGGTTCTGCTGCTGCTCGTAGAGGGCGAAGGGGTCCAGAACGTCGCGGCCGAGCGCGCCGGAGAGCCAGGCGGCGTCGTAGGCGGTGCCCTGCTGGTCGTTGTCGCGGGTGCCCTCGCCGTTGAGGTTGGACTGGAAGATGCCGGCGGCGGAGCGGGGCAGGAAGTCCTCGTAGACGATGGGCTCGGCGCGCACCCAGTTCTGCTGCAGCAGTTCGCTGATGCTGGTGGGCGGCCGGCGGCCGTCGCGCGGCCGGTTGGGGATGAGCTGGTAGGTGAAGTAGGCCAGTCCCTCGGCGGCGAGTTGGTGTTCGCTGCCGGGCATGTGCCGCTCCCACACAGCGCGCGCGATGTCGCTGCGGGCTTCGGCGGGGTTCTGGGACGTCTGCTCGTCGATGTGGCCGAGGAGTTCGTCGTAGAGGGCGCGGCCCTGGCGGGTGAGGGCGATGCCGCGGGCTTCGACCTCGCCGAAGCGGACTCGTAGGGTGCCGCTGACGACGGTGCCGTCCAGGGTACGCATTGCGCGAGGTTCGGCCAGGGCCCGGAAGGAGGTCTGGCGCAGCAGGACGTCGGGGCCCTTCCAGGCTGGCGGGCCCTGGATGGTGTCGATCATCTCGATGCCGCGCTGGGCCATGCGCCGGTACAGTTCGTCGATGTCGAGGACGCGCGGGGTGAGGTGGTTGATGTGCGTGCTGCGCACGCCGCCGATATCTGCGGCGACGGCGGAGATCCGCTCCAGGGTCTCGTACCAGGTCTTGTCGACCGGCTCGGTCGACAGTTCGAATGCCTGCACGGCGAGCTGGAGGAACCGCTCGGCCTCCTGCTGGGGGAGTTCCTGCTCGGTGGCGGCACGGTCGGCCAGCGCGAGCAGCTCGGGAGGAAAGAGTTCGCGGCCCGCGAGGAAGGTTTCCAGGCGCTCGCGCAGGTCGGCGTCGAAGAAGCGGGGGTCGGCCGGGGTGAGCATGGAGGTGAACACCCGGAAGGGGTTGCGTGCGAGTTCCTCGCTGTCGACCGGCCGGAAGGCGGTGGAGATGACGGGGACGGCGCTGGCCGCGGCCTCGCGCAGGTCGTAGAAGCCGACCGGGTACATGCCGAGGCCGGCGAAGATGCGGGCAGCTTGCTGTAGTTCTTGCGGGGTGCCGACGCGGATGGCTCCGTGCCGTTCGGCGGTCACCCTGCTGATGGACCCGAGGCGTTCGGCGCTGGCTCCCTGCACGCGCAGGACATCCTCGTTGGCCGCGCGCGAGACGTCCACGAGCGTGGTGTAGACGGGAACCTCCTGCCCGTACATCTGCGACAGTCGCGCTGCGAATGCGGCCCGCAGTCGCCACTGACTGATCGTTGACATGGTTCGGCCTTTCGATCGGGGTTCACACCACGTGGGCTTCGGGACGGATGTCGGCGCCGAGGTGGAACTGGTCGGCGCTGAGCAGGGCGTAGTTGGGCAGTTCCCGGGAGCGGCCGTTCAGCGCGTTGTGGTCCGGTGTGATTTCGTACAGGCCCGCCCATCCGCTGAGGGGCTTTGTGTCGGCCAGGGCCGGGGGGCGGTGGTGGGCGACGGTGCGGGCACCGCCACCGATGACTGCAGCATCCGCAGAGGTCGGAACGGTGCGGAAGGTGGAGGGGGACCACAGGCCACTTCCTTCCAGAGGCCACCCCGTCGGACGAAGACGGGCCCGTTTCCGGGGACGGCGGGCTGTCAGGACAGAGCGATGCCGATCAGCTATCTCTGCGTCATGGTGCAGCAACCCAACCGTTGACGTCTATCAAGGGTTCATGCTTCTGGTCTTTTAGGATCTCTATATGAATTGGACGAGTGCACAGCTGCGCTCACTGGTGGAACTGACCAGACGCGGCACCATCACCGCGGTCGCGGAAGCCCTGGGATACACCCCCGGCGGGGTTTCGCAGCAGATCACCGCACTGGAGAAGGCCACCGGCATGCAACTGCTGCTGCGGGTGGGGCGCCGTGTGGAACTCACCGACGCCGGGGCGACACTGGCCCTTCACGCCGAGCGCATCCTCACCACAGAAGCCGAGGCCGTCGAAGCGCTGAAGCGCACCCGAAACGAGATCTCCGGAACGCTACGGGTCGGGCTCTTCGCCACGGCCGCCGCGGAGATCCTGCCGCCGGCCCTGTCGCAGGTTCGCGAGATGCATCCAGGCGTGACCGTGCGCAGCCGGGACATGGATGTGGACGAGGTGTACGACGCAGTCGCCGGCGGAATCGTGGACTTGGCGCTGGGCCTGGACTACCCGGACGTGCCCATCCCACGAGATCCGTCCCTGCGTGTGATGGAGCTGTCCAGGGAGCGCTTCTCGCTGGCTGTTCCCGCCGGAGCCATGTCCGGTCGGCAGAGGGTCTCGCTGGCCGACACCAGGGAATCGGGATGGATCCTGCCCTCAGTCGGCAGCTACTACGGGCGCGCCGTGCTCACCGCCTGCCGTCGAGCCGGTTTCGAACCGCAGGTTCTCCACGAAGTGACGGACACGGCCGCCACCCTGGCCCTGGTCGAGGCCGGTGTCGGAGTCAGCGTGGTGACAGATCTGATGCTCCGGCTGCGTCCGTCCTCCCTCGATGTCCTGGAACTGCACGAGACGATGGAGCGCCACATCGTGGTGGTGTTCCGCTCTTTTGCCGAACACCGGCCGACCGTGGCCGCCCTGGTCGATGTCCTGCGAACCTCCGCGGGACAGCGCCCCTCCCAGACTCGTCCAGGCGCGAGCAGCAAAGTAATGGGCTCAGGCCGGTGATGACCCACACCCCGCCGGCGGCCCGACACCGAGGAGCCCGAGCCGCACATCACGCAGGTGCCTGTGCGGCAGGCGGCCGCACAGGGACGGTAGCTCGGTCCGGTCAGGGGCACCGGGCCGGGCTGCCGTAGCAGCGGCCATCGGCGTATCCATTCCCGTGCGCGGGCGCTATTTTGCCTCTCCGTCCCGCGTCGGGTGCACGTACGGCTCTCCTGCCGGCACCGCACTGCGCAGGGAATGGATCATCGTGCCGAGCAGCGGGTTGCTGTTCTCCTTTCGATGCAGGGCCATCACGCGGCGGAAGGCGGAGCGCTGCGCCAGCCGGGTCGCCTCCACCGAGTCGCCGGGCGAGTGGCCAAGCCCCGGCACGATGGCCACGCCAAGACCTGCGGACACCAGCCCCCGTACGACGTCGTAGTTGTTGCTGCGAAAGGCGACAGCGGCCTCGAAACCGGCCGCCGCGCACAGCCGCGTGAGGGAGAGCGCGCCGGACGTTCCTTCCCTGCTGGTGATCCAGCGGGCCTGGGAGAGCCCGGCCAGGCGCGCGCTCAGACCGCTCCCGCGGGCCCTGAGCAGCACGAGGTCCTCGCGCACCAGCTCATGGCAGGTCAGGCCGTCCGGCCACTGACGGGGGCTGAGCCCGTACTCGTACACCAGTGCCACGTCCAGATCGCCGTCGTTCAGCGCAGCGATGAGTTCCTCCGGCTCGCCCTCCTCGAGTTGGACCTGCGCCCGCGGGTGGGTCGATCTCAGGGCCGACAGCGCCGGCGGCACGAGCCTGACACTGGCAGTGGGGAAGCTGCCCAGCCTCAGCCGAGCCGTGGCACCGGTGGCCAGCTGGTGTACCTGCTGGCCGAGGTCGTCCATGGCGGCCAGCACAGGGACACTGAGATCGACCAGTCGGTGGGCTGCCGCAGTCACTCGGACCCCGTGCGCCTCCCGCTCGAACAGCTCCAGCCCCGTCTCCTTCTCCAGGGCCGAGATCTGCTGTGAGATCGCGGAGGCGGTGTAACCGAGTTCGCGGGCTGCGACGACGAACGAGCCGGTGCGCACGACGGCCCTCAGCGTGAGCAGATGCTGCGGCTTGAGCAACGTATTCCTCCTGTCGGGCTCCAATAGCGGCCCAAGAATAAGCATTGCTAAGCCTCAAGAGTGAATACTTTTGTGCTGCTGTGTCTTGTGGGACGGGCTGGGGCCGCAGATTGTGGCTGTGACGAGGTTGGGGATGACTGATGAGCGAAGGGGCAACCGCAGTGACACCGACAGCGCAGGGCCCGCAACACCTCAACGCCGCAGCCGTGACGGAGGCGCTCACGCAAGGCGACTGCGGCGACGTGCACGGTGATCCCGGACGCCGGGCGCAGTACGCGGCCGACGCCTCCAATTACCGGCACATCCCGCTGGCCGTGGTCTTCCCCCGCGAGCGTCGGCACGTGCTCAACACAATCGCGGTGTGCCGGCGCATGCGCGTGCCGATCACCTCGCGCGGCGCGGGCACCAGTACCTCAGGCCAGGCCATCGGCTCCGGCGTGGTCATGGACTTCTCCCGCTACTTCAACCGCCTGCTCGCGCTGGACCCTGTCGCCCGCACGGCGACGGTGCAGCCCGGCATCGTCCTGGACGACCTGCAACGGGCTGCCGGTGAACACGGCCTGCTCTTCGGCGCGGACCCCTCCACCCACAGCCGCTGCACGCTCGGCGGCATGATCGGCAACAACGCGTGCGGCTCGCACTCTCTCATCTGGGGGCGCACCGCGGAGAACGTGCTGGAACTCGAAGTGGTCACCTACCGCGGCACCGTACTACGCCTCGGCGAAATGACCCGGGCAGAGATCGACGAAGCCGTCGCCGTCGGCGACGACCGCGCCCAACTCATCGCCTCTCTGCACCGTCTGGCTGAGCAGAACCTCGCAACCCTGCGCACGCGGCTGGGCCAGTTTCCCCGGCAGGTCTCCGGCTACGCGCTCGAACACCTCCTGCCGGAGCGGCGCTTCAACCTCGCCCGGGCCCTGGTCGGCAGCGAAGGCACACTGGCCGTCGTCCTCTCAGCCACCGTCCGCCTCGTGGCCCCTCCTCCTGCCCGAGCCCTGGTCGTGCTCGGCTACCGGGACGCCTGCGCTGCGGCAGACGCCGTCTCCCTCCTCCTCGAGCATCAGCTCCTGGCGCTGGAAGGCCTCGACCGGGCCCTGACCGACATCGTCACCCGACCGGAGACCCGTCAGGCGGTCGCCACGTTGCCCCGCGCCCAGGCGTGGTTGTTCGCCGAGTTCGGCGGACCGGAGGGCGAACTCCCCCAGCTCACAGCGGACTTCACCGCAGCCGCAGGCACAACCGCAGGGTTCACCGGATATGAGATCGTCACCGATCCTGTACGGGCCCGGCAGCTGTGGCGAATCAGGGAAGACGGGGCGGGTCTGGCCACGCGTCTGCCCGACGGGTCCGAGGCATGGCCGGGCTGGGAGGACGCAGCCGTACCGCCCGACCAGCTCGGCTCCTACGTGCGTCGGTTCAACGATCTGCTCGATCGTCATCAGCTGCAGGGGGCCGTCTACGGGCACTTCGGTGAGGGCTGCCTGCACGTGCGCATCAACTTCGACTTCACCACCGCACACGGCACCGCCGTCTTCCGCGCCTTCGTCACCGACGCCGCTGCACTCGTCGCCGCACACGGCGGTTCCCTCTCGGGAGAGCACGGCGACGGCCAGGCGCGCTCCGAGTTGCTGCCGCTGATGTACGGCCCGGACGTCATCGCCCTGTTCGAGCAGTTCAAGCGCGTCTGGGATCCCGACAACGGCCTGAATCCCGGCGTGATCGTCAATCCGCTGCCCCTTGACGACAACTTGCGGGTCAGCCCGCGACGTACTTCTCTGCCCATGGCCACCGTCTTCCCTTTCCACGCCGACGACGGCGACTTCGCCAAGGCCACCCGGCGGTGTGTCGGTGTCGGCAAGTGCCGTACGGCCAAGCCTCGCAGCGATGTCATGTGCCCCAGCTACCGCGTCACCCTCGACGAGAAGGACTCCACCCGGGGGCGAACCCGCCTGCTGTACGAAATGACCCAGGGCGAGGTGATCACCGACGGCTGGCGGTCCACCGAAGTGCGGGACGCGCTCGATCTGTGTCTGTCGTGCAAGGGATGCAGTGCGGACTGTCCGGTCGGTGTGGACGTTGCGACGTACAAGTCGGAGTTCCTGCACCACCATTACAAAGGGCGGCTCCGGCCCGCCTCCCACTACTCCATGGGCTGGCTGCCCCTGGTGTCTCGTATCGCTGCTCGCATGCCCGGGCTGGTCAACGCGCTCACGTCGTCCCGCCTCGCGCCGATGCTCAAGAAGCTGGGAGGCATGGCCGCCGAGCGTGAGGTTCCCCGCTTCGCCGACCAGACCTTCCTGGTCTGGTTCCGGGCGCGTACTCGTGAAGGCGACGGGCACCGCGGTCCGGTCATGCTGTGGGTGGATTCGTTCCACAACCACTTCACACCCGATGTCCTCAAAGCCGGCGTGGCCGTTCTGGAACATGCCGGATACCGAGTTCAGGTCCCGGACGGCACCCAGTGCTGCGGCCTCACGTGGATCACCACCGGCCAGCTGGGCATCGCCCGCCGCATCGCCCGCCGCACCGTCACCGCGCTCGCACCGGCCATACGCGCAGGCATGCCGGTGGTCGGACTGGAGCCGAGCTGCACCGCGGCGTTGAAAAGCGATCTGCCCGAGCTCCTGGACGGTGACACCGATGCACGTGCGCTCGCTCAGTCCCTATTCACCCTCGCCGAACTCCTCCTCCATCGCACTCGGGGCTGGCAGCCTCCGCGCATCGACGCCCGCTCCATCAGCCAGACCCATTGCCACCAGCACGCCACCAGTGGCTTCACCGCCGACAGCACACTCCTGGAAGCCATGGGCGTCGACAACAGCATTCTCGACTCCGGCTGTTGCGGCCTGGCGGGAAACTTCGGCTTCGAACGTGGCCACTACGACGTGTCCGTCGCGGCCGGCGAACAGGTCCTCCTGCCCGCGGTGCGGGCAGCAGCGTCGGACACCGTCATTCTCGCGGACGGCTTCAGCTGCCGCACCCAGATCGCCCAGCAGACCGACCGCAGCGGCACGCACCTCGCCGAGCTCATAGCCCGTGCCCTGCCCCCGCAGTCCTCACCCGCCAGCCGCCCTTTCACATCATCAGCAGACAAGGAAGCCATCCTGTGACTGACGCATTGTCTCTCGTCGACGACTGGGGACCCGAGAAGATCGTCGTTGTCTCCCACCGGCGCACCGGTATGAAGGGCGTCCTGGTCATCGACAACACCGCCCGCGGCGTCGGCAAGGGCGGCACCCGCATGAGTGCCACCGTCTCCGTCGAGGAAATCGCCCGTCTGGCCCGTGTCATGACATGGAAGTGGGCCGGCGTCGATCTCTTCTACGGCGGCGCGAAGGCCGGCATCGTCGCGGACCCGGCCTCCCCCGACAAGGAAGCGATCCTGCGCGCCTTCGCCCGCGCCCTGTCCAACGAGGTGCCCCGCGAATACGTCATGGGGCTCGACATGGGGCTGACCGAGGACGACGCGGCGATCATTCAGGACGAACTCGGTGACCGCGGCGCGGCCGTCGGCACCCCTGCCCACCTCGGCGGAGTCGCCTACGACAAGCTCGGCGTCACCGGGTACGGAGTCGCCGAAGCCACCGACGCCGCCGCTCAGCATCTCCAGGTGCCGCTCAGCGGCGCCAGGGTAGCCATCCAGGGATTCGGAGCCGTCGGTCACGCCGCCGCCACGCGGTTCGCCGAACTCGGCGCCACCGTCGTCGCCGTATCCACCGCCAAGGGTGCTCTCCACAGCCCCACCGGACTGGACGTGGCCGCCCTACGGACCGCACGTCAAGAACACGGCGACGACTTCGTCACCCGTCACCACCAGGGCGTTGTCATACGCCCCGGCCAGGAACTCACCATCGACTGCGACATCCTGGTCCCGGCGGCCCTCCAGGACGTCATCGACGACACAACTGCCCACCAGATCAAGGCCAAACTGGTGGTGGAGGGCGCCAACCTGCCCACCTCACCGCGAGCACAGGCCATCCTCGCCGAACGCGGCATCTGGCTCCTGCCCGACTTCGTCGCCAACGCCGGCGGCGTCGTCGCCGCTGCCTTCGCCATGGACGCCCGCTACTCCGGATTCCGGCCCGAGACCTCCACCATCTTCGAGACGATCTCCCAGCGACTGCGCACCAACGCCGTCATCGTGCTCGAAGAAGCCCAGCGCCGCGCCACCACCCCGCACATCGCCGGCCGCAGCCTCGCCGAGGTACGCGTCCGTGCCGCCATGCGCAGCAAGGGCCGCGTCAACTCCTGAACCGACGATCGTGGTAGGTCCCGGATGTGGGCGCGTGGCGAAGCCTTCCAGGCCCTCATGGACGCGGTGATCACTGAGTCGGCGGCCCGCGACGATGTCGATGTCAGGGCAGGCGGTGGTCTGACTGCGACCGTGCGAGGCGGCGCTTGGTCATGGCGAGACGAAGAAGGCGGGGCCGGTGGGTGTCCCGAGTGATGACCGGCGGGCCAGATCGATCCCGACGTGCGACAGGGTGACCAGGTGCGAGAGCCGTTGCGCTTCCCAGTCCGCCAGCCGTGCGGCGGGCAGGGCCTGGCCGGATGCCCATCCTCGTAGAGCGGACGCGAGGCCGGCCGCGTCGCCGAGGGCCTTGGAGGTCCCGGAGGCGGTGTGGGGGCGGACCGTTCCCGCGGCGTCGCCGATCAAGGCCGCGTGGTCGCCGATCATCCGGCGCGGCGGAACGTCGAAGACGGGCTGCATGAAGACCTCGGAGCGGTGTACCAGTTCCGCGAACTGCGGCGGGAGGGACGCGTCCGCCGTGGCTGCCAGCTCCGCGGCGGTCTCCGGCAGCAGCTCACCGGGCGGCAGGAAGGTGGTGAACGTCTTCCCGGACCGGCCGGCGAGCAGCCTCGGCAGTTCACGCTCGGGCACGTTCGTGTACCACACCCAGTTCACGCGCCTGCTGCCCTCCACCGTCTCGCCGTTGGGACCGGGGACCAGGTAGCACAGCATCTGCTGGCCGTCCGAACCGAAGAAGGTGAACCGCTCCGCCAGCAGGTCCAGCAGGTGCTCGGGCACGGCCGATTCCGGCTCCAGGCCCCGCCAGGCCACGTATCCGGCGTATGCGGTTCGGACGGCGGGGTCGAGCAGTCGACGGGTCGCCGAGCCGATGCCGTCGGCGCCCACGAGGAAGTCGCCCCGTGCGGTGTACCCGTCGGCGAACTCGGCCGTGACCTCGCCGTCTTCCACCCGGACCCGGCTCAGGGCGCTGTCGAGGCGGTAGCAGACCTCGGCCAGGGGGTCCCGCAGCGCCCGGTAGAGGGTGTCCCAGGAGGTCATGAGCTGGGGCGCCGCATAGCGTGTGGCTCGGCCGTGGATGTGGAGCTGCTGGCGCTCGTGCAACCCCACACTCACCGACTGCGCGGACATCCCGAGGCGGACGAGCAGGGCCTCCACCTCGGGCTGCATGACGATACCGGCGCCGCGGGCCTCCATCCTGCCCGCGGAGCGCTCGTACACAGCGGCTTCGGCACCGACAGCCCGCATCTCGTGGGCGGCTGCGAGTCCTCCGACGGATCCGCCGATGATCAGGGCCTTGAACATGATGCCTTTCCTGTTGTCGGACCCGGTGCGCCGCCTGCCCGCTCGCCGGGAGGAGCGGCGGACGCACCCGTTGGGTCATGGCCGGAAGGGGCGTCTCTCGGGGAGGGCCACCCCTTCCGTAGGATGTTCAGCCCGTCGTGGGGGCGTCTCCGGGCGCCTCTCGCGCCCGGAGACTACACCCGGTCAGTGGGCCGGTGGCTTCACGATGCGCAGGGAGACCGGGATCGGCGGCACCCAGTACGGCGTGTCGCCGAGTGGGATCACCGACGCCGTACGGAGGCCCGGCCGTGTGATGCCAAGGGCGTCCAGGGTCACCGTGAACGTCGCGCTCGCGCCCGGGCGCAGGGTCAGGTGCCCGGGGTTCTCCGACAGCCAGCCCACGTCCGTCTCCGTCTCGTCCCAGCCCGGCAGTTGCCGTGCGGTGGCCACGGGGACGGGGAAGCGGGCCTCGTTGCTGCCGCCCACCTGGTACATGCCCGGGGTGGCGCCGCCGCGGTAGACCGCGGTCGGGGCGTCGGGCAGCCGGGTCCAGCTGTCGGTGCCCGGGTCGTAGGCGTAGCCCTCGGGGGTGAGGACCCGGTTCACGCCGACCCGCTTGAAGCCGCCGGAGACGAGGAGCCGTCCGTTGGCGGCGGTGGAGGCCGCGGTCGCCAGCCCCACCGGCATGGAGGCGGTCGGCTGCCAGCTGTCGGACGCGGGGTCGTAGACGTAGGCGGCGTCTGTTTCGACGTAGTCGTCGGTGCCGCCGGCGCAGTACACCTTGCCCTCGATGGCGCCGCAGGACGCCCAGCCGATCGTCTGCGGGTAGTCGGCCGCCCGGGACCACCTGCCGGTGCCCGGGTCGAACACGTACACGGTGCTCGCGCAGCTGGTGTTGGTGCATCCGCCGACGACATAGAGTCGTCCGTCGACCACGGCGCTCGCCGCTCCGAAGCGTGCCGCGGGCATGTCGGGTCCCTTGGCCCAGGTCTTCGTCACGGTGTTGTAGACCTGCGTCGTCCGGCTGACCTTCTCACCCGGTGCCCATCCGCCCGCGGTGTAGAGACGGTCGCCGATGAAGCCGTGCGCCGTGGCCTGCCGGGGCTGGGGGGCGCTCACCCCCTTGCTCCAGGTGCCCGCCGCGGGGTCGTAGACATACAGGTCGGCGGTCGGGGTGTTGCCGTCGTGCGAGCCGAGGGCCGAGTAGATCCTCCCCCCGTGGCTGTCCAGCGCGTTGTCCATGACCGGGGCCGGAAGGTCGGGCAGGGAGCGCCAGGCGGTGCCGGGAGCGGGGGCCGCTCCGGTGCCGGTGCGCTCGCCGAAGCGGAGCGTGGCGGGCGCGGTCCCGGTGTTGCGTACGGTGACCTTGCGCGTGACCTCGCCTCCCGGCCTCGTGGTCGCGTCGATCCGTGTGGTGCCGAACGCCGGCCGCCCCGCCTTCAGGGTGAACGGGGCCCGGGTCAACCGGTCGGTGGGGACCGCCAGGGTGCGGGTCGCGGTACGGTACGAGGGCTTGCCGGCGGTCACGGTGTGGCTGCCGCCGCCGGGGACGAACAGGCGGTAGAGGCCGTCGCCGACCCGGGGGTCCCCGGCGCCTGCGAGGCTCATCGCCGCCGTTCCCCGTGTGGAGCCGGACCGGACCTGGGCGCCGACGAGCCCGCGTCGGGTGTTGGCGTCGGTGACGACGCCGCTCAGCATCCCGCCCCGGACGGG
Source organism: Streptomyces sp. NPDC002513 (assembly GCF_053595355.1). Taxonomy (NCBI): domain Bacteria; kingdom Bacillati; phylum Actinomycetota; class Actinomycetes; order Kitasatosporales; family Streptomycetaceae; genus Streptomyces; species Streptomyces sp. NPDC002513. The sequence continues at coordinate 13,128 of NZ_JBSFXK010000011.1, read as the reverse complement.
CGTGAGGACACGCTCGGCCACCGTCACATCGTCGACTTCCCAGAGCAGGCCCGGTCCGGTGAAGTGGAAGCGCACCTGGACCGCGCTCTTGCCGGCGTAGTCGGTGAGCGGGATCTCCACCCGGCCGCTGGCCCACACCTGGTCCTGGTGCCAGACGGTCTTCCAGGTCTTGCCGCCGTCGGCCGTGACGTCGACGTCGCCGGTCTGGTCGCCGGATCCCTCGTAGTCGGTGCTGAACGCCAGTTCCGGGTCGCCGGATCGGGCGAAGTCGTAGACCGGGCTGACCAGCAGGGTGTCCATGGCCACGTCGTTACCGGCGTGGTCGCTGTCGGCGATGGCGAACCCTCCGGAGCCCCCGGTGTTGTTGCCCCGGTGGCCCGGGTCGTCGAACGACCAGACGTGCCCGGTGCCGGCGAGGTCCACGACGTTCCAGCCCGGCGGCGCGCTGTCCGTCGCGTCGAAGGGCTGGGTGTTCAGGGTGTCCACCCGCAGCTTGTACGCGGGATCGTCCGCCACGGCCCAGGTGTCGGCGGGCAGCCCGAGCCGGACGGTCTGGTCCGTGCTCCGCACGGTCACCCGGCGTACGAGGGAACGGTAGTGGGGGTCGTCGCCGGTGACGCGGAGGGTGTAGGTGTGGTTCTCGGGCAGGTCGAGGCGGTACGCGCCGGTGTAGGCGTCGGACCACACCGGGGCGCCCGGAACGCCGTCGACGGTGATCCGGGCGTGGAGCGGCCAGCCGTGCCCCGAGGCGTCGGCGACCGTGCCCGACACCCGATGGGTGGGGAGTCTGCGCAGCGCGACGTTCCACGTCGCGGTGGAGCCGTCGGCGACCTCGATGTCCGCGGCGCTGCCTGAGGCGAACCCGTAGGCGCTGACCCGGACTTCGTGGGTGCCGGCGGGCAGCGGCAGGGTGTAGCGGCCCGCGCTGTCGGTGGTCGCGGTGTAGAGGCCCGCCGTCACGGACGCCGCGGCGACGGGTGCTCCGGAGGCCTTGTCGGTGACGGTTCCGAAGAGGGTTCCATGGGGGCCCATCCGGAACGCGCCGAGGCCGTCGGGGGTGCCGAGGCCCGTGGGTCCGTCATAGCCGGGGCCGGCCGTGCACAGATAGGCCGGTGCGCACTTGCCGTTGCTGCCCTCGGTGACGTCGTTCAGGCCCGCGCCGCCGGAGGCGTACGGGTAGACGTTGGGGTGGGTTCCGGCGATCGGGGCGCCCGCGTCCGCGTAGACCCCGGTGATGATGGGGGCCGACGCGCTGGTTCCGCCGATCACGCCCCAGCCGCCTGTGTCTCCGTAACTGTCGTACACGGCAACGCCGGTGGCCGGGTCGGCCACGGCGGAGACGTCGGCGACGGTACGGCCGGGGCATCCGGTGTCCCGCTGGAAGGCGGGCTTGGGCTCGTACTGGGAGCATCCCGAGCCGGTTCCGGCGCCGTCGTGGCTCCACACCGATTCCGACCAGCCACGCGGCACGTCGGGGGTCTTGGTGAGGGTGGTGCCGCCGACCGCGGTGACGTGCGGGGAGGCCGCGGGAAAGGCCACGCCGTAGCGGGAGTCACCCGACGAGGCGACGATCGCGACACCCGGGTGGTCGTAGTGGACGTCGGAAGCGGTCTCGGCCGGGTCCTCCGGGAAGAACACGTAGTTCGATCCGTAGGAGTTGGAGACGTATCCCGCGCCGAGGGCCACGGCCTGGTCCACGGCGGAGCCGAGGTCGTCCATGCCCGCGCTGTCGGCCTCGACCAGCAGGATGCGGGCCTTCGGGGCGACGGCGGAAATCATGTCCAGGTCAAGGGAGATCTCACCGGCCCAGCCCGGGTCGGGGTTCGGGTAGTCGGTGCCGCCACGCTGGTCGACCTTGGTGAAGCAGCCGTTGGCGGTGGTGCAGCGGGGCAGTCCGTACTGCGTGCGGTAGACAGCCAGGTCCGCTTCGGCGTTCGGGTTGTCGAAGGCGTCGACGACCGCGATGGTGCGCCCGGCCCCGCCGTCCGCGGGGAGCCCGTAGGCGCTGCGGAGGTCGGCCGGGGCGAACCCTTCGGGGCTCTCTCCGGCGGTCCTGAGCGCCTTGCTCCGCGCGACGTCGGTGCGTCGCAGACCGAAGCAGGTGAACTCGTGCGGCCTGGGCGGACCGCAGAGCGGCTTGACGTTGCCCGGCAGCGGGTGGGCAGACGACGTCGACGATGGAGCGGACTGCGCGGCGGCCGCCTGGACCGGTGCCGGGGCGCCGAGCGCGGCGAGCAGGGCCGTGCTCACCAGCCCCGCGCCGAGCAGCGACCGTCTTCCTCGACGGGGCATGAGTCTGTGCAGTATGGACAACTCGCAACTCCTGTGGGGATCCTGCGGGCGGCGGAGCACCACCCCGACTGATGAGTGGAGAGCGGGGCCGGAAAAGTTCTCGGAGACCGACGGCTTTTCCTTCGGCGAGCGCGGGCGCCGCCGGGGTGCGCGTCGGCCACGGGGTTCCGCAACCCACCGCCGTCTGCGATGTGTTGCGGATACCGGCCGTGGGAGGGCTGCGGATGCCGGTCAGGAACGAGGGGACGAGACGATCCACGAACGCAGGCGGGCGGCGTCCGCGTCGGACGCGACGCTCGTCCGGTCAAATCCGGAGAGGCCCCCTACGGGCACCTCATGACCGGCGCGGTACTTCACCGTTGCCTCGCCGCCCGAGTCGCTCACCAGTACCACGTCGGGCCTGGGGGTGAACATGGTGGTGTCCGCGATCCGCCGCACGACGATGCCGTGCCGCTGATCGCCCACGCCGAGGACAGCGCCGTCACGGTTAAGGCGAACAAAGTGAGTTCCACGCCGAGCGTGCGCGGTCTGGCCTGCATGCATGTCCCTTGTTCGGTTGTCTCGCGCAGCCGTGACTCCCTCAAGTCGTGTGCGCCCGACGGCGGAACGTCAAAAGCGCGAGGTGCGATCGGTTGGCCCCGAGGCGCATGGGTACGTTCCTGCCAACGCACGTGACACGGAGCTGAGCTGTCCAGGACCCAGGTGGCCGGTTCGGCCTTCCCCGGTGCTGTCTCGCCGCGGCCTCGTTCCGGGTGTCAATCCCGGCGTGGCCGCTTGTGCGGATCTGCACGGTTGATCGACCCGGCTCACGGGCGAACCGGCACACGTCGGCGTGGGTCTCCCCACCACCCGCCTGCCACGCGTTGCCGCCGGGATCATTGCCGGAGACGGGCGTGCCCGCTCTCGCGCGGGCACGCCCGTCTGTTGTCTCTCACAAGAGCGCATGTCCAACTCTGGTATGCATCGTGGACGATCCATACCATGGAGGCGTGGACGAGATCCTGGCCAATACGGTGCTCTTCGCCGGGCTGCGTCCGGATGCGGCCCTCAGCTTGGAGAAGGTGGCGCAGCGGCGGCATCTCGAACGCGGCGGGGTCGTATTCCGGGTCGGCGATCCCGGCACGTCGATGTATGTGATCATCCGCGGCAAGATAGGGATGACCCGCCCCGCCGGCGCGGACCGTGACAATCTCCTCGCGGTACTGGGTCCTGGCGACCTTCTCGGCGAGCTCACCCTCTTCGATCCGGCGCCGCGCAAAGCCACGGCGACCGCCCTGACCGAGCTCGAACTGGCCGAGCTCACGGCGTCGGCCGTACGCCGCTGGCTGAAGGAGGAGCCCGACGCGGCATGGCACTTCCTGCAACTGCTCGCTCGCCGGGTTCGGCGTATCAACGACGCCCTGGAAAACCTGCTGCACGGCCACATCCCGCACCGCGTCGCCCGCATGCTCCTCGATCTGGCCGCGAAGTTCGGCACCCCGACCGTCGAGGGCATCCGGGTCGACCACGGCCTTACCCAGGAGCAACTCGCCCACTACGTGGGGGCATCACGTGAGAGCGTCAACAAGTCCCTGTCCGAACTCGCCAGTCGAGGCATTGTCCGCCTCGAGCTCCGCGGCCTGGTCATCCTCGACATCGACAAACTGACCCACAAGGCAAACACATGACCGCGCCCGGTCGAACCGGGCCGCTTCGAGCAGGTCACACCCGTGTGAACACTGAGGGTTGCGGGAGACCACGCCGGGGCGACGGCGGCGGGGTCCCCGTCATCGGGAACGCGAACCGAACCGCTCCGGGATCAGCGCCCAAACCACGGCCGCACGGCTCCCGTTGACGGGGAGCCGTGCGGCCGTTTGAACCGCTCCGCGGGGGAGAGGGTGTGTGGGAGGCGGACTTTCGGCAGGCCTCGGCAGCGGGACCGGCACGAGGGAGTGCGCCGCTACGGGGTCGGACCGTTGATCTGGATGTCGAGCAGCTCCGCGGTGATGGGAGCGCCGAGCTGGCGGAGCAAGGCCAGCTCGTCACCGAAGAACCAGGCCTCGGCGACCAGGCCGTCCTCGATGCGCCACACGCCGCACTCCAGGACCTCCAGGCGCCGGTGGGTGGCCGGGATGCCGAAGAGCTGGCCGGTGTGGGTGCCGCGCAGGGTCCACACCGCCCATACGCGGTCGTCCTTGGCGATGACGTCCTCGATCGTGTCGACGCGGTCGGAGATGGAGTGGGCGTCGTATCCCCGGCCGTCCTTCATGCCGGAGATGTCCGCCAAGGACGCGAATCCCCAGCGGTGATGGCGCATGCCGGGGCGCATGAATGTCCTGCGCTCGGCGAACGGCACCGACCGCAGCCGCAGGATCAGGTCGATGTTGGCCTGTTCCTGCGGGGTGTAGCTGCGCCCGTCGACGTCCGTCGGCAGCGCCGCGGCGACCAGGCTGCGGACCGCGCTCATGCCGCCGCCCCCGCCGGGTCCCGTTCGACCACCCAGTCCAGGACGGTCCGGCCGACGCAGGTCTCGTCCAGCTTGGGCAACAACGCGGCGTGGACGGGGTGCTTCTGGTAGCGGTCCAGCGCGTCCTCGTCCGCCAGGCGTACCAGCATGCCGTGCGTGACCCCGGCGTCGAGGGACCGCGTGTGGAAGTTCGGGCCGACGGTCAGTTCGATCAGGCCCGGCAGGACGGCGATGTCCTCGGCGAACTCGACGAGCGCCTCGGTCACCGCCTCCTCCGCGCCAGGTCGCGCCTTCACGACAACGATGTGTTCGATCATGGTGGCTTCCTTCTGGTCTACAGCGCGTTGACGGTGATCCCGCCGTCCACGATGAGCGACGTGCCCGTGATGTAGCCGGCCCGCCGGGACGCCAGGAAGGCCACCGCGTCGGCGACCTCGGCCGACTCGGCCCACCGGCCGAGCAGCACCCCGAGCTTGGCGAGGTAGGCGTCGAGGAACTCCTCGGTCATCTTGCCCGCCTTCTCCGCCGCCGCGGCGGCCCAGCCGACCCGCCACTCGGTGGCGACCAGGCCGGGGACCACGGCGTTCACGGTGATCCCCTCGGACGCGAGGTCGCGGGCCAGGTAGCGGGTGGCGTGGTGCATGGCCGCGTTGTTGAGGCCGTGGGTGAGGGCGCCTTCCCAGACCGTCTCGCCGGCGACGCCCCCGATGTTGACGATCCGGCCCGCGCCGGTCTTGTCCAGCAGCGGATGCAGCGCCCGGATGATCCGGAGCATGCCGACGGTCTTCACGTCCAGGTCGCCGGCCCAGTCGTCGTCGTCCCAGAACAGCTGCCGGTCGAGCCTGCGCATCCGGTGCCCGGCGGCGATCACGAGGATCTGCACGCGGCCGAACTCCAGCTCGAGCTGGCGGGCGGCCGCCTCGACCGACGCCCGGTCGGTGACGTCGGCCTGGATGCCGACGACCGGTCCGGGGTGCCCCAGCGCCCGCAGCTCGGCCACTGTCTTGTCGAGGGTGGTCTTGGTACGGGCGAGCAGGACGACGCCCGCGCCCTCGGCGAGCAGCGCTGCGGCCGCGGCCTTGCCGATACCGGTGCTCCCGCCGGAGATGACGGCCGTGGAGCCGGCGATTCCGAGATCCATGCGTGTCTCCGCTCGGTCGGTCAGGACTGGGTGAGGACGAGTTCGATCTCCAGCGTGATCCGGACGAGGTCCGACACGATCGCGCCGCCGGAGTCGAGCGCGGCGTTCCAGGTGACGCCGAAGTCCTTGCGGTTGATCTCGGTGACGGCCGAGAAGCCGGCCCGGATCGCGCCGCGGTGCGAGATCACCCCGCCGAAGACGGTGTCGAGCACCACCGGCCGGGTGACGCCCTTGATGGTGAGGTCGCCCGGGACGTTCCAGTGCCCGTCGGCGGTCGGCACCGCCGGGCCGCCGGTGAAGGTGATGACGGGGTGGGTCTCCACGTCGAGGAAGTCCGCGGAGCGGATCAGCTCGTCGCGCTTGGGGTGACCGGCGCTCACCGAGGCGACGTCGATGTCCGCGCGCACGGTCGCGCCGAGCGGGTTGTCGGCCGGGACGTCGACGGCGCCGTTGACGGCACCGAACCGGCCGGTCACCCGGGCCACGGTCATGTGCCGTACGGAGAACTCGACGAGCGAGTGGGCCGCGTCGATGGTCCAGGCGCCGGGCTGGAGCGGGGTCTCGGTAACGCTGTGCAGGGTGGTCACAAGGTTCCCTTTCTCGGGTTTCGTGAGCGGTGTGGGGTCGGTCAGCTGGTGGTGGCGGAGTACGCGACGTGCTCGGCGGTCTGCACCGGGTCGGTGAAGCGGGGCATCACCTCGTCGATGAAGCGGCGCATCGAGCGGGCGCCGAGAGCCGGGCTCATCTGCCCGTAGAGGAAGACCAGCGTCATGTGGCCGACGCCGGCGTCCTCGTACTCGCTGATCTTGCGGGCCACGGTCTCGGGGCTGCCGACGATCATGGCCTTCTCCAGGAAGCCGTCCCGGTCCACGGCCGAGACGCCGACGACGCTGTTCTTGAACCCGGCCGCCTTCGCGGTGCCGCCGAACGACTTCTTCGACTGCTCGGCGAGGTAGTCGAGCGGCCCGGCGACGTCGGCCAGCGCGGACTCGTCGGTCTCGCCGACGTAGACCATCTTCTGCACCATCGACCATTCCCGGGCGAAGGCGAGCGTCTCCTCGTCGTGGCCGGACGCGTTCAGCGTGTCGTGGTAGAGCCGCCACTTGCGGGCGGTCTCGGGCACGGCCTCGCGGGCGGTCATCAGCGCCCACCCGCGCTCGGCGGTGTAGACGATGCCCTCGTCGGACAGCGCGGCGCGGCCGAACCGCGGCCCCGGCTTGGTGTACGAGGTCGGCATGATCCGGCGGGTCAGCACGCCCTTGGAGTGCGGCGTGGTGTACTCCAGGTCCGGGTCGTCCAGAGTCTTGCGCGTGGCCTGCTCCGCGATCCGGATGACCTCGTCCATGAGCGCGCCGCGCTGCATCGGGTCCCGGCCGAGACCCTTGTACTCCTGCGGGGACCCGCCCGTACCGACGCCGATGATGCACCGGCCCCGGGTGAGGATGTCGAGGGTGTTGCACGCCTCGGCGAAGTTCATCGGGTTCCACAGCGCCGGGACCGCGACCGACAGCACCACGTGCGCGTTCGTCAGCTGCGGCGCCAGGTACGCCCCGAACGTGAACGGGTTGCCGTAGGTGTTGTAGCCGGTGAAGTGGTGCTCGGTGAGACACACTCCGGCGAACCCGCTGCGGTCGGCGAGGATCGCCTGCGCCGTCACCGCGTCGATCACGTCGAGGTCGTGGTCGGGCCCCGGGGACTGGGCGTTCAGGTATACCGAGAAGCGCATGACGGTCTACTCCTTGGATCCGATGGATGCGGGATCGAACGGTGCGGGGCCTTGTTGCAGTGGATCTTGGGAATCGGGGTGGCGCAGATGGTTCGCCACCTCCGTGCGGAGCTTGACGAAGTCGGCCGTGGCCCTGGTGGCGATCTGGTCGCGAGGCGTCGGCAGCGCCACCGTGATGTCGGCCGCGACGGTCGCGGGCGGGCGGGTCAGCGCGATCACCCGGTCGGAGATGTAGACACTCTCGTCGATGTCGTGGGTGACGAACAGGACCGTGACACCGAACAGGTCGCGCACCGCCAGGGTGAGGTCCTCCAGGTCGACCCGGGTCTGCGCGTCGACGCTGGCGAACGGCTCGTCCATGAGCAGGACCTTGGGGCGGCACGCCAGGGCGCGGGCGATGGCGACCCGCTGTTGCATGCCGCCGGACAGCTGCCAGGGGTAGCGGTTGAAGGCGTCGGCCAGGCCCACCGCCTCCAGGGACTCCTGGACCCGCGCCCTGCGTTCGGCGCGCGGCACATGCGTCGCCTTCAGCGGAAACTCGATGTTGGCGCCCACTCGCAGCCACGGGAACAGCGAGCGGCTGTAGTCCTGGAACACGATCGCCAGATCATTGGGGACTCCCCGCACGGGCTCCCCCAGCACGCTCATCTCGCCCGAGGTGGGCTTGAGCAGGCCGGCGACGCAGAGCAGGAGAGTCGACTTGCCGGTGCCGGACGGCCCGACGATCGACACGAGTTCCCCGGGGGAGACCGTGAAGGACACGTCGGCGATCGCGTGGTGCGTCATGCCCTTGGCGACGTAGGTGTGCGACAGCCCGCTTACGTCGATCACCGCCGTCTGGGTCGTTTGCGTGTCGGTCACTTGCCTCGAACCCCCTTGTGCCAGCGCAGCAGCCGGCTCTCGACGGTGAGAAAGACGGTGTTGATCAGGTAGCCGGCGATGGCGAGCAGCACCATGGCGGCCCACATCCCCGTCATGTCGAAGTGCTGCTGGGCGGTGATGAGGCTGAAGCCGAGGCCGCTGGTGGCCACCACCCACTCGGAGAGCACCATGAGGATCAGCGCGAGGGCGAGCCCGATGCGCATCCCGGCCGCGATGGCCGGCGCGCTCGACGGCAGCACCACCTGCACCAACTGGCGCCATCGGCTCAGGTGCAGGGCCCGTGCGCTGAGCCGCAGCCGGGGATCGACGGAGGCCGCCGCGGCCATCGTGTTGAGCAGGACCGGCCAGACGCAGCCGAACGCGATCAGCGCCACCCGCATACCTGTGGACGCTCCGAACAGCAGCAGGAAGACCGGTACGACCGCCGGGGTGGGCAGCGCCCGCAGGAACTGCGCCGGCGGGTCGAGGATCTGCCGCGCAGTCCGTACGGCGCCCGCGAGGACCCCGACCACTACGCCGATCAGTGACCCGAGCAGCCAGCCCGCCAGCATCCGGCCCATGCTCGGCGCGACGTCGGCCATGAAGGACGCGGTCACGAACAGGTGCGTGGCCGGGCCGGAGAACCAGTCGACGAGGATCCGGTGGAAGATCTCGGTCGGCGGCGGGAAGAACAGGTTGCCGGCGCCGCTCGTCGCCCACTGCCAGACGAGCAGCAGCAGGACGAGCACCCCGAACCGCGCCACGACGCCCTTGCCCAGTTTGGCCAGCAGACGGACCGGGCGGGCCGGCCGGCGGATCAGGCCCGCTGTCGTCAGGGTCATGACGTCCCCTCTCGTCCGTGCCACGGGAACGCCCGCCGCTCGAGCGCGGTGGCCGCGGAGTTCACGGCCAGGCCGAGCAGTCCGGCGACCGCCACCGAGGCGTACACGAGATCGGCGTGGAAGCCACCGCGGCTGGAGTCGAGGATGAACGCGCCGATCCCCTGGGTCGTACCGATGATCAGTTCGGCGGCGACGGTGACCACCAGGGCCAGGCTGACCGCGATGCGCACACCGGCGCCGATGGCGGGTGCCGCCGACGGGACGACGACGGTGAACACCCGGCGCGGCCACTTCGCCCCGAACAGTCCGGCTGTCTGCAGAGCGACCCCGTCCACGTCCTGTACGCCGTGCACCGTGTTGAGCAGGATTGGCCAGAAGACCGCGATGGCGACCGCGAGGACCACACTCGTCTGCCCGAGCCCGACCGTGAGGGTCAGCAGCGGGATGATCGCCACCGCCGGCAGCGGTCGCAGCACGTCGATCACCACCCGGGTGGCCCGCATGGCCGTGGGGAACAGCCCCAGCAGCAACCCGCAGATCACCGCGATCGGTGTGGCCACCAGCATCGCGAGCCCGGCCGAGGCGAGCGTGTGCCCGATGTCGGACAGGAACTGCGACGCGGTGAGCAGCGTGCCGAGTTGGGCCACGATCGTGGTGGCCGGTGGCAGATAGCGCGGTTCGACGAGGCCGCTCCAGCTCACCAACTGGTCGGCCAGACAGATCGTGAGAAGGCCGACCAGCCCGCGGGCGAAGGCGCTGCGCGCCGCCGCCCGTGCGGATCGGACGAACCGGCCGGGGCGCCGCGGCGCCGCAGTCGTGGCCGTGCTCCGGGCCGTACCGGTTCCGCCCTCGCCGACTTCCGTACGGGCCGGCGGGCCTACCGTTCCCGGGCTGGTCGGGTTCTTGGTGAACATGACCCGGTCAGCTTCCGGACGGGGCCGGCGCGGCGAACGACTTACCGGCGTCGATCTTGGCGGTGAGCAGGCCGTTGGCCGTCATGGCATCGGCCAGGGACTGCAGCGCAGCCGTGTCCGTCACGTTCTGGATGTACGTCGGCAGCGTGATGCTCTTCGCCAGTTCATCGCTGACGCCACTGTATTGGGGGATCAGTGCCCGGATGACGCTCTGGTCCGAGTCCGCCTTCCGGTTGGCGGCGGTGAGACCGTCGCGGAAGGCGGTGACCGCCTTCGGGTTGTGCTGCGTGTACGTATTGGTGGCGACGTACGCCCCGATCAGCATGCTCTTGTTGCCGCCGGTGAAGAGGTCCAGCACCACGTTGGTCTTGAGGTGCTGCTTGATCTCGCTCTGGAACGGCTCGGGCGTGCACACCGCGTCGGTGACCTTGTTCTTCAGGGTGCTCTCGTGGTCGACCTGGGGCACCGTCACGAGCTTGACCTGCTTGGCGTCGACACCGGCCGCCTTGAGCAGGTTCGGGATGGCGAGGGCGCAGGCGGAGGTCGGCGACGGGATGGCGACCTTCTTGCCGACCAGGTCGGCCGGCTTGGTGATCCCCGAGTCGGCCAGGCTGAGTACCCGGATCTGGCCCGGCGCCCCCTGGTCACCGAGGGCGACGATCGAGATCGGCACACCCTTCGCCTGGGCGGCGAGAATGTCGGGCACGGTCGCCCACACGACCGGGTAAGCGCCGGACATCAGCCCGACGATCGTGGACTGGGATCCCTGGTGGGTGTGCATGGCGACCTTGATGCCCGCCTGTTCGAACGTCCCCGACGCCGCGCCGTACGCCGCGGCGGCGCTGGAGGCGTTCGGCGGCGCGTCGATCGTGATCTTCGACGCGGCTCCACCTGCCGCGGCCTGGGTTCCGCCGCCGGGCGCGGCCGACGTCGCCCCGGGAGAACCGGAGCAGGACGCCAGGGCCGACGCTGAGATGGCGGCCACAAGGACGTAGACACATCGAGCCCGTCGGCTCAGCCGACCAGTTTGTGCTCGGCTTGTCATTGACGATGCACCTTCCCTTCACTGTTGCGGTAGTGACGGGTGCGGCCTCGACAGCCCCCGATCGCAACGGTCCGCACTGACAGTTGCGCTGGTGAATACCCGGCGGAGTGATTTCTCGTCACCGCACGGGACTGAGCCTCTAATGACGCCGAATACAATCCGATGGCGACCGCACGGGTCAATGAATCTCCCTGTGAAATCCTGCACTTCGCGGCGACCGAAAGGCGTCTCGGCCCCGATGCCGCGTAGCGGGAATCGATCGATGGGCCTGCGCCTCGGCCAGGGTGGTTCGCTTTTACTGACCAGTAGTCAGATTGCGGGCGAAGTCAGGTGATTGCCGGAGTGGATCTCGATCGGGCCGTCGGCCGGGGCGGTCCACCGCGATGAGGCCGACGACTCGATGCGGGCACATCACCGGCAGGCGGAGCGGCCGGACGGGAAGCTCCCGCCGCATGCCGTGGTGTACCTGGTGATGGCGTCGGCGCTGTTCGGGGACAACGACCACGAACCTGAACCGTGTCTGATTCTGCACAGACGATTGCGCCGGACGTCTGCTCCCTGCTTCGCTGAACTGGCGATACGTCCCTGCCATGACATTCGAGGAGTCCGCATGAGCACGGCGTTCACCGACTGCATGTCAATGTCACCCATGGTCAATCTGGCGGGCTACGGAATTGAAGCCGACCAATTCCGTTCGCTGGCCGCAGCACTTCCGACGGGCGTTACCGTCGTCACCACACTGACGGCGGACGGAGCACCGGTCGGCATGACCTCGGGTGCCGTGTGCAGCCTGTCGTGCGAGCCGCCACTCGTACTCACCTGCATCGGGAAGGGTTCGCAGACGCTGGCGGAGATCAAGGAGCGGCGGAGCTTCTGCGTCAACGTACTGGCGTCCGGCGCGGACGCGATCTCCAACCGGTTCGCGACCTCCGGCGGTGACAAGTTCACCGGCGTCGACTGGCGGCCCGGGCCGGGCGGGCTGCCAGTCCTGGCCGCGGGCACGACGGCGCACGCGGTCTGCGAGCTGTACCAGGTCGTCCCTGCCGGCGACCACGAGATCGTCATCGGGCTGATCGTCGCCGGGGATTCCGACCCCTCGGGACAGCCGCTCGTGTACTACCGCCGTGCCTACGCGGGGTTCGACGCCCTCGCCTGAGTCCTGACGACCTCATCGATGCGCTCCGCGGGCAGCGCGCCGAGACGGCTCGCAATTCGCGCGGATACCGACTTCAACTCCTGTACCCAGCCGCCGACTTCAGCAATCCTTGCCACGACCCGAACATGAGGGAGACCAGCTCAGGACTCGATGTCCGACTGGAGCACCAAGGCATGTGCCGCTGCCCTCGTATGGCTACGAACGCACACAGCATTTCCTTATGCATCAATTACGCATGCTGCGTGGGCGGTTCGCCTTCACCTTTGTCCTTTCTCCGCACTTTTCCGGAGTTCTCGATGAAACCGGCGAGGCGGGATGCGTCATGGCCCGCACCATGCCGCTCGGCCCGACTGAAACCGTACACAGGGACGCCGGGGTCGGCCACAGACAGTCTGAAACTCTGTCATCGAACGTGTGTCTACGGCATGTCCCTGATGGCGGGCGCGCTCATATGCCCGCATACGGCGGTCTGGCTGATGAGGGGTACGGCCGACCGGGTTACTTTTCGTCCTGGAGGCACTCGGAGGGAGTACGGGCTCGTTCCCTTGCCGTGTCCTTCAGCGGTGCGGGGCGGGGTCGGGTTGAGGGTAATCACGTTGCTGCTGCGATTCCGCTGTGCCGGTGCGGTGCCGGCCTTCGCGGCGGCGGCGAAAGGACGACCTCTGATGCGAGTGACCCGGACCATGTTCGCCTCCGCGGCAGTTG
>NZ_JBSFXK010000010.1:0-171809 GCF_053595355.1 Streptomyces sp. NPDC002513 | reverse complement strand
GTGCGGCGCGGCACGACCGGCAGCAACGGCTCGATCCGCGCCCACAGCTCATCGGGGACGATCCACGGCGGCCGCTCACCCCTTCTCATGTGCAGGCTAACAAGTCATCAGACCCCTTCATTCCGAGGCGAGTTGCAGCATTCTGTTAGGAGTTCTAAGGCCGAAGGGGCCAGAGCCGAGGAACTGATGTCGGCTCCCGCGGTGTGCGCCCGCCCGGAGTGGAGTGTGGTCGAGACGGCTCGCCTGATGGAGGTCCACAACGTCAAACGACTGCCCGTGGTGGACGAGACGGACCGGCTCCAGGGCATCATCAGCCGCGCCGACCTGCTGCGGATGTTCCTGCGCCGCGACGACGCCATCCGTGACGAGATCGCCGAAGACGTGCTTCGGCAGACGTTGGGCCTCGCTCCCACAGAGGTGACGGTCGAGGTCCGCGAGGGGCAGGTCACCCTCCGCGGGTCCGTCGAGTTCAAGAGCCTGATCCCCATCATCGAGCGCCTGTGCCGGAGTGTGGATGGCGTGATCTCGGTCTCCGAGCACATCGCGTACCGGACCGACGACGCCCGGCGTTCTTCCAGCGGCCCATGAGACATCGAGGACTCAGTGCCCAGTGCCCCGGCAGGCAACGTCTGCCCGTCAAGGAGCGGCCTGCCGCGGTCGAGGCCGACGTCCGTCGCGATGCGGTCCGCGACGGGCTCGGCGACTCTGGAGACGTAAGCCAGGCGTCGGGAGGAGCGCCCCATGCACTGGGAGACGATCCGCAAGGACGCCGCGCCCCGTGTGCCGCCGAATCTCGCCGACTACGACCAGGCCCGCACCGATTTCACCTGGTCACAAGCGCGTAGCTCGCTGGCCGGCCTGCCCATCGGCGGTCTGAACATCGCACACGAGGCAGTCGACAAGCACGCCGGTCCGGAACGCGCGGACAAGCCCGCTCTGCGGTGCGTCTCCCGGGACAACACCGTCTCGACCGTCACCTACGGCGAACTGGCCCGTCGTGCCTCCCGCTTCGCGAACGTCCTGCAGTCGCTCGGCGTCGGCCGTGGCGACCGCGTGTTCACCCTGCTCGGCCGCTGTCCCGACCTCTATGCGGTGGTGCTGGGCTCGCTGAAGAACACCAGCGTGCTGTGCCCGCTGTTCTCCGCCTTCGGCCCCGGTCCGGTGGAGCAGCGGCTGCGCCTCGGTGATGCCCGGGTCCTGGTCACCACCGCCGCCCTGTACCGGCGCAAGGTGGCCGACCGGCGGTCCTCTCTGACCGGGCTGGAACATGTGCTCATCGTCGGACCGGACGCCGGCGAACTGCCGGGAACGGTCTCCTTCGACGACCTCGTGTCCGGCGCTCCGGAGACCTTCGCCATCCCACCCACCTCCCCCGAGGACATGGCCCTGCTGCACTTCACCAGCGGTACCACCGGCACCCCCAAGGGCGCCATCCATGTCCACGAGGCGGTGGTGGCCCACTACGCCACGGCCGCGTTCGCGCTCGACCTGCACCCCGAGGACGTGTACTGGTGCACGGCCGACCCCGGCTGGGTCACCGGCATGTCGTACGGCGTCATCGCCCCGCTCGTCCACGGTGTGACGGTGGTCGTCGACGAGGGTGACTACGACGCCCGGCGCTGGTACCGGATCCTGGGCGAGCAGCGGGTCACCGTCTGGTACACCGCGCCCACAGCCCTACGCATGCTCATGCGTGCCACGCCCCGGGAAGGCCCCTACGACCTGCCGCGCTCCTACGACCTGTCGGCGCTGCGCTTCATCGCCTCCGTCGGCGAGCCCCTCAACCCCGAAGCGGTGGTGTGGGGCCAAGAGGTGCTCGGGCTGCCGGTGCACGACAACTGGTGGCAGACCGAAACGGGCTGCATCATGATCGCGAACTTCGCTGCAAGCGAGATCCAGCCCGGCTCGATGGGACGGCCGCTGCCGGGCGTCGAGGCTGCCGTACTGCAGCAGGGGGAGGACGGCCGGGCACTGATCACCGACGGCAGGGTCACAGAGGTGGAAAGCCCCGGTGCAGAGGGTGAGTTGGCGCTACGCCCGGGCTGGCCGTCGATGTTCCGTGGCTATCTGCACGACACGGAACGGTACGAGGCCGCGTTCGCGGACGGCTGGTACCTGACCGGCGACCTGGTCAAGCGGGATGCAGACGGCTGGTACTGGTTCGTGGGGCGCGCCGATGACGTGATCAAGTCGGCGGGGCACCTCATCGGCCCGTTCGAGGTCGAGAGCGCGCTGATGGAGCACGCGGCGGTCGCTGAGGCCGGGGTGATCGGGCGACCGGATCCCGTGGCCGGGAACATCGTCAAGGCGTTCGTGTCACTGCGCCCCGGCATCGAACCAACCGCGGATCTGGAGCGGGAGTTGCTTGCCTTCGCCCGTCGGCTGCTGGGTCCTGCCGTCGCGCCGAGAGAGATCGTCTTCGACCAGAACCTGCCCAGGACCCGCAGCGGCAAGATCATGCGCCGACTGCTGCGCGCGCGTGAACTCGGCTTCCCTATAGGGGACTTGTCCACCTTGGAGGGATCGGTATGAGCCTGGCGCGACCCGCCCCCGTCCCGAAGACCGCGGCTGCCCCGAAGCCTGCGAAGAAGATCTCGAAAAGCAAGCAGGGCGCAAGGACCGGGCTTCCTGCCGACCGGACGGCCGCCCGGCACCGAGTGGACCTGCTGGAGGCGATGCTGCGCATCCGCCACTTCGAGGAACGCTGCGTCGAGTTGTACAGCGCCGCGAAGATCCGCGGTTTCGTCCACCTCTACATCGGCGAGGAGGCCGTAGCCGTCGGCGTCAACGAGGCACTGACGACGGACGACGCTGTGGTCTCCACCTATCGCGAGCACGGTCACGCGCTGGCCCGGGGCATCCCGGCCGGGGCCGTGATGGCCGAGATGTACGGCAGGACGACCGGGTGCAGCGGCGGTCGGGGCGGGTCCATGCACCTGTTCGACGCGAGCCGCCGCTTCTACGGCGGCAGCGCGATCGTCGCCGGCGGCCTGCCGCTGGCCGCGGGTCTCGCCCTCGCCGACCACATGCGCGGGCAGGACCGCGTCACCTGCTGCTTCTTCGGCGACGGTGCCTTCGCCGAAGGCGAGTTCCACGAGACGGCGAACCTCGCGGCCCTGTGGAACCTGCCGCTGCTGCTCGCCTGCGAGAACAACCTCTACGCCATGGGCACGGCCCTCTCGCGGGAGCACGCGCAGACCGACCTGGCCATGCGCGCCGCCTCCTACGGCATGCCCGCCTGGGCCGTGGACGGCATGGACGTCGAAGCCGTCGAGCGGGCGGCCCGTTTGGCCACCGAAGGCATCCGGGCCGGCACCGGACCGCACTTCCTGGAGCTGCGCACCTACCGCTTCCGCGCCCACTCCATGTACGACCCGGACCGCTACCGCGACAAGGCGGAGATCGAACAGTGGAAGGCCCGCGACCCGGTCAACCGGCTCGTGGACCGCATGCGCCAGAACGGTGAGCTGGGCGACAAGGAGCTCTCCCGGATCGAGCACCACCTCGTCGAAGAACTCGAGAGCGCCGTCGACGCGGCCGAACAGGCGCCTGAGGAGCCGGTCGAGAACCTGCTCCACCACGTCACCAGTGCTTCGACGGGGATGGTGAGTTGACCATGGGCGCCGGCGTGACCGAGACGTCGAAGACGACCTACCGGGAGGCGATGCGCGAGGCTCTGCGGGAGGCCCTGCAATCCGACGACCACGTGTTTCTCATGGGCGAGGACGTCGGCCGCTACGGCGGATGCTTCGGCGTCAGCCTCGGCCTGCTGGAGGAGTTCGGCCCCGAACGCGTTCGCGACACCCCGCTGTCGGAGTCCGCGTTCGTGGGAGCGGGTATCGGTGCCGCACTGGCCGGGATGCGGCCGATCGTCGAGATCATGACCGTCAACTTCAGCCTGCTCGCCCTCGACCAGATCCTCAACAACGCTGCCACCCTGCTGCACATGTCGGGCGGCCAGCTGCCCGTCCCGCTGGTGATCCGCATGACGACGGGCGCGGGCCGTCAGCTCGCGGCACAGCATTCGCACAGCCTGGAAGGCTGGTACGCCCATATTCCCGGCATCCGGGTGATCGCCCCGGCCACCATTGAGGACGCCCGCCACATGCTGGCACCGGCGCTCGCCGACCCCGACCCTGTGCTGATCTTCGAACACGGAAGCCTCTACAACGCCTCCGGCGAACCCGCCCCGGCCACCGCCTCTGTGGACCTGGACCACGCAGTGGTCCGCAGGCCCGGCACCGACATCTCCGTGATCACGTACGGCGGTTCGTTGCCCAAGGCCCTTGTCGCGGCGGACGAGCTGGACGCCGAGGGCATCAGCGCCGAGGTCGTCGACCTGCGCACGCTCCGTCCTCTCGATGACGAGGCCATCGGCGCCTCCGTGGCCCGCACCCACCATGCGGTCGTCGTCGACGAAGCATGGCGCACCGGGAGCCTCGCCGCGGAGGTGTCCGCCCGCATCGCCGAGCGGTCTTTGTACGAACTGGACGCGCCCGTCGAACGGGTGTGCAGCGCGGAGGTGCCCATTCCCTACGCCCGGCGGCTGGAGGAGGCGGCCCTGCCGCAGACCGCCGACATCGTCGCGGCCGCGCACCGGGCGGTGGATTGAACCATGGCCGAGTTCACCATGCCGTCCCTGGGCGCCGACATGGACGAGGGAACGCTCCAGGAATGGCTCGTACAGCCCGGTGACCCGGTCCACAAGGGAGATCCGGTGGCCGTCGTCGAAACCGCGAAGTCCCTGATCGAGGTGGAGTGCTTCGAGACGGGGACGATGGAAGAGCTGCTCGTCGAGCCGGGCACGACGGTGCCGGTGGGCACTCCGCTCGCGCTGATCGAGCCGACGACGGCAGAACCCAGGAGACCCGAGAAGGCCGAGAGGAAGCCTGAGAAGGCCGTGGAGGAACCACTGGTCCGACCTTCACTCAGGCGCCCGAGACCTCCCCTTGGGGCGGGCCCCTTGGTCCGACACCTCGCGGAGCAGAGCGGCATCGACCTGGAAACCCTCCGCGGATCCGGGCCCGGGGGGCGCGTGACCCGAACCGACGTCGAGGAGGCAGCGGCCGCGGCTAATGCCGCTCTGCCCTCGCGCGTACGGGCCACCCCCCTCGCCCGCCGCCTCGCCGCCGAACTGGGCGTCGACCTCACCTCGGTGATCGGGACCGGCAGGGAGTCCGCCATCCGCGCCGCGGACGTGCGCGAGGCCGCCCCCGTCCGTGCGGCTGCCGCCCAGCCCCCACGCCACGTCACCGCACCCGTAGGAGCTTCACGTCCTTCAAAGGACCGGACGGCGGCCATGCGTCAGGCGATCGCCGGCCTGATGGCCCGCGCCAACCGGGACATCCCGCACTACTACCTGGCCACCACCGTCGACATGGCCGCCGCGATGGACTGGCTGCACGAGCACAACCGGCGCAGCCCGGTCGCCGAGCGCCTGCTTCCCGCCGCCCTGCTGCTCAAGGCGGTCGCCCTCGCGGTCCGAGAGGTACCCGCGCTCAACGGTTTCTGGACCGACGACCACTTCGCCGCAGGCGAGGGCGTACACCTCGGCATAGCTGTATCCCTGCGCGGCGGAGGGCTCGTGGCCCCCGCCCTGCACGATGCCGACACCCTCGAACTCCCTCGGCTGATGACAGCCCTGAAGGACCTGGTCGCGCGTGCCCGCACGGGCAGGCTGCGCAGCTCTGAGGTCTCCGACTCCACGATCACCGTCACCCATCTCGGTGATCAGGGCGTGGAAGCGGTCCTCGGCGTGATCTACCCGCCCCAAGTGGCCCTGGTCGGCTTCGGGCGGATCGTCGACCGGCCGTGCGCCGTCAACGGCCTGCTGGGCGTGCGGCCGGTCGTCACGGCCACCCTGTCGGCAGACCACCGAGCGACGGACGGTGTCGTCGGGTCCCGCTACCTGACGGCGGTCGACCGCCTCCTGCAGAACCCGGAGCGACTGTGAACCGAACTGATGCACTGGATGTGGTCAAGGAGTCGATCGCCTATGTCATCCCGGGCGCCGACGTGGACACGCTAGGGCTCGACGACGCCTTCCGCGACGCTCTCGAGATGGACTCGCTGGACTTCCTCAGCTTCATCGAGACCCTCAGTGAACGTACCGGCATCCGCATAGACGACGAGGACACGCCGCAGCTCACCACGCTGTTCGGCTGCGCCGACTTTCTCGTCGCCCGTACGACGTGAGGTGCCGTGGCCTGCGGCAGCCAGGGTCCTGTCCTCTTCGTCGACGCATCATGGGCCATGGAGGATCCGCATACGGCCAACGGCTCGTAGGCCCAGTGGCCGCGCCTCCGTGTTCACCCGGGTCAGCGCACCCTCCCCCGCGGCTTCAGCGGCACGGGCGGCAGTTCCGGTGCCGGCAGCGGAGCGCCGTCGTACCCCTTCACCTCGCCGAAGCGCGAGCCCGCCATCCAGTCGGTACGGGCCTGCGCGATGTCCTCCTGAGTACGGCCGAGGAAGTTCCACCACATGATCAGCTCCTCCGCGAACGGCTCGCCGCCCAGGAGCATCAGCTCCGCGTCCGACTCCGCGCGCAGCGGGAGTCCGGTGCGGCCGCAGCCGAGGTAGAGCATCGACCCCGGCAGGACCGGAACTCCGTCGACATGGGCCTCGCCGGACATCGACAGCACCGCGTACTCGAAGTCCGCCTCCAGCGGAAGTCGTACGTCCGCGCCGCGCGCCAGGGCCAGATCGGCGCCGACGATCGGGGTGAACGCCGTGCCGGGGGACCGTGCGCCGTCGATCTCGCCCAGGATCAGGGTGGCCCTGAGGCCCGGGGCCGTGACCATGGGCAGTTCGGGGTGGTACTCGAAGTGCGGGTCGGTGTGCCGGTGGCTGTCCGGCAGGGCCACCCACAGCTGGGCCCCGTGCAGGAAGCGCGCATGGGGCCGTGGGCTCTCCTCGGAGTGGCTGATCGCCCGTCCCGAGGTCATCAGGCCCAACTGACGCGGGCGGATGGTCCGGAGGCTGCCCGTCGAATCGCGGTGCAGGACCTCGCCCTCGTGCAGCCAGCTCACCGTCTGCAGGCCCATGTGCGGATGCGGGGGGACCTGCATGCCCGGCTCGTCGGCGATGTCGTCCGGACCGTAGTGATCGACGAAACACCAGGCGCCCACCATACGGCGGCCCAGGTTCGGCAGCAGTCGTCGGACCTCCGTCGACTCGCCGAGCCGGACGCGGCGCGGACTGAGGAGCTCGCGCACCGGTTCCGCCACCACGAACCCGCGGCCCCCGCACACGGCGGGCACCGCCTCGCGATCAAGATTGCTCATGCCGCCCAACCTAGCCCCGCGCGCACACCCACGTCTGCCATCGACCGGCCCGTCGAGGGGCTCGTCCCGTCGAGCCGACCAGTCGGCCCAACCGGCCGGTCCGCCCCGGCCCGCCCCGCAGGCCCGCTCCCCCGGCCATGGAATATTCGACCCACCCCTGAGGTTGTGGGGGCCATAAGGAGGTCAGAGTGGAAAAGACGTACTACGACTACGGGACGCACTCGGAGCGTTGGGAGCGGGCCCTGAAGTACTTCGACGACAAGGACTACACCGCGGCCGCGCGCGTGCTCAGTACTCTGGTCGAGGAGGTGCCGGAGCAGAGCGGAGCGCGACTGCTGCTGGCCCGCGCCTACTACCACTCGGCCCAACTGCGGCGCGCTGAGGACGAGTTGCGCGGCATCGTGGAGCGCGACCCGGTGGAGCACTACGCCCGCCTGATGCTCGGGCGCACGCTCCAGCGCCAGGGGCGCGAGGCCGAGGCCGAACCGCATCTGCGGATCGCCGCCGCGCTCGCGGGTGACTTCGCGGAGGTGTGACCCCCGGCCCGCCGGGGACTGACGGCCCGTGTCCGGTACCACCGGACACGGGCCGTCGTGCGTGTTCCGGCTCCCTCACAGAGTCGTCGCCGCGTTCAGGATCAGGAACATTGTCACGGCCGCGTTCGCCGACGACATCGCCGACAGCACGGTGCCGACGGCGGCGCCCCACGCCGCGAGTCCCACCGCCGTGCCCACCGGCGGCCAGGAGCGGGCCACGGGCGCGGGCGCGAGCAGGGCCGCCACCCGGCGCGGCACCGGCCCCGCGGCGGCCAGCCCCGCCAGTGTCGGCGCCGGGGTGCCGCGGGACAGCAGCGCGGCCCGGCCGATCGCCCGCGCGACCACCCGGCGGCTGCCGACCGTCCGGGCCGCCTCCTCGTCGGCCCACCGCTCCGTGGTGTAGACGACGGCCGTACGCAGCGGGGCCAGGAACGGGTTCGCGCGCGCCGCCAGCCGCACCGCCAGCAGATACCGGTGGTGACCGGATGTCAGATGGGCGCGCTCATGGGCGAACAGGGCCCGGCGCTCCGCCGGGGCGAGCCCGTCCAGCAGGGCCGTGGTGACGACGACCCGGCCGGGCAGGTGGGCCGCCGGACGAGCTGCCGTGCGGCCACGCCTCGTCGCCCGCCCCCGCCGGCCACCGCGTCCACCGCCGGGCAGCGCATAGGCGTAGGGCTCGGTCTCGGGCAGCACGGCCACCGAGCGGCCGGGCAGCCCGGCGAGGGTGCGGCGGGCCCTGCGGACGATCCTCCGGTGGCGCCGCACGGTCGCCGCGCACGCCCCGGCGACCAGGGTCAGCGCGGGGATCGCCGCCGTGCCCGCGATCTCGTCGTGCGGGACGGCGGAGCGCACCTCGGGGTCGGACCAGCCGTCCGGAAGGGGGTTCCCCGGCAGCCCGGCGGTGCCGACGACCATGAGCAGCGCGAGGCAGAGCGTGCTGCACACGGCCATCACGGAGGCGACAGCGGTCAGCAGCCGGGTGGCCGTACGCGGATGCAGATGCAGTTCGGCCAGGCGTGCCACCGGCCACGCGCTGAGCGGCAGGACCAGCGGGAGGAAGACGAAGACCCCCATGTCAGTGCTCTGTGCCGCCGTCCGCCGGGTCCGCCCCGTCCGCCGCGTCGAGGAGGGCGCGCAGAAGCTGCTCGTCGTCGGGCGGCAGCGCGGTGACGAAGCGGGCGAGGACGGCCTCCCGGTCGCGTTCGCCGTCGAGCAGGCGGCGCATCTTCAGCGCCGCGAGACCCGCCACGTCCGCGGTGGGTATCCAGACGAAGGAACGTCCCTGCCGTTCGCGGGCGACAGCGTCCTTGGCGAGCAGCCGGGTCAGGATGGTGACGACGGTGGTGTACGCGAGGTCGCCGCCGAGGCGCTCCTGCACCCAGGCCGCGGTCACGGGCGCGTCCGCCTGGCGCAGCGCGCTGAGCACCTGCCCCTCCAGCTCGCCCTGTCCACGCCGCCGGGGTCCGCGCCGCGGCTGTTCGCGCTGTGCCATGTCCGTCTCGGCTCCCTCCGGCGTCCGCGTACCGGATCACGCTACCCGGCCCGCCGTGGGAGCGTGCCGCGACGGTGGCCGATCTCGCCGAGGACGACGTCCACGGCGAGGAAGGCCGCGAGCGGGACGCCGAGCAGCGGAATGGAGAAGCCGAGGACCGCGACGGCCGCCAGGCCGGGGACGGGGACCCGCGGCGGAACCCGCTGCCTGTGCCACAGGAGCGTCCCGCCGTCGCGTCCGCCGTCGACCCGCCTGTCATGCTGGCGCGATGGCATCCGATATCGCCCGCACCGGCGCCCACGACCGCCCGCTCGTCGACCTGATCGAGCAACTCCTCGCGGCGGGCGGTCCGTTGCCGATCGTCGCGGCGGGTGATCCGGTGCTGCGCCGTGGCACCGAGCCCTTCGACGGGCAGGTGGACCCGGCGCTCCTCGCGCGCTTCGTCACCGCCCTGCGCGAGACGATGCACGCGGCGCCGGGAGTGGGGCTCGCGGCGCCGCAGGTCGGGGTGGCGTTGCGGATCGCGGTCATCGAGGACCCCGCGCCGGTCCCCGAGGAGATCCGGGTGGCGCGCGGGCGGACGCCGCAGCCCTTCCGGGTGCTCGTCAACCCGTCGTACGAGGCGCTCGGCACCGAACGGGCCGCCTTCTTCGAGGGCTGCCTGAGTGTGCCGGGCTGGCAGGCCGTGGTGGCCCGGCACGCCCGGGTGCGGCTGCGGGCGCTGGACGAGCACGGGGCGACGGTGGACGAGGAGTTCACGGGCTGGCCGGCCCGGATCGTCCAGCACGAGACGGACCATCTGGACGGCATGCTCTACCTGGACCGGGCGGAGCCGCGCTCGCTCTCGTCGAACGAGGCGATGGCCGCCCGGTGGATCCAGCCGACGCCGGAGCGGGCCGCCGCGGAGCTGGGGTTCACACTGCCGGGCTGACCGGCGACGCCGTCCGGCGGGGGACGGCGCGGGGAGCCGGGCCCGCGCACGGGTGTTCGGGCCCAGGATCCCTCGGTGCGAGCGGTGCGATGGGGTCAGCCCCGGTAGGCCTCCAGCAGGCGCAGCCACACCTCGCTGATGGTCGGGTACGAGGGCACCGCGTGCCACAGGCGGTCGATCGGGACCTCGCCCGCGACGGCGACGGTGGCGGAGTGGATCAGTTCCCCGACGCCGGGGCCGACGAACGTGACACCGAGCAGCGTCTCGCTGTCCAGGTCGACGACCATGCGGGCGCGGCCCCGGTAGCCGTCGGCGTACAGGCCCGCCCCCGCGACCGACGACAGGTCGACGTCCACGCCGCGGACCCGGCGCCCCGCCTGCTCCGCCTCCGCCAGGGAGAGGCCCACGGCCGCCGCCTCCGGGTCGGTGAACACCACCTGCGGGACGGCCCCGTGGTCGGCGGTGGCGGCATGGGCGCCCCAGGCATTCGTCTCCAGGAGCGGGACGCCCGCCGCGCGGGCCCCGATCGCCGCGCCCGCGATGCGCGCCTGGTACTTGCCCTGGTGGGTGAGGAGCGCGCGGTGGTTGACGTCGCCGACGGCGTACAGCCACTCGCTGTCCGTCACCCGCAGGCTGTCGTCGACCGACAGCCAGGAGCCGGGCTCCAGGCCGACGGTGTCCAGGCCGATGTCCTCGGTGCGGGGTGCCCGGCCGGTGGCGAAGAGAATCTCGTCCGCCTCGACGCGGTCGCCCGCGTCCGTGACGACGACGACGGTGTCGCCCTCGCGCCGGACCGACTCGACCGAGGTACCGGTGCGCACATCCACGCCCGCGTCCGCGAGGGCCTCGGCGACCAGTTCCCCGGCGAAGGGCTCCATGCGCGGCAGCAGGCCCTTGCCCCGCACGAGGACGGTGACCTGGGAGCCCAGGGCCGCCCAGGCCGTGGCCATCTCGGAGGCCACCACGCCGCCGCCCACCACGATCAGCCGTGCGGGCGCGGCCTTCGCGCTCGTCGCCTCCCGGCTGGTCCAGGGGCGTACCTCGGCGAGCCCCGGCAGGTCGGGCAGCAGGGCCCGGCTGCCGGTGCACACGGCCACCGCGTGCCGGGCGGTGAGCACCTGCTCGCCGTCGGGGCCGCTCACCGTGACCCGGCGGGGTCCGGCCAGCCGCCCCTGCCCCCGGTAGAGGTCGGCCCCGGTGCCGTCCAGCCAGCGGACCTGGCCGTCGTCCTGCCAGTCCGACACCTCGTAGTCGCGGTGGGCCAGGACCGCGGGCACGTCGAGGTCGCCCTGCGCCAGATGGGCGAGGCCGGGGACGCGCCGTGCGTCGGCGCGGGCGATCACCGGGCGCAGCAGCGCCTTGCTGGGCATGCACGCCCAGTACGAGCATTCGCCGCCGACCAGTTCGCTCTCGACGACCGCGGTGGAGAGTCCGGCGGCCCGGGTGCGGTCGGCGACGTTCTCGCCCACCGGCCCCGCACCGAGCACCACGACGTCGTACGCGATGGATTCCGTTTCCGTCATGGGCCCAGTCTGGTTGGTGGTGTGCTTGCTCCGCCACACGGGTAGGCGCGCGGAATACATGACCCTGACGTGCCGTTGTGGACAGCGGCCCAGCCAGACACCAGGAAGAGGGAAGCAGATGACCAACACCGTGGAGCTGACCAAGGAGAACTTCGACCAGACGGTCACGGACAACGAATTCGTCCTGATCGACTTCTGGGCGTCCTGGTGCGGGCCGTGTCGTCAGTTCGCCCCGGTCTACGAGAAGGCCGCGGAGCAGAACCCGGACCTGGTGTTCGCCAAGGTCGACACCGAGGCGCAGCCCGAGCTGGCCGCGGCCTTCGACATCCAGTCGATCCCGACGCTCATGATCGTCCGGGACCAGGTCGCCATCTTCGCGCAGCCCGGCGCCCTGCCGCAGGCCGCTCTCGACGACGTCATCGGCCAGGCCCGCAAGCTGGACATGGACGAGGTCCGCAAGTCCGTCGCCGCGCAGCAGGAGAAGGCCCAGCAGAACGGCGAGTGACGTCGGGGGCCGCTCCACCGCATGTCGAGCCGCCCCCTCCCGCGTTACGCGACGCCGTCGCGGCGCGGTGGGGGCTCAGCTCGATCCGCGGTGCACGATCCGCGCCCCGAGGACGGTCGTCGGCGCCGACCAGGGTCGTCTCCCAGCCCGTTCTGGTGCCGTCGGCGGCTCAGTTGGAGGCGGACCGAAGAGGGCACGAGCGGTGTCCGCCGGCCGCCGACGCGCGGGCCCCGCAGGCGCGTTCGGGCCGTACGCTGGGCCCATGGACGATGCGTCGATGGTGGGCTTGATGGGACGTGTCACCGGCACCGTCGGACCCGGACTGGTCGGCGAGGTGATGGTTCGCGCACGCGGCGGCGCCGAGCACTTCCTCGCGTATCCCGCGGACGGCAAGAGCCGGATGGAGCGGGGCACGGTGGTCATGGTGGTGGAGCATCTGCCGCCGCGGACCGTGTACGTCGAGGCGGCGTACGGCAGTTGAGCCCGCCGCCGCCCAGGTGAGGCGCCCGCATCAAGATTGCAACAAGGATCCCTCAGCGTCTTCACCCCCGCCCTGCGAGGGCGGACACTCCCTTCGTTCGGTGCCGACCCGGCACCAGGCAAAGGGGGCGTATGCCGATGGTCATCGGCGTCGTCGCGGGGGCTGTCGTCCTCGCGCTGGTCTTCATCGTTGTGGTCTTCAAGCTCATGTGGCGCGTCGCGGAGCCCAACGAAGCACTGATCATCTCCGGTTCGAAGCATCGGACCGAGGGCCTCGAGGAAGGCATGGGCTTCCGCATCGTCACGGGGCGCGGCACGCTGGTGCTGCCGGGTGTGCAGGCGGTGCGCAAGCTCTCGCTCGACCTCAACGAGACCGAACTGCAGGTGGACTGCGTGACCCACCAGGGCATCCCGCTGAAGGTGCGGGGCGTGGTCATCTTCAAGGTGGGCGACGACTTCGTGTCGATCGCCAACGCGGCCCGCCGCTTCCTCGACCAGCAGCGGCTGATGTCGGACCGCGTGCACAACGTGTTCGCGGGTCATCTGCGGTCGATCGTGGGCGGGCTGACGGTCGAGGACATGATCCGCGACCGGGAGAAGCTCGCCGGCCAGACCCGCGCCGCGTCCGGCACGGAGATGGAGAAGCTGGGCCTGATCGTGGACTCGCTGCAGATCCACGAGATCGAGGACCCGACGGGCTACATCCAGAACCTCGCCATGCCGCACGCGGCGGCGGTGCAGCGGGACGCGCGCATCGCGCAGGCGGAGGCGAATCGTCTCGCCACCGAGGCGGAGCAGCAGTCGTTCGCGCGGATGGCGGAGGCGACCCGGGACAGCGAGATCCTGCAGGCCGGCTACCAGGCCGAGCGTGACAAGGCGGCCGCGAAGGCGCATCAGGCCGGCCCGCTCGCCGAGGCGGCGGCCCGCCAGGAGGTCGTGGTGCAGGAGACCCGTGTCGCGGAGCTGGAGGCGCAGCGGCGCGAGCAGCAGCTCCAGGCGGACGTCCGCAAGCCCGCGGACGCGAGGGCGTACGAGAAGCGCACGCTGGCCGAGGCCGAGCGTGACGCGCGGATCTCGGCGGCACAGGCCAAGGCGAGGGAGACCGAGCTGGCGGCCGGGGCCGAGGCGACGCGGGTGAAGACGGCCGCGGGTGCCGAGGCGGAGGCGACGAAGACGCGGGGCGCCGCCATGGCGCAGGCGACCCGCGACACCGGTGAGGCGGAGGCGGCCGCCGCCCAGGCGAGGGGGCTCGCCGAGGCGGAGGCGACCCGGGCCAAGGGTCTGGCGGAGGCGGAGGCCATCAAGGCACGGGCCGCGGCCCTCGCCGAGAACCAGGAGGCCGTGGTCGCGCAGCAGCTCGCCGAGAAGTGGCCGGAGATCGTCCAGGCGGGCGCGTCCGCCTTCGGCAATGTCGACAACATGGTGCTGCTCAACGGCGCAGACGGCATGGCGGATGTGTTCGCCAAGGCCCTGACGATGGGCGGCGCGGGCCTCGGTCTCGCACGCCGGCTGCTGTCGTCGATGAACGGCGACGAGACGGCCGCGAACGGCACGCCGGCGCACCCGGCCGCCGGGCTCGACAGGTTCGCCCCGCCGCGGCCGGAGAAGGTCACGGTGGAGGGGGGCGAGGGCTGAGCCCGGGAGGCGTCGACCGGTAGGACGCCGTGAGGCTTGGGGCGTACGGCGATCGGTCGCCGTACGCCTCAGGCGTGCCGGGCGCCGGGTGCCCGGCGGGCGGCCGATCGTGATGCCGCACCGCTTGCATCACCGTCCTGACGGGTGATGGCGGGCCGCGGCGAGACGGCCGGACACGCCGTGCCGGCCCGCGGTCACGGGCCTCGCCAGATGTTGTCGAAGGCCGCCTTCTCGACGGCCCGCCGCTGTCGTACGGCGGTCAGTTCCGTCACCGCGTCGTCGACGGCGGCCAGTACCGTCCCCGTCGCGCCCTCGGTGACCTCCGGGGGCTCCTCCGCCGGCGCCTCACGGACGCCGATGGTCGCTGCGAGCGTGGCGAGCACGGGTTCCCCGGCGGCCCATCGGTCCGCCGCCTGCCGGCGGGCCGGGGAGTCGACCGGCGTGGCTTCGCCGGTCCAGGCGGGCAGCCAGCGGCGGCGCTGCCGGGCGAGCAGGCCCTCCTCCTCGAACGCGGCCAGATACACCGAGGACAGGCCCTGGCCCCGGCGCCACAGCCAGTCCTCGACCGACTCGTACGGCGGTTGCCGCGTGAGCGCCGCCGCGGCCTCCCGCAGCAGGCGGTCGTCCGTCACCGGCGGGTCGCTCGGCGCGATGAGGACGCCGTCCAGGGTGAGGGCCCGTAGGTCCATGAGGTCCAACAGCTCGGCGCCCGCGAGCGCGAGCGACAGGTCACCCGTTTCGGCGCGCCGGCCGGGGGCGGCGTCCAGCGCCACAGTCAACAGGTCCCGTGCAGTGGCCATGCGTGCCTCCACGACGCTTGCCCGACGATCTCCTGGACATCATGCCCGCGTTCTCATGGCGGCGTGCCCCAGCTCGTCCGGCCTCACGTCCACGACCGCCGCGTCGCCACACCGCC
Organism: Streptomyces sp. NPDC002513; assembly: GCF_053595355.1. Classification (NCBI taxonomy): domain Bacteria; kingdom Bacillati; phylum Actinomycetota; class Actinomycetes; order Kitasatosporales; family Streptomycetaceae; genus Streptomyces; species Streptomyces sp. NPDC002513. Next base: position 156,508 of record NZ_JBSFXK010000010.1, on the reverse strand, counting down.
GATCGGGCCCCTCGGGCACTGCGTCCGGCGATCACCGGGCGTCGCGCCGCGGTGCCGCAGGGGATGCACCCGCAGCGTACGGCGCCGATGCTGGAGGGAGGGGGAACCTTCCGCGAGGAGGCCACGATGTCCATGATGGACAAGCTCAAGCAGATGCTGAAAGGGCACGGGGAGCGCATCGGCCACGGGGACGACACGGCCCGCCGGACCGCCGACGAGACGATGCGCAACCGCCCCGCCGGGCAGGCCGACAAGGGCCCGGATGCGCTCCGGGACCAGTTCCAGCCTCCGCGGGACCAGGACAACCCGCCCCGGCCGTAGCACGGGGCGGCGCCCACGGTCAGGACACGCGGCGGCCGTAGGCGCCGGGCGGTCACGCGACCGGCGTTCTCGTCCTCCCCCGCGCTCCCCTCGCGAGCCCCGTCGGCCCGGCCGGCGGGCCTGGTTGACGGCGTCTCAGGTCGCCGACCCGGTGCGGACCCGCTTCCGGCCGGGCTCTACCGTGAGCCGCGTGACTGCGTTTACCGATGAAGACGTCCCCGGCCGCCACGGCCCCTCCGCGACCACCGAGGCCGACCCCCGGGCGGTGGGCCGGGTGCGGACCGAGTACTCCCCCGCGCACGACGGTGATCCCGACCCGGGAGAGATCGTCTGGACCTGGGTGCCGTTCGAGGAGAACGACGGGCGCGGCAAGGACCGCCCGGTGCTCGTGGTCGCCCGGGAGCCGGGCGGCACCCTGCTCGCCGTACAGCTGTCCAGCAAGCGGCACGACGGTGACCGGGAGTGGGTGCCGATAGGCAGCGGTCCCTGGGACCGGTCGGGGCGTGACTCCTGGGTGGCCGTGGACCGTGTGCTGCGGCTGCACGAGGACGGGATGCGGCGGGAGGCGTGCGCGCTGGACCGGATGCGCTTCAATCTCGTGGTGCACCGGCTGCGGGAGCGATACGGCTGGAGCTGAGGGGCCGGGTCAGGCGGCGCCCACAGCCGCGAGCGTCCGTCCGAAGGCGGACGGCCACCGGTTCACCCGAACGGTCCATCAGGCGCCGGGCGGCTTCCGGGCCGCTTTCCCCTGCTCATCCCGAAAGCCGTGGTCACCGGGCGCACCGGCGGCGTCTCCACCGGCCCGGGCCCCTGCTCCGCGTGCCGACGCGGGCGGCCTCCAGCGCCGCCGCGACGGCCGCCGGACGCCCCTCGGGCGTGCGGTGGGCGCCCGCCGTGACGATGGCCCTGTGTCCGCTGCGCGATCCCGCGCAGGCGCGTGCTCACGGCGCCACCCCCGTGGGCGCCGTGAGCACAGGGCGCGCGGTCGCCCGCGGCGCTCCGCCGGTCTCCCCCGTCGTGCTCATGAACGCATGGTGAGCGATGCTGGTCCTACGTCGCAACAGAGTTTCCCAGCGCCGGGAATCACCGTTTCCGGCCCGGGAAACAGGGAGGAAGCAGTCCGCGAAGCTCCGCTGCGCACTCTTGTGCGCATGCACACGAGGGTCTTGGGTGGGACGAGCGACGCCGGCCCGGCCCATCCGATGCCGGGCCGACGGCATGGTGGAATCTCAGGAGGATCCCGACATGTCCGATTCGGTGAGTGACCGTGCGGAGCCCCGCTCCGCGGTCACCGAAGCCGAGGTGGAGGCGCTGGTCCGCGGTATCTGTTTCAAGACCGGACCTCCTCGCGCGCTCGGCGTCGAAGTGGAATGGCTCGTCCACGAGCTGCGCCGGCCGTGGCTCCCGGCGCCTCCCGAACGTCTTCGCGCGGTCTACACCGCGTTGCGGACCCTGCCCCTGCGTTCGGCCCTCACCGTCGAACCGGGCGGCCAGCTGGAACTCAGCTCCGCCCCCGCCGCCTCCCTCATGGAGTGCATAGGGTCCGTCTCCGCCGACCTCGATGCGGTCCGCGCCCTGCTGGCCGAGGCGGATCTCGGCCTGAGCGGCTACGGCCACGATCCCTGGAACCCCCCGCGCCGCTTCCTGCGCGAGCCCCGCTACGACGCCATGGAGCGCTACCTCGACCGCACCGGTCCCGAGGGGCGGTCGATGATGTGCTCCTCGGCCTCCGTCCAGGTGTGCCTGGACGCGGGCTACGAGGAGCCCGGCCCGCTGGGGCACGGACGGCGCTGGTGGCTGGCGCACCGGCTGGGCGCGGTGCTGGTCGCGGCGTTCGCCCACTCCCCGCTGTCCCGGGGCCGGCCCACGGGCTGGCGCTCGACCCGGCAGTCCCTGTGGGCCGCCATGGATCCGGGGCGTTCCGGCGCACCGCCCCTCGTGGGCGATCCGCGGGCCGCCTGGGCCCGGCATGTGATGGACGCGCCCGTGATGTGCGTCCGCGGCGGGCCCGGCCCCTGGCATGTGCCCGACGGCCTGAGTTTCCGTGCCTGGGCCCGGTCCGCGGACCCCCCGGACCGCAGCGACCTCGACTACCACCTCACCACGCTGTTCCCTCCGGTCCGGCCCCGCGGACACCTCGAACTCCGCATGATCGACGCACAGCCCGGCGACGACGGGTGGATCGTGCCGCTCGCCGTGACGACGGCGCTGTTCGACGATCCCGAGGCCGCCGAGACCGCCTACCGGGCCGTCAAACCCCTGGCCGAGCGGGCGGACTCGCTGCCCCCGCCGCGCCATGCGCTGTGGGTGACCGCCGCGCGGAAGGGGCTGGCCGACCCGGAGCTGCGCGAGGCCGCCGTCGCCTGTTTCGCGGCCGCGGCCGACGCGCTGCCGAGGCTCGGCGCCACCGACGACGTCCGGGAAGCCGTCGCGGAGTTCACCGACCGCTACGTGGCCCGGGGCCGCTGCCCCGCCGACGACCTGCTGCTCCGGTTCCACGGGAAGGACACCCGTTCCGGCGGGGACGACACCCGGTTCCACGGGAAGGACATGCGCTCATGACCGACGCCCGGCCCCCGTTCGCCCCCGGCACGCTGCGGGAGCGCGCGCTGGACGCACTGACCACGGCGCGCGACCGCACCGCGCTCCTGACGACCTGTGTGGACGACCCCGATCTCACCGCCCAGCACTCCCCTTTGATGTCGCCCCTGGTCTGGGACCTCGCGCACATCGGCAACCAGGAGGAGCTGTGGCTGCTGCGCGCGGTCGCCGGACGCGAGGCCATGCGGCCCGAGATAGACGGGCTGTACGACGCCTTCGAGCATCCGCGCGCCGAGCGGCCCTCGCTGCCGCTGCTGTCGCCCGGCGAGGCCCGCCGCTATGCCGCGGAGGTACGGGGGCGGGCCCTGGACGTGCTGGAGAGCACGCCGTTCGAGGGCCGTCGGCTGACGGAGGCGGGCTTCGCCTTCGGCATGATCGCCCAGCACGAACAGCAGCACGACGAGACCATGCTGATCACCCATCAGCTGCGCCGGGGGCCGCAGGCGCTCACCGCCCCGGACCCGGCACCCGCACCGCCGTACACCGGCCCGTCCGAGGTCCTCGTGCCGGGCGGCCCGTTCACCATGGGCACCTCGGCCGAGCCATGGGCGCTGGACAACGAACGGCCCGCGCACCAGCGTGAGGTGCCGGCGTTCTTCATCGACGCCCTGCCGGTGACGAACGCCGCCTACCAGGCGTTCATCGAGGACGGGGGCTACGGCGACGAGCGCTGGTGGACGCCCGAGGGCTGGGCCCACGTCCGCACCCACGGTCTGACCGCGCCGCTGTTCTGGCGCCGCGAGGGCGGCCAGTGGCTGCGGCGGCGCTTCGGCGTCACCGAGGCCGTACCGCCCGGCGAGCCCGTTGTGCACGTGTGCTGGTACGAGGCGGACGCGTACGCGCGCTGGGCGGGGCGCAGGCTGCCCACCGAGGCCGAGTGGGAGAAGGCCGCCCGCCACGACCCGGTCACGGACCGGTCCCGGCGCTACCCGTGGGGTGACGCCGATCCGACGCCCGAGCACGCCAACCTCGGGCAGCGCCACCTGCGTCCGGCGCCGGCCGGCAGCTATCCGGCGGGCGCGTCCGCGCTCGGCGTACGGCAGCTGATCGGTGACGTGTGGGAGTGGACGTCGGGCGACTTCACGCCCTACCCGGGGTTCACGGCGTTCCCGTACAAGGAGTACTCGGAGGTCTTCTTCGGGTCCGCGTACAAGGTGCTGCGCGGCGGTTCGTTCGCCGTGGACCCGGTGGCCTGCCGGGGTACGTTCCGCAACTGGGACCACCCGGTCCGGCGCCAGATCTTCTCGGGTTTCCGCACCGCCAGGGACGTGTGATGTGCCGCCATCTCGCCTGTCTGGGGCCTGAGGTGCCGCTCGGACGCCTTCTCATGGAGCCTCCGCACAGCCTGTACCGGCAGGCGTGGGCGCCACGGCGGCAGCGGCACGGGTGCGTCAACGCCGACGGGTTCGGGGTCGGCTGGTACGCCGCGGGCGACCCCGTGCCGGCGCGCTACCGCAGGTCCGGCCCCATCTGGGCGGACACCTCCCTCACCGACCTGGCGCGGGTCGTGCGCTCGGGCGCCGTCCTGGCCGCGGTACGCGACGCGACACGCCCCGACCCCGACCTCGAGGCCGCGGCGGCGCCGTACGCCGGGGACCGATGGCTGTTCAGCCACAACGGAGCCGTCCGGGGATGGCCGGATTCGATGGCCGCACTCGCCGGTGCGCTGCCCCCGGTGGAGCTGCTCTCGCTCCAGGCGCGCTGTGACTCGGCGTTCGTGTGGGCGCTGCTGCTGAACCGGCTGCGGGCCGGTATCGAGGACGGGAAGGCGCTGGCCGACACCGTGCTGGAGGTCGCCTCGGCGGCCCCCGGCTCCCGGCTGAATCTGCTGATCACCGACGGCGAGACGATCACCGCGACCGCGTGGGGCGACACGCTGTGGTACCTCACCGGGCCCGGCGAGCGCGTCGTCGTGGCCTCCGAACCGTACGACGACGACCCGCACTGGCAGGAGGTACCCGACCGCACCCTGCTCTCGGCCACCCGCTCCGGCGTCGTGCTGACCGCGCTCAAGGACCCGCGCGACGACACGGCACCCGCACCACCCGAGGAGTCCCGCACGTGAGCCCGTTCCTTGTCACCCGCACCCTGCCCGAGGACGCCACCGAGGCCGCGCTGCGCGCCGATGTGCTGCACGGCCTCACGAACACGCCGAAGACCCTCCCGCCGAAGTGGTTCTACGACGCGCACGGCAGCGAGCTGTTCGAAAAGATCACCGAGCTGCCGGAGTACTACCCCACGCGCGCCGAGCGGGAGATCCTGATCGCCCGCTCCGGGGAGATCGCGGCCGCGACCGGCGCCCGGACGCTGGTCGAGCTGGGCTCCGGCTCCTCCGAGAAGACCCGCCATCTGCTGGACGCGCTGACCGGCCTGCGCACCTATGTGCCGGTGGACGTCAGCGAGAGTGCGCTGACCCAGGCGGGACACGCGCTGATCGCGGAGCGGCCCCGCCTCGACGTCCACGCGCTCATCGCCGACTTCACCACGGGGCTCGCCCTGCCGGACACGCCCGCGCCGCGGCTCGTGGCGTTCCTGGGCGGCACGATCGGCAATCTGCTGCCCGCCGAGCGGGCGGTGTTCCTCACCTCCGTACGGGCCCTGCTGTCGCCCGGGGACGCCCTGCTGCTCGGCACCGACCTGGTGAAGGACGAGTCGGTGCTGGTCGCGGCGTACGACGACGCGGCCGGGGTGACGGCCGCGTTCGACAAGAACGTGCTGACCGTGGTCAACCGGGAGCTGGGCGCGGACTTCGACCCGGACGCGTTCGACCATGTGGCCCTGTGGGACGCCGGCAACGAGTGGATCGAGATGCGGTTGCGGGCCCGGACGGCGCAGACCGTGAAGATCCCCGCGCTGGACCTGGCGGTGGAGTTCGCGGCCGGGGAGGAACTGCGCACGGAGGTGTCGGCGAAGTTCCGTAAGGACGGGGTCCGGCGTGAACTCTCCTCCGCCGGACTCGGGTTGACGCACTGGTGGACGGACGCGGAGGGGAGGTTCGCCCTGTCCTTGAGCGTGGCGCGCTGACGTACGGCACGGGGCATCCGTGCCGCCACCGGCACCCGTCGTCACGGGCCCCGCTCGCTGACAGCCTCACCTGGCCCACTCCCGGTCACGGCAGGCGGAACCGCCCGCGGGCGCAGACCCGCCCGCCATCGGGAGTGGGCCCGCGGCGGCTCCGGCCGCGGGCCGAATTCAGGGCCGACCGGCCCCCACCGGACCCCGGACAGCCCATGGGATCGCCCTCCGATCCGCTGGATGCTCGAGGTGTCGAGAGATGGGGAGGAGGGACCCGTGAGGGCGGCCGGCGCGCTCAGCCGACACCCTGTCCACGCCCCGCTCGCGGACCACGCCACCTCGCGCATCCGCCCGCGACGCCGAGTGATCGCGAGCTGATGCGGGGGGTTCTGCGGCCGAGACGCGCGCGGGCACCTGCCACGCGGACCACAGGACCCGTATCCGCGCCGACGCCGCTGAGGAGGAACAGCCATGAAGCACAACAAGGTGGGCTCGGTGATGACCTCGGATGTCGTCCGGGCCGAGTACGGCACTCCGTTCAAGGAGGTCGCGCGGCTGCTCGCCGACCACGGGATCAGCGGACTGCCGGTCGTCGACGAGGACGACAAGGTCATCGGCGTGATCTCCGAGACGGACCTGGTGGCCCGGCAGTCGGAGGCCCTCGACGCGGACCAGCCGAGGCGCCACTTCGGGATCACCGAGTTGACGCCCAGGACCCGTAGGCAGGCCGCCAGGTCCAGGGCCTTCACCGCCGGCCAGCTGATGGCCGAACCGCCCGTCACCGTGCACGCCGGGGAGACCATCGCCGAGGCCGCCAGGAGGATGGCGCAGCGGCGCGTCGAGCGGCTGCCCGTGGTGGACGAGGAGGACCGTCTCGTCGGCATCGTCACCCGCCGGGATCTGCTCCAGGTGTTCCTGCGGTCCGACGCGGAGATCCGCAACGAGGTGATCGGGGACGTGCTGGGGCGCGCCCTGCGACTGGCGCCCCGAACCGTCGACGTCTTCGTGGTGGAAGGCGTGGTCACCCTCGCCGGCCGGTTGGCGCGCAAGAGCGAGACGGAGATCGCCGTCTCCATGACCAGGCAGATCGACGGCGTGGTCGCGGTGATCGACCAACTCGCCTACCGTTTCGACGACTCCCTTCCGCCACCCGAGGAGCGGTCACGGCACGCCATCGCCGACGACTGGCCGCGCCATCGCTGAGAGGAGGTGACGGGTCCATGGCCGCACAGCCGTCGCCGGACGCGCCGGGAGGCCGCCCCGCGAGCGACCTCGGGCGGCGGATCACGCGACGGCGCGAGGAGTTGGGCGTGTCCCGGGAGGAAACCGCCGCGCGGGCGGGCATGGCTGCCGGCTACCTCCAGTACCTGGAGGAGCAGCCCGCCGCCGCACCCGGCGCCGCCTCCCTGCTGAGGCTGGCCGGAGCGCTGGAGACCACCGTCCGGGAACTCAACGGCGGCGACGTCGGTCTTCCGCCCGCCCTGGGACAGGCGGCGCGTCACCCGAAGTTCACCGAACTGGACCCGCGGGAATGCTGGGACCTGCTCTCGACCCACGGGGTGGGGCGGCTCGCGGTGCCCACCGCCTCCGGGCCGGTGATCGTCCCGGTGAACTACAGCGTCGTCGAGGGGGCGGTCGTCTTCAGAACACACCTCCACGCGGCTCCGGCCAGGGCGCGGGGCTCCCAGGTGGCCTTCGAGGTCGACCGCGTCGACGGAGCGTTGAGCGAGGGCTGGAGTGTCCTGGTGCGCGGACCCGCCGACGCCGTGACGGATCCCGACTCCGTACGACGCCTTCAGGAGGGGGCGCACAGCAAGCCCTGGGCGGGCGGACGGCGTGAGCTGTGGATCCGCATCGAGCCGCTCAGCGTCACCGGACGCAGGATCACCGTGTGAGGGACGGATCCGGTTCGGGACAGGTGGAGGGAGCCGCGCGGCTCCGGATCTCGGTACGGCCCCATGCCCGGGCCAAGGGGACGTCTGTATCGCGGACCGCCGCCCGGTGCGGCACGGTGGAGGGACGTGTGACACCCGCCGCGCGGAGAGGAGCACCCGCATGACCGACCACACCTACCGGGTCACGGAGATCGTCGGCAGCTCGCCCGAGGGCGTCGACCAGGCCGTACGCAACGCCATCGCCCGCGCCTCACAGACCCTGCGCAATCTGGACTGGTTCGAGGTCACGCAGGTCAGGGGCCGGATCGAGAACGGGCAGATCGATCACTACCAGGTCGGTCTGAAGGTGGGCTTCCGCCTGGAGGGCGGCGAGTAGTCCCGCTCCTCTCAGGTGCGCCCCTCCCGCTCCTGAGCGTCCCTCAGCGCGGCGGAGGGCGATGCCCAGCGGGCGCGCACGACGGTGAACCCCGCCCGTTCGGCGTCCTGACAGACGAGCTCGTCGTCGTCGACGAGCATACGGACCGCACGGCCCCGGGCCAGCTCGCGGAGCAGTTCCAGCTTCGTGACGCGGGCGGGCCTGCGGTCGCCGTCGGACCGCATGTACACCCGCCCCCCGGGCAGTCCGTGAGCGGCGAGCCAGTCGACCGTGTCGCGCCGGCAGCGCGCGGGCCGCCCGGTCAGATAGACCAGCTCGCACTCCTCGGCGGTGCGCAGCGCGAGCGCGACCCCCTCGGCCAGCGGCGGATCGTGCGGCGCGGACGCGAAGAACGCCTTCCAGTCGCGCGGCTTCCGCTCCAGGAAACGCTGCCGGTGGGCGGTGTCGGCGAGGGTGTTGTCGATGTCGAAGACGGCAACCGGCCCGCTGCTGTTCGTCACCGGCCCACTCTACGAGGGCCCCCGAGCCCTGGAGCATGCGGCCCCTCAATCGGCCGGCCCCGCGGGCACCGGGGAGCACGTTCCGGGGATGTGCACGCCCGCCACGGACGCGCGCGGCGGGCCGTGTGCCCCGTACGGCGCAGCGTGCGACACGGCCGTCCCGCGAGGCCTCCCTCACCTGGCTCAGCACTGCGTCACGACAGATTCTCGTACAGCAGTGGTATATGACCCATCCATGGCCAATCCTCACGTTGCGGACCGCATGCCGATAACGCAGGGTCAAGGTGTGAGAGCACTCTCGCCCGCCCCCGCCGCCGAAGAGGCCGGGGGCACAGACCGTCGCGTCCGCCTTCCCTTGCGCTTCCGGCTCCTGCCCGGTGCCGGACCGGCCCTCGGCCTGTTCGCCGCCATCCGTCTCACGGGGCTCGTGGCGATAGCCCTGGCGAACCACTCCCTGGGCCATCCGCTGCTCAAGGGTCTGGCCCACTCATGGGACTCGCGCTGGTATCTGCACATCGCCCAGCACGGCTACGGCACCCAGACCCACGTCCTGGCCTCCACCGGCGCCGTGCAACGCGACTGGGCGTTCTTCCCCCTGTATCCGGCGCTCATCCGTGCCGTGTACACCGTCCTGCCGATCACTCCGGGCGCCGCCGCCCTGCTGATCGCCTGGAGCGCCGCGGCGGTGGCCGCGTACGGCATCTACACGATCGGCTACCACCAGTACGGCCGAGCGGTCGCCACCGCACTCGTCGCCGTCTGGGCCGCCCTGCCCCACTCCGTCGTCCTCGACATCGCCTACACGGAGCCCCTGCTCACCGCGCTCGCCGCCTGGTCCCTGTACGCCGTGCTCACCGGACGCTGGCTGTGGGCCGGGGCGCTGGCCGCCCTGGCGGGCCTGTCCCGGCCCACGGGGTTCGCCGTGGCCGCGGCGGTGGCCGCCGTGGCGGTCCAGGAGATCGTCAAACGGCGCGGCCGGGTGCCCGCCCGCCTGTGGATCGGCACCGCGCTCGCCCCTCTCGGCTGGGTGGGCTTCGTCCTGTGGGTGGGCGCGCAGACGGGTGATCTGTTCGGCGGCTACTTCACGGTGCAGCGCGCCTGGGACTCCCGCTTCGACTTCGGCCTCGGCTCCCTGCACTTTCTGAAGGGGCTGCTCGAACACGGCGGCCGGGCCGTCTACCCGCTGGCCCTGGTGATCGTCGTGGCGGCGGTCCTGCTGTTCTGTCTGCTGTGCCTCGAGCGCGCCCCCCTGGCGCTGATCGTCTACGCGGGTGTGCTCGTGCTGATCACGGTCGGCGGCTCGGGCCCGTACGCGTCGAAGCCGCGCTTCCTGCTGCCGGCCTTCCCGCTGCTGATCCCGCTCGCGCACGGCCTCGTGCGCAGTTGGCGGCGGCGTCCGAAGCACGCCCTGCTGATCGGGGCCACCCTCGCCGCCGCCTCCGTGGCCTACGGCACCTATCTCCTGGCCGCAGGCCACACCCCGCTGTGAGGCGCGGGCCTCAGCGGTTCGGCTCGGCCCTGCTGATGTCCGCGAGGGCGGAGCGGGGGTCCTCCACGGCGGCGAGGTCGCCGAGGCTGACGATGCCGACCGGGCACCCGCCGCTCTCGACGACGGGGAGCCGGCGCACGGCATGCCGGCGCATCAGCTCGACCGCGTGGTCGGTGGTGTCGTCGGGCGAGAGGGTGATCACGGGCGGACGGGTGCACACCGAGCCCGCGGTCACGGTGTCCGGGTCGCGGTCCCCCGCCATGGCCCGGACCACGATGTCGCGGTCGGTGAGCACGCCGAACAGGTCCCGGTCGTAGGTCACCAGGACGTCGCCGACGTCCTGCTCGCGCATCAGACGGGCCACCCGGGTCACCGACGTCATCGGCTCGACGGCGACCGCGCCCCGGGACATCACGTCACGTACCTGTCTGCTCATGGGAACCTCCCGGATCGTCTCGTCGGAGCACGCCCCCGGCTCCGCACCCGGCCGGGTGCGGCCCGGCGGCGGCACTCCAGCCGCTCCAGCGGCGGACGGCGACCACGATCACCGGTCCGTCCGGCGGCGTCGTGCGGTACTGGGGGTACTTCTGTGCCAGCAGAGTCAGGGCCGCCCCGTACTCCTCGCGGTCCCGCGTCGCCGGCGCACCGGGCGGCACCGTCCGCGCGTCTCCGTCGGCCCGTACCCACCACAGCCGTTCCCAGTCCTCGTCGTACGCGTCCGCCAGCAGGCAGACGGCCGGCTGGACGGCGATGTTGCGCAGCCGCTTCAACCGGTGGGACTGCTTGGGCTTGCGGTCGACGGCCATGACGATCCCGTCGTCGCCGCGCCGTGCGAACACCACCGGTACGAGGTGGGGCCGTCCCGCGGAGTCCACGGTCGCAAGACGCGCCACCCGGGCATCCGTGAACCGTCGTCGTGCCTCGTCCTCGGGCATCCGTGGCACCGTCCGGTCCTCCTTCCGGCGCGTCCCCGGGTACCCGGCGTCCGGCCTCCTACACGATCACCGGGCCCCCGCACGCTGCCGCCCGGTGCGGATGTCGGCTCCGGGGCGGCGGGGCAGACTGGAAGGACAGATCCGTGCTTCACGGGCCGCCCGGCAAGGAGGCCGCCGTGGAATTCGACGTGATCGTGGAAATCCCGCAAGGATCACGCAACAAGTACGAGATGGACCACGCACTGAACCGCCTCCGCCTGGACCGGATGCTGTTCACGTCCACCCGGTATCCGGCCGACTACGGCTACATCGAGCACACCCTGGGCCGGGACGGCGACCCGCTCGACGCCCTCGTCCTGGTCGGCGACCCCACCTTCCCGGGCTGTGTGATCGAGTGCCGTGCCGTCGGCATGTTCGTGATGAAGGACGAGAAGGGGCCCGACGAGAAGGTCCTCTGCGTCCCGGCACACGATCCGCGCTACTCCTCCGTGCAGGACATCGACGACGTCCCCACCTTCGACCGGCTGGAGATCACCCACTTCTTCGAGGTCTACAAGGAACTGGAGCCCGGCAAGTCGGTCGAGGGCTCCCACTGGGAGGGACGCGAGCGGACGTACGCGGAGATCGACGCCGCCCGTCGGCGTGCCGCGGAGCAAGGAGGGACCGCGGCATGACGGCCGATCCTCACTCCCTCTCCGAGAGGCTCACCCTCGTCTGCGGCGACTGCGGGTGCGTCTGGGACCCGGTGTTCCGGGTCGTGCACTTCACCGACCGGGCCGGGTTGACGTCGCAGGCCTACGTCGACGAGCGGGGCCGGGTGCTCAGGTCGCCGCCGGCCGACGCGGTCTGCCCCGGGTGCGACGGCGTCAGGGTGCACGCCCTGCCGCCGGGCCTCGCCGCCCGGGCGCACGCCGCCGAAGACGCCGTCCACGAGCGCTGTGACCACCAGCCGCGTCCACGGCACTTGTCCCGGGTTGTTCAGCCGTGGGCGCCTTCCCGTGCGCGGGGAAGCACCGTGACGCGACGGAAGTTGCATGCGTCGCGGGGAAGGGACGGAAGGGGCGGAAGAGACTCGGACGGGGGATGGGTCTGGTGGGCCTGCAGCGCCATGCTCACCAGGCTCAACAGCAGGTCGACATCGGTGTCGCAGTCCAGGTGCACCGTCACCCAGCGCGAGCCGGGCACCATGCGGATGGCGGTCGACCCGGCGAGGTCGCCGGAGAAGCGCCGCAGGGCCCCCCAGGTCAGATGCAGGTCCGCCTCGCGGTCGGTGTGGAAGTGGACGATCTCGCTGTACCGGGAGCGAAGTCCCCGCCCGGTGCCACAACTGGCAGGCTCCGCCGTGAGGTCGGGCCAGGCCTTGAGTCGCTCCAGGGCGCGTTGGGCCAGAGTCATGAGCCCATCGTCGCCTTCTCACCCCCCGGACACCAGAGGTTGAGCGTTCCGTAACCGGGACGTGAGGTTACCGACCGTGACGGAGCGGTCCGGAATGCGACAAGGAAGCGGGTGGCCCCGGCCTGTTACGGGGGAGGTGGCCGGGGCTCGTCACCGACGCTACGCCGGCCGGTCCGGCCGTTTTGACGTCATGACGGAACGCTGACGGCGAACCGGCCGACGCTGACGCGTTGTTGACGCTCCCGCGCAGGCGCGTCAGCGGGCCGGGGATCACTGCTCGAAGCGATAGCCCATCCCGGGCTCGGTGATGAGGTGGCGGGGGTGGGCGGGGTCCGTCTCCAACTTGCGGCGCAACTGGGCCATATAGACGCGCAGGTAGTTGGTCTTCTCGCTCCGGGTCGCTCCCCAGACCTCCTGGAGCAGGTGCTGCTGGGTGACCAGCCGCCCCGGGTTGGTGACCAGGATCTCCAGCAGCTGCCACTCGGTCGGGGTGAGCCGCACCTCGCTGCCGTCACGTGCCGCCTTCTTGGCCAGCAGGTCGATGGTGAAGCCCTCGGTCGTGATCCGGTTCGCCTGGGGGGCGATCGGCGCCTCCTCCGAGCGGCGGACGGCGGCCCGCAGCCTGGCGAGCAACTCGTCCAGGCTGAACGGCTTGGTGACGTAGTCGTCGGCGCCCGCGTCGAGGGCCGCCACCTTCTCCCCCGAGGACTGACGGGCGGACAGCACCAGTATCGGCACGCGGGTCCAGCTGCGCAGTGCCTTGATGACGTCCACACCGTCCATGTCGGGCAGCCCGAGATCGAGCAGGACCGCAGCGGGCTGGTGGGCCGCTGCGAGACTCAGGGCGGTGGCGCCGTCGGGGGCCGCGTCCACGTCGTAGCGGCGGGCTTGCAGATTGATCACGAGGGCCCGGACGAGCTGCGGGTCGTCCTCCACCACCAGCACCCGGCTCATGGGGGTTTACCTCTCCTTCCGTACGGAATCACCGATATCGGCGGTCGACCGCCGCAACGCAGGCAGAAGCCGGCCGCGCCGGAGCATCTCCGGGACCGCCGGCTCCGTGGGGGCGTGCGCCCTCAGTGTTTCGCCACGAGTTCCTTCAAAACGATATTGAGCTGAAGGACGTCCACACGGGGTTCGCCGATGAAGCCGAGGCCGCGACCCTGGGGGTAGTCCCTGACCAGGATATCGACCCGGGCGACGGGCAGGTCTTCCTCGGCGGCGACCGGGTGGACCTGGAGGCCGGTTCAAGCCGTGGAGATGTCCGGGTGTACGAGCCGCCGCCGTCCGGAAAGGCGCGACGACCTGGCGGTACGAGGCCACGAGCACCGCCGGCAGGGCCGCGTGCGGAACGGCACGCGGTGCACTCAGGTTCTGGCCGCCTCGGGCCGGTTCCCTACGCTCATTGCGCGTTCTTCGCGCCGCGAGCGGCGACCTTGACGCTGCTTGACATCCCGTGTGACGCGGGCGACACGGGACAGCGCTGCCTCGGCGTCAAGAAGCGCGGGGGTCTCGTCAGGGTCGTATCAAGGCGGCTCTCTCCCGGCTCCCCCGCTGGTTACCGTCGGCGGTATGGAAGGCCGCGACCACACGCGACACAAGGTGACCTGCGCGCCTGCGGGAGAACCCGGGAGGACGGTGTCCGACCGCCGCTGGGCGAAGGAGCTGTACAGCTCGGTCCGCTGCGCGGTCGCGCTCCTGGCGATGCTGCTCCTGATCGACTGGGGCGTCGGCGACGCGACCCCGTGGCGCACCGCGCTGTGGTGCGCGCTGTCCCTGCTGCTCTTCGTGGTGCTGTGCCCCCGGCGGATCTCCGCGGGCGAGGGCTGGCTGTCCTCGCGCGGGCTGCTGCGCACGCGGCGCGTCCGCACCGACCTGCTGGTGTCGGTGCGCTGCCTGGACGGCGTCTCCCAGCGGCTCGTGCTGCGGGACGCGTTCGGCGAGCGGGTCGAGCTGGATCCCCGGGTGCTGGTGGACAATCCCGACCTGTGGCACCGCCTGTACGAGGACGCGCGTGCTTCGGCGCAGCGCGGCTGTCTGATGTGCGGGGAGACCGCGCTGCGCCGCGTCCAGCGGCGGATCGACCGCGAGACCGCCCTGACCGTGTTCAAGGTGTCGGGGCTGGAATAGCGGCGTCGAGGCGCCGAAGGTGCCGGGCCCGCGGCCGGGGCGAGCCGGTCGCGGGCCGCCGGCGGGCGGCCGTGGGACCGCGGATGCCCCGGAAGAGGTGGGGCCGGCGCAGGACGGTGTCGGTGCTCATGGGGCACCTCCTGCGCTGAGCGCACCCTGCGGGTGCCGTTGTTCGGCGGGCTCGGCGACGGGCAGGGCCAGCACCATGGTCAGGCCGCCGCCGGGGGTGTCCTCGGGGGTGAGGGTTCCGTGCATCGCCTCGGCCAGGCCCTTGGACAGGGCGAGGCCGAGGCCGAGGCCGGTGGTGTTGTCGCTGTCGCCGAGACGTTGGAAGGGCTCGAAGAGCCGCTCGCGCCCGGCCTGGGGCAGGCCGGGACCGCGGTCCACGACGCGCAGTTCGACGCGGCCCGCCAGAGCGCTCGCGGTCACCAGCACCGGGGCGCCGGGCGGGGTGTGGCGGGCGGCGTTGCCGGCCAGGTTGGCGACGACCCGTTCCAGCAGGGGCGGATCGGCCAGTACCGCGGGGATCTCCTCCACGGCGGCGGCCTCCACGCCGGGGATGTCGGCGAGCGCGGCCGGCAGCACCTCTTCCAGCGTGGTGGCGCGCAGGTTCAGGTTGAGGGCGCCCGCTTCCAGACGGCTGAGGTCGAGCAGGTTCTCCACCAGCCGGTTGAGCTTCGCCATGGACTCGTCGGCGGTGGCCAGCAGTTCCTCCCGGTCCTGCGGTGAGAAGTGCACGTCATGGCTGCGCAGCGAGGTGACGGCGGCCCAGCCCGCGGCCAGCGGGGTGCGCAGGTCGTGGCCCACGGCCCGCAGCAGCGCCGTACGCAACCGGTCGGCGGCCCGCACCGGTTCGACCTCGGCGGCGGCCTCGGCGAGCCGGGCCCGCTCGACGGCGGATCCCACGTGCGCGGCGAAGGCGCCGAGGACCCGCCGCTCGGAGGCGGACAGGGTGCGGCCGTGCAGTGCGAGGAAGGCCCCGGGGCCGGCCGGTACGGCGGTGACGCCCTCGGCGTCGGGTTGCTCGTCCACCAGTTCGACCGACGTCATGCCGAAGGTCTCCCGCGTGCGTTCCAGCAGGGCCGGGATCGTCTGGCCGCCGCGGACGATGCTGCCCGCGAGCGAGGACATGGTCTCCGCCTCGGCGGTCGCGCGGGCCGAGCGCCGCGACAGGCGCAGCGAGCGGTCGACGGCCCCGGCCACGGTGGCGGCCACCACGACGAAGACGCCGAGGGCGAGGAGCGCGTTCGGATCGTCCAGGGTGAACTGCCCGACGGGCGGGATGAACCAGTAGTTGAGCAGCAGGGAGGCGGTCACGGACGCGATCACGGCCGAGGCGACCCCGCCGATGCAGGCCACGCCGACCACGGCGAGCAGAAACAGCAGGGTCTCGCTGGTGAGGTTCACGGTGCCGCGGACCTGGGCGAGGACGGCGGTGAGCAGCAGGGGCAGCACCAGTCCGGCCACCGGGCCGGCGACCAGGCGGGCCGTCGAGAGTGTGCGGCGCCGCGACGGCAGCAGCGTGCCCCGTCCGGCGCGCTCGTGCGTGACCCGGTGCACATCGATGTCCCCGCTGAGCGCGGTCACGGTCTCCGCCGTGCCGAGACCCGTCAGGAACCGCTCCAGGCGCCCGCGGCGGCTGCTCCCCAGGACGAGCTGGGTGGCGTTCTCGGCCCGCGCGAACTCCACCAGGGCGGTCGCGATGTCGTCGCCGACGATCGAGTGGTAGCTGCCGCCGAGGTCCTCGATGAGCCGCCGCTGCCGGGCGAGGGAGGCGTGCGAGGCGCCGGCGGCCAGCCCGTCGCTGCGGGCCACGTGCACGGCGGCCAGATCGCCTCCGGCCGACCGGTCGGCGATCCGGGCCGCCCGCCGGATGAGCGTGTCGCCCTCCGGGCCGCCGGTGAGGGCGACCACGACCCGCTCCCGGGTCTCCCACACCCCGCCGATCGCGTGCTCGGCCCGGTACGTCTGGAGCGCGTCGTCGACCCGGTCGGCCACCCACAGCAGAGCAAGCTGGCGCAGCGCGGTCAGGTTTCCGGGCCGGAAGTAGTGGGCGAGGGCCGCGTCGATCTTCTCCGGCGGGTAGATGTTGCCGTGCGCCATACGGCGGCGCAGCCGCTCGGGCGAGATGTCGACCAGTTCGATCTGGTCGGCGCGGCGTACGACGTCGTCCGGCACCGTCTCGTGCTGCGGCACCCCGGTGATCTTCTCGGCGACGTCCTTGAGGGACTCCAGGTGCTGGATGTTGACCGCGGTGACGACCTCGATCCCGGCCGCCAGCATCCGTTCGACGTCCTGCCAGCGCTTGGGGTTGCGGCCGCCGCCGGGCACATTGGTGTGGGCCAGGTCGTCGACGAGCACGACGTCGGGCCGGCGGCGCAGCACCGCGTCCAGGTCCAGCTCGGAGAACTCCGCCGTGGGCGAGACGCACCGGGCCCGGGGCACGACCTCCAGGTCCCGCAGCATCTCCTCGGTGTGCGGTCGCGCGTGGCACTCCGCGAAACCGACGACGACGTCCGCGCCGCGGGCAGCCCGGCGCCGTCCCTCGTCGAGCATCCGGCAGGTCTTGCCCACCCCCGGGGCGGCTCCGAGGTAGACCTTCAGTTGTCCGGGCCGTACATCACTCATAGCAGCCGAAGCGCTCCGCTCACTGACTCAACACCCCCGCGGGCAAGGGTGACTTCTTGTGTCCGCTGCTCTCACGGAAGCCCCCTCCGGGGCCGGTCGGCACCGTCGTTAGCGCATCCTTGGCGCGGCCCACCTGGACCTTGACATGGTCTTGACGTGTCCGGGGTCCGAGAGCGCGAAGGCGGGTGCCGGAACGTCCGGCCGACGGGGGAGCCCGAGCGGGACACCACGGCCGGCCGCTCCCTGGGCGGGACGGGTTCGCGGTCGCGACGACCTCGGCCGCCCTCACCGGCCGACGGGATGTCCATGGGAGGTGCGCCCACCGGCCGCGCCCTCACCTCGGCACAGGGGACGGAAGGGGAGGCCGGGCAGGTACCGCCACCACGGCCGGGGGACGGGGCGGCGGCACACGCTCCGGCGCCCCGAGCACACCGGCGGACGGGCCCGGCCGGCCGCGCCGCCTGACCACGCCGGAGCGAAGGAGGCGGCAGGGCGGGAGAACCGTGGTGGACGACATGACGCTCCGTGTTCACTCCGGCAGGGATCGGCCCCGCCTGCACGCCTGGCCGCCTCCGGGGCCGGAACTCGCCTTTTGATGCGTCCCTGATGTCGGTTTGCCACTTCACTGACGCCGGTCCGGGGTCTTTAACGGAAGCTTGACGTGGGAGCCCGCCATATCTGTGAGCCAAAGCGTCACTCTCTGCTTACGCTGGTGCGGCCGTCCGCGTGATGGCCGAATCCCTCACCGAGCCGTACCTCAGGAGTGCACGCCGATGGCCACCACCGAACACCCCCCTGCGCGCCGCTTGCGGGCGTGGATGCTGGAGGGGCTGTCCGACATGGGCAAGGGCTCCGTCCAGGGCACGCGCACCGAGCCCGAACCCGTGCACCGGGGCCAGCGCTGGTGGCGGGTGATGTGTCTGACCGGTGTCGACTACTTCTCCACCCTCGGCTACCAGCCGGGCATCGCCGCGCTCGCCGCCGGTCTGCTCTCCCCCATCGCCACCATCGTGCTGGTGATCGTCACCCTGGCCGGCGCCCTGCCCGTCTACCGGCGCGTCGCCGAGGAGAGCCCGCACGGCGAGGGCTCCATCGCCATGCTGGAGCGGCTGCTGTCCTTCTGGCAGGGCAAGCTCTTCGTGCTGACCCTGCTCGGCTTCGCCGCCACCGACTTCCTGATCACCATCACCCTCTCCGCCGCCGACGCCTCCACCCACCTGGTGGAGAACCCCCACCTCACCGGCACCCTCCACGGCCATCAGATGCTGATCACCCTGCTGCTGGTCGCGCTGCTGGGCGCGGTGTTCCTCAAGGGGTTCCTGGAGGCGATCGGTGTCGCGGTCGTCCTCGTCGGCGTCTATCTCGCCCTGAACGCCGTGGTGGTCGTCGTGGGCCTGTGGCACGTCGCCACCGCCGGGCATGTGGTCACCGACTGGTCCGGCGCCCTGACCGCCCAGCACGGCAACGTCTTCGTGATGATCGGCCTGGCGCTGCTCGTGTTCCCGAAGCTGGCGCTCGGCCTGTCCGGCTTCGAGACCGGCGTCGCCGTCATGCCCCATGTGCAGGGCGACCCGGCCGACACCGAGGAGAAGCCCACCGGCCGGATCCGGGACACGAAGAAGCTGCTCACGACCGCCGCCGTCATCATGAGCGGCTTCCTGATCACGACCAGCTTCATCACGACGCTGCTGATCCCAAAGAAGGAGTTCCAGACCGGCGGCCAGGCGAACGGGCGCGCGCTGGCGTATCTGGCGCACGAGTATCTGGGCGGCGGCTTCGGCACGGTCTACGACGTCTCGACGATCGCGATCCTGTGGTTCGCGGGCGCCTCCGCCATGGCCGGCCTGCTGAACCTGATGCCGCGCTACCTCCCCCGCTACGGCATGGCCCCGCACTGGGCCCGCGCCGTACGGCCCATGGTCATGGTCTTCACCCTGGTCGCCTTCGTCGTCACCTGGATCTTCGACGCCAACGTCGACGCCCAGGGCGGCGCCTACGCCACCGGTGTGCTCGTGCTGATCAGCTCCGCGGCGATCGCGGTGACCATCGCCGCCCGCAAGGCCCGCCAGCGCAACTGGACGATCGCGTTCGCGGTGATATCCGCGGTGTTCCTCTACACCACCGTCGTCAACGTGATCGAGCGGCCGGACGGTGTGAAGATCGGTGCCTGCTTCATCGCCGGGATCATCCTCGTCTCGCTGCTGTCCCGCCTCGCCCGGGCCTTCGAGGTGCGGGTGACCAGCGTGACCCTGGACGACCTGGCGGAACGCTTCGTCCGGGACATCGCCAGCCGCCGTATCCGCTTCATCGCCAACGAGCCCGACAACCGGGACGCCGCCGAGTACCGCGAGAAGATCGAGCAGATCCACACCGACAACGACATGACCCCCCAGGACGACTTCGTCTTCGTGGAGGTGACCGTCACCGACCCCTCGGAGTTCGAGGCGGGTCTGACCGTGCGCGGCGAGGTCCTGCACGGCCGCTACCGCGTGCTCACCCTGGAGTCGTCCTCCATCCCCAACGCCCTCGCCGCGCTGACGCTCCACGTCCGCGACACCACGGGCTGTATCCCGCACATCTACTTCGAGTGGACCGAGGGCAGCCCCTTCGCCAACTTCCTGCGGTTCTTCCTCTTCGGCCAGGGCGAGGTCGCCCCGGTGACCCGGGAGGTGCTGCGCGAGGCGGAACCCGACCGCAAGCGCCGGCCCCGCGTCCACGTCGGCTGACATCCCGGAACTGCCGGAGGGCGGGAATCACCGTGTCCGCGGAGCGTTGGAACGTATGTGGGCTCAGTGATCGCAGACACCCGGTTCTCCGTCCTGGACCGCTCGCGCATCCGTGAGGGGCACGAGGCGTCCGAGGCGCTGCGGGACACCGTGCGGCTGGCGCAGGAGGCCGAGGCGCTCGGCTATCACCGGTTCTGGGTCTCGGAGCACCACGGCGTGCCCGGGGTCGCCGGTTCCGCGCCGACCGTGCTGGCCGCGGCCGTCGCGGCGGCCACCCGCCGTATCCGTGTGGGGACGGGCGGCGTGATGCTGCCCAACCACCGGCCGCTCGTCGTGGCCGAGCAGTTCGGCGTGCTGGAGTCCCTGTTCCCGGGGCGGATCGACATGGGGCTCGGCCGATCCGTCGGCTTCACGGACGGGGTGCGCAGGGCGCTCGGCCGGGACAAGGACGACGCCCACGACTTCGCCGCCCAGATCGCCGAGTTGCTGGACTGGTTCCGCGGCACCTCCCCCACCGGTGTGCACGCACGGCCCGCGGAGGGTCTGACCGTACCGCCGTTCGTGCTGGCCCAGGGCGACGGTGCCGCGATCGCCGCCCGCGCCGGGCTGCCCCTGGCCATCGGCGACCTGCGCGACCGGGAGAAGATGCTGCGCGGGATCGAACGCTATCGGGAGACGTTCCGGCCCTCCGGGTGGGCGCGGGAGCCGTACGTCGTCATCTCGGGCACGATCGCGGTCGCCGACACCCCGGACAACGCCCGCCGCATCCTGGTCCCCGAGGCCTGGTCGACGGCGTTCGCGCGAACCCATGGCACCTTTCCGGCGCTGTCGCCCGCCGAGCGGATCGAGTCCCTGCCGATGAGCGCCAAGGAGCGCGGCTTCTACGAGGCCGGGCTCACCGGTCCCCTCGCGGGCACCGAGGAGTACGTCGTCCAGGAGCTGGAGAGCCTGCTGACGGAGACCGGGGCGCAGGAGGTGCTGGTCACGACGAGTACGTACGACCGCACGGCGCTCGTGGACTCCTACCGCCGCCTGGCCCGCATCGCCCGGCTGGGGGCGGTCTGGGAGTAGTGCCAAGGCCGGGCCCGGCAAGAGCGCGCGGCCCGGGTGTCCGGGACGACGGCCGGCGTCCCCCGGCCGGCTGCACTGCGCAGCTCTGAGCCGACCGGACCAGCACCCCCTGTTACCACTCCCGTGGTCGGCGCCGCCGGGCGCATTGTGCATTCGTATAGGACGGTACGCCAAAGTGTGACATCGGGCGGCTGTTGCGCGGTGCCACGGCGCCATGAGACTGGGCCGAAATCACTGGCCCACCCCTGGAGGTCACCGCAATGGGACCAGCCAGCCCTGAGAGAACCGCCGACCGCGTGGTCGTGTCGCCGCCGGACGGCGGCCACAACGTACTGAACCGCGGGTTCGGGTTCCGCTCCGCACTGTCGCTCGCCTTCGCCGACATCTCGCCGATCGTGGCGCTGTACGCCATCTTCGCGCTGGGCCTGTTCGCCGCCGGCCCGCGCTTCTTCTGGGCGTTCCCCATCGTGCTCGGCGGCCAATTGCTCGTGGCGCTCGTCTTCGGCGAGCTCGCCTCGCGCTGGCCGTACGCCGGCAGCGTCTACCAGTGGGCCCGGCACGCCCGCGGCACGGCCTGGGGCTGGACCGCCGCGTGGGCGTACATCTGGGGCCTCACCCTCACCCTGTCGACGATGGCGTACGCCGCGGCGGGCTTCCTGCTCGAGGTCTTCGGCGTCGCCGCGCCGGGCCGGCTGCAGCTCGCCCTGGTCTCGATGGCCATCATCGGCCTCGGCACCGCGGCGAACATGATCGGCCGCCAGGTCCTCAAGGTGATGATCATCGCGAGCATCCTGTGCGAGATCGTGGGCTCGGTCGGGCTCGGCATCGTGCTGCTGGCCTTCCACCGGGTCAACCCGGTCTCGACCCTCTTCGACGGCCTGCCCCACGCGAACGGCGGCACGCTGAGCACGATGCTCGTCGCGATGGCCTTCGTCGGCTGGGCGTTCCTCGGCTTCGAGTCCGCCGGGTCGATCGCCGAGGAGGTGCAGGATCCGGAGCGCAACGTGCCCAAGGCCATCGTCTTCGGCCTGCTCCTGGTCGGCACGATCGTGATGTTCTCGGCGGTCGCGGTCATCCTCGCCATCCCGGACCTGCCCGCCGTGCTGAACGCGCAGAGCGGTGACCCGGTCTCCGCGACCCTGACCGAGCAGCTCGGCGCCTCGATCGCCAAGCCGCTGCTCATCATGTTCGTGATCGGCTTCGTCTCGGCGTTCCTCGCCGTCCAGTCGGCCGTCTCGCGCGCCGTCTACGGCATGGCCCGCGACGGGGCCCTGCCCGGCGCGGCCTCGCTCGCCAAGCTCGGTGGCCCGGAGCGGATGCCGATCCGCGCGATCGGCCTGACGGCCGTCGTCTCGGCGCTCTTCCTGCTCTTCGCCGGCTCGGACCTCTACAACGTGCTGGTGAACTTCTCCGTGCTGGGCCCCTACATCGCCTTCGCGGTCCCGGTCTTCGCCGCCGTCCTGCTCCGTCTCAGCGGGCGCTGGGTGCCCGGGCCCTTCTCCATGGGCCGCTGGGGCGGGATCGTCACGTACGCCGCCGCGGCGTGGCTGGCCTTCGAGATCCTCAACGTCCTCTGGCCGCGCACGATCGCCGGTCAGCCGTGGTACATCAACTGGAGCATGGTGATCAGCTTGGTCGCACTGGGCATCGTCGGCGTCGCGGTCTACGCGAGCCGCCGCAACCGGATCAGTGAGCCGGTGGGCGAGCGGGAGGTCGTCCGATGAGCGCGCGCGTCGCGGTCGTCACGGGTGCCGCCTCCGGCATCGGCGCGGCCGTGTGCCGGTCGCTGGAGGGGACGGGCTGGACCGTCTGCGGTCTCGACCTGCGTCCCGTCGGGCACCTGAAGCACTCCTACGTATGCGACGTCGCCGACCCGGCGTCGGTGTCCGCCGCCTTCGGCCGGATCGAGGCCGAGGTCGGGCCGGTGGGCGTGCTGGTCACGGCGGCGGGGCACTACGAGCTGGTGCCGGTCGGCGAGATCAGTGAGGAGGCCTGGAACCGGATGATGCACGTCCACGTGGGCGGCCTGCTCAACCCGGTCCGGGCGGTGCTGCCCGGGATGATCGACAGGGGTGAGGGCGCCGTCGTGGCGATCTCCTCCGAGCTCGGCATCGGCGGCACCGAGAGCGAGGCGCACTACTCGGCGGCCAAGGGCGCGATCCTCGGCTTCGTGCGCAGCCTCGGCGCGGAGGTCGCCGAGCACGGCGTCCGCGTCAACGCGGTCGCGCCCGGCCCGACCGACACGCCCCTGCTGCCGGCGGCCCAGCGCACGCCGGAGTACCTGGCGTCCCTGCCGGCGCGGGCCCTCGGCCGGCCCGAGGACATCGCCCAGGCCGTGCAGTTCCTGGTCGACGAGGGCGGGTTCTGCTTCGGCGAAGTGCTTTCCCCCAACATGGGAGCGGTGATCTGATGAACGAGCCGAACGTACGACGTCACCAGGAGGGCCGGGTCGCCGTCGTGACCGGCGCGACCCAGGGGATCGGCCGGGCGATCGCGCTCCGGCTGGCCGCGGAGGGCGCGAAGGTCGGCGTGAACGGCCGGGCCGACACCCCGCAGATGCGCGAGGTGGTCGAGCTGACCGGTGGCTTCCCGGTGGTGGCCGACATGGCAGACCCCGAGGCGGTGCGGACCGCGTTCGCCGCGGTCGAGCGCGAGCAGGGACCGGTCGACGTACTGGTGTGCAATGCGGCGTACATGTCGATGAGCCCGATCCTCGACCAGCCGCTCGACGACTGGTGGCGCAATATCGACACGAACCTGTCAGGCACCTTCCGGTGCGTGCAGGCCGTGCTGCCCGGGATGCGGCGCAAGGGGCGCGGCAACATCGTCGTCATCACCTCCGAGTGGGGGGTCGTCGGCTGGCCGCGCGCCACGGCGTACGCCTCCTCGAAGGCGGGGCTCATCGCGCTCACCAAGTCGCTGGGCCGTGAGCTGGCGCCCGAGAACATCACCGTCAACGCGGTCGCGCCGGGCATCATCGACACGCCCCAGCTGCAGGTGGACGCCGACGACGCCGGCCTGAGCCTGGAGGAGATGCACGCGCAGTACGGCGCCGAGATCCCCGCAGGCAGGATCGGCCGTCCCGAGGAGATCGCCGCCACCGTCGCCCTGCTCTCGCGGCCGGGTCTGACCGCGTTCGTCGGCCAGACCGTCTCGGCCAACGGCGGCAGCACCCGCGCCCGCGCCTGAGCTCCTGCTTCTCTCGATCTGAAGGGACCGTCATGACCACCCCCACCGGCGACGCCACCCAGCCGGCCGCCCCGATCGCCTGGCCGACGGGCTTCCGGGCCGCGGCCAACATCGGCTTCGACCTCGACGCCGAGGACGTCGCCCTCACCATCGACCGTGGCACCCGGGACCGGCTGTCCGTGATGAGCCACCAGGCGTACGGCGCGCTGACCGGCGTACCCCGCGTGCTAGACCTGCTCGACCGGTTCGACCTCAAGGCGACCTTCTTCGCGCCCGGGTACACCGTCGAGCGCTACCCCGACCTGCTCCGGCGGATCCGCGATGCCGGCCACGAGATCGCGCACCACGGGTACATGCACGAGGCGATGGCCGGGCTGTCGTACAAGGAGGAGGCGGCCGTCATCGACCGCGGACTCGAGTCGCTCGACAAGGTGCTCGGCGTCCGGCCCGTGGGATACCGCGCGCCGCTGTGGGAGACGTCGTACTCGACGGCGGAGATCCTGCTCGACCGCGGCTTCCTCTACGACTCCAGCCTGATGGACTCCGACCTTCCCTACGAGCTCGCCGAGCGGCCCGGCGACGGCGCCCGCTCGATCGTCGAGATCCCCGTGTCGTGGGCGCTCGACGACTGGGAGCAGTTCGCCTTCGTCCCCGAGGTCTTCGGCCCCGGCGTCATCGAGGACCCCGCCAAGGCACTGTCGATGTGGACCGGCGAGCTCGCCGAGGCCTACCGCTACGAGTCCTGCTTCACCCTCACCATCCACCCGTTCCTCAGCGGCCGGCTGGGGCGGCTGCGCGCGCTGGAGTCGCTGCTGGAGACGATGGCCGGGTTGCCGGAGCTGTGGGTCACCACGTGCGGGGAGATCGCGGAGCACGTGCGGTCGCTGGACCTGACGCCGCGGGTGTTCCCGCAGCCGGAGGTGGACTGACCAGAGGATCGACGTTCTGCGTACCCCGCCTGCCGGCAGATTCCGCGAACGACTTGGCTGAAGGCCATGCGCGGCGCATCCGCGCGTTCTCGGGCGCTCACCGGCAAGGCGGGTGACCGGAAGGCAGGCGGGTCGAGCGCCGGGGAGTCCACGACGGAGTCGGCGCTCACCGCGAACTTCCCCGGCAAGGGCACCGGCTACCGGACGCGTAAGACCTGGTTCCGCTTCAAGTCGTATTTGATCGCCTGTTTCTCCTCCGGTGGCTGTCCGGGCGCCCCGGTGGTCTCCTCTGTGCGGCACGCACGGCGATCCGGGCTCGGCCCCCAGGACTCTCGTCGCGCGCAAGAACCGCCCGGCGCATCGCGGTCACCTGCTCGTCCGTCGCCTCGCTCAGCACTGATTCGACGGCAGGCTCCTGAAGCTCGGACTCGACGGCGGTCTCGGTCATCTCGCGTCGCTTCCATGATCGTCAGACCCGCCGTCGATGAGACACTCCCCGTTCAGGAGGAGCTGGGATCACGGGATCTCCAGCCGTGGAGGAAAGGGCTTCGGTCCTTTCCGAGGGCTCGCCCTCACATAGCCTTCAGAGCGAGCCACAGCGCGGCCAGATCACCTGTTTCCGCGACCCGTTTCCCGGTCAGCTGCTCGATCCGCCGAATGCGGTAGAGCACCGTCTGCCGGTGAACGTGCAAGGCCTCGGCCGTCCGCTGCCA
Organism: Streptomyces sp. NPDC002513; assembly: GCF_053595355.1. Taxonomy (NCBI): domain Bacteria; kingdom Bacillati; phylum Actinomycetota; class Actinomycetes; order Kitasatosporales; family Streptomycetaceae; genus Streptomyces; species Streptomyces sp. NPDC002513. The sequence continues at coordinate 130,595 of NZ_JBSFXK010000010.1, read as the reverse complement.
AGACCTGCCATTTTCGAGGAACACCTGCAAAGTCATCAACAGTTCGCCGGCCTGCCCAGACGGCAGTTCGACAATGCGGCCGAGTACGCGATCGACGAGTGCCCGTGCCTCGACCGGGTTGCGCGGACCGAGCAGGGGATCCGCGTCGGCGTACCGCAGCAGCGGGGTGCCTTGATCCCGCGCGACGTCGAGCGCCCATGTGGCTTCTCGTGCCGCGTCGACCACGCGCTCAGGGCGGACGACCAGGTCGCTGACACCCGTCTGACCGCCCTGCCCGAGAGCCTGCACCCATACCTGCACGGCGTTGTCGGGCAGAAGCGTGAGCGACACGCCGCCGCGGTGCACCGTGACGTGGGGCACGGCCGAGCGCCATAGGTTGAGGTGCGTATTTCTGAGCAGGTCCGTGTCGTCGTCGTTCCGTGCCGCCACGCACACCACCTCCGCGAGCCGCAGGCCCGACTCCTCCAGCTGGCGCTGGGCCACGGACGGTGGCAGCTCTGCGTCGAGGATCTGGAGCAAAAGCTCCGCACCCGTCCTGCGGTCGTGCTCGATGGTCAAGCGGGCCTGGGAAAGCGCCAGCGCACAGACGGTCGCGGCGTGCTGCAGCAGCAGCGCGTCCGGCTGCTCGGTCGGCTCGGGCAGGGCGACGAGGACCGCGTCCGGATGCACCGGCACGTCGACCAGCAGCGCACGGCGGTCTCCGTGGAGACGGACCGCGATGACGCCGGCTCGGAGCTTTCCGCGACGCTCGGCCACAGCGGTGCGGATCTCTTCGGGGAGCGGGGCGACTCCCGGGTACCAGTCGTGGCCGGTCAGCCGGTCGCACACCCGGACGCCGCAGCCGAGCTCGCGGGACAGTGCACTCGCGAGCGTCTTGAGCCCGGAGCTCTGCGAGGAGACCTGCTGGAGCGCCTGGTAGATCCGTTCGGTCCGGATCAGACGCTTGGACTGTTCCAGGAGGGTCGCCTCGGCGACCGCGCGGGAGATCGCGACGAACGGCATGGGGTAGGCGATCCAGAGCACGGGGAAGCCCAGCTCTTCACTCGTCTGCGCCAGCCGCTTGGTCAGCGGCGGGGCATACATCTGCTCGCCGATGGCAAGCGCGGCGGCGCCATGTTCGGCCAGCTGCCGGACCAGCTCCTCCTGGCCGGACGCACTCCGCGGAATCGGCATGCCGTTCGTCATCAGGAGTTCACCGCCGGTCACCCACCGCCACGGCTCAGGCAGGTCGGTCGTGTGCGTCCACGAGACCGGCCGGTCCAGTGCGCCCGCCCCCGAGTGGAGCCGCAGGCGCAGGTGCGGCATCTCGAGCAACTCTCCCACCGTGATCGGCATGGCATCACGGTACGACAGAGCTTGACCGTCTGCATAGCGGCGTTGAGCGAATGTACAAGCGGCCGGGCGAACATTGAGCGCGGTGAGCCTGCACGGCCCCTGCGGCACCGACGTACACCTTGAGGAGTACCTCCGCCCGGCCGTCCCGAGCCAAGGACTTCTGCATGGCTGCTGGATCGAACCTCATTGACGACGCGCCCCTGACGCGCTTCCACACGAAGCTGACCGCCTACTCGTCGGGCGGGCCGTTCATCGACGGATACGCGATCGCGATCATCGGCGTCGCGTTCACCACGCTCACCCCGGCGCTGGACATGACCACCGGCGACAAGGGTCTGGTCGCGGCCTCCAGCCTGATCGGCATCTTCTTCGGCGGGGCGGTCTTCGGATACGTCACCGACAAGATCGGCCGGCACGTCATGTACATCGCCGACCTGGCCGCGCTGGCGTTGTTCTCCGTTCTGTCCGCCTTCGTGACCGAGGTCTGGCAGCTGGTCGTCCTGCGCTTCCTGCTCGGTTCGGCCATCGGTGCCGACTACCCGATCGCCACGTCCCTGCTGGCGGAGTACCTCCCGCGGCGGTACCGCGGCCGGATGCTCGGCGCCACCTTCGTGGTCTGGGCGCTCGGGGCCGCGGCGGCGTACCTCGTGGGCGTTGGTCTTGAGGAACTCGGCGTGAACGCCTGGCGCTTCATGCTCGCCAGCCCCGCCGTGTTCGCCGTCGTGACGCTGTTCCTGCGGCTCGGCACTCCAGAGTCGCCGCGCTGGCTGCTCAGCAAGGGCCGTACCGAGGAGGCCGACCGGTCGATCAAGAAGGTCTTCGGCTCGCGGTACGGCGTGGCGGACCTGGCCGCGGAGCTGGCTGCCGCGAGGACCAGCTACGCCACGGTGTTCCGCAAGCCATACCTCGAGCGCACCCTGTTCGTCGGTATTTTCTGGACCGCCCAGGTGATTCCGCTGTTCGCGCTGTATTCGTTCGCCCCGGACCTGCTGGCGGGCATGGGAATCACCGGCAACGTCGCGGAAATCTTCCTCGCCGCGCTGTTCGTCATCGGCGGCGTCCCCGGGCTGTGGCTGGTCGAGCGGATCGGCCGACGGGCGCTGCTGCTGTGGTCCTTCGGGATCATCGGGATCGCTCTCGGTATCCCCGGGCTGGCGCCGGGAGCGCCGGCCTGGGTCTCCTTCGCCGCGATCTGCGTCTTCGCACTCGCCTCGGGCGGCTCCAGCTTCCTCGAGGTGGTCTACCCCAACGAACTCTTCCCGACCGAGATCCGCGCCACCGCCGTCGGCGTGGGCACCGCGTTGTCCCGCATCGGGGCGGCCGCAGGCACCTACCTGATGCCGTTCGCCCTGGCCAGGAGCCAGAACCTGCCGCTCCTGGTCGGCGCCGTCGTGTCGGTCGTCGGGCTCCTGGCCACGCTGGCCTGGGGCACCGAGACCCGAGGCCGATCGCTGAGCGACACCTGCCTCGGCCGACAACCCTGCTGAGACTCCCGGACCCCGCCTCACCACCACCGCGAACTGACAGGAGACCGTGATGAACCACGACAACCGGCCCACCCCGATCGGCGCCCTCGACGCCACGAAGGTCCCGCGCTTCGCCGGTCTGGGCACCTTCGCCCGGATCCCGGACATCGGCTCGGTCAGCGACTACGACATCGCGGTCCTGGGCGTGCCGTTCGACGGGGGCACGTCGTACCGGCCGGGCGCCCGCTTCGGACCGATGGGCGTCCGTCAGGCCTCCCGTCACCTGCGCCCGAAGTTCCACGTCGAGCTCGACACCGCGCCACTGGAAGCACTCCAGGTCGTCGACGCCGGCGACGTTCCCTGTACGCCGTTCAGCATCGACGAGGCGGTCGCCCAGATCGAGGGCTACGCCCGCGACATCGCGGGCCGGTCCGACCGGCGCATCGTGAGCATCGGCGGAGACCACACCATCGCGCTGCCCATGTTGCGCGCGGCCAAGGACAAGTACGGCCCGATCGCGCTGGTCCACTTCGACGCGCACCTCGACACCTGGGACACCTACTTCAACGCTCCGATCACGCACGGCACGGTGTTCCGCCGGGCCTTCGAAGAGGGCCTGCTCGCCGAGGACAAGTCCATACACCTGGGCATCCGCGGACCGATCTACGACCAGATGGACCTGGTGAACGACAAGGCGTTCGGCTTCCGGGCGATCCGTGCCGGGGACCTCGACGTGATCGGGATCGACGGGGCGGTGGACGCCGTACGACGACGCGTGGGCGACGCACCGGTGTACATCTCCATCGACATCGACGTGCTCGACCCCGCATTCGCACCGGGAACGGGAACGCCGGAGATGGGCGGGTTCAACAGCCGAGAGCTGCTTCGCCTGCTGCGCAGCCTCGACGGACTCGACATCGTCGGCGGGGACGTGGTCGAAGTCGCTCCTGCCTACGACCACGCCGAGATCACCTGCGTCGCCGCCGCCACCGTGGTGTTCGACCTGGTCACGCTCATGACGAAGCACCGCGTGGCCAGTCCCGTGCTCCCGGCATCGGAGCACGCCTGATTCCGGACGTGATCGACGGTCACCAGGGTCGTCAGGGTGCCGACCCGCCCTGACGGCGCCTCCACCCGGCCTTGCGGTCCGGCTCGACAACTCAACACAAACGCTGCTCGAACCGGAGCGGGAGAGCCCTCGCCCAGTCCTGGCGAGGCGCCGAAGGAGCAACTCTCCCCAGAATCTCTCAGGCACAAGTACCGCTCCGGTGAAGCGACTCTGGAAAGACGGGACGTCAACGTCCTGCGCCCACGGTGCAAACCGCCGGACCCGGTGGTGAAGCTCTCAGGTACCGATGACAGAGCGGGGAGGTCACCCGTCCACGGCGCCGCGTCCGCGGCGCCCCCCATCAGGGAGCCTCCCGCCATGACCTCACCCGGATCCTCCGCGTCCGGCGAGTTCGCCGCCCGTCACATCGGTGTCGGCGACGCCGACCGCGCCAAGATGCTCGCCGACGTCGGCTACCCGACACTGACCGAGCTGATCGACGCCGCTGTCCCGAGCGGCATCCGGAGCACCTCCGACCTGAACCTGCCCGCCGCCGCCACCGAGGCCGAGGCGCGCGCCGAGCTGCACGAGCTCGCCCGTAGGAACACCGTCGCCGTCCCGATGATCGGCCTCGGCTACCACCCGACCATCACACCCGCGGTGATCCGGCGCAACGTGCTGGAGGATCCGGCGTGGTACACCGCCTACACGCCGTACCAGCCGGAGATCAGCCAGGGCAGACTCGAGGCGCTGATCAACTTCCAGACCATGGTCGGCGATCTCACGGGACTGCCGACGGCCAACGCGTCCCTGCTCGACGAGGGTACGGCGGTCGCCGAGGCGGTCACGGTCATGCGCCGTGTCGCCGGCGAGAAGAGGTCCACCCGCGTCCTGGTCGACCGCGACACCCTGCCGCAGACCCTCGACGTCCTGCGCACGCGTGCCGACGCGGTCGGTGTCGAGGTCGTCGAGATCGATGTCGCCGAGCCGCTGCCGGAGGACGACTTCTTCGGGGTGGTGCTGTCCTACCCCGGCTGCTCGGGCGCGGTCCGCGACCTGCGCGAGGTGACCGCTGCGGCACGGGCGCGCGGGGCGCTGGTCACGGTCGCCGCCGACCTGCTGGCGCTCACCCTGCTCGTGCCGCCGGGCGAGTTCGGCGCCGACATCGTCGTGGGATCGTCCCAGCGCTTCGGTGTCCCCTTGTTCTACGGCGGGCCGCACGCCGGCTACATCGCGGTCCGCGAAGGGCTGACACGCCATCTGCCCGGCCGGCTCGTGGGCGTGTCCATGGACGACGCCGGCCGGCCGGCGTACCGCCTCGCCCTGCAGACCCGCGAGCAGCACATCCGGCGCGACAGGGCGACTTCGAACATCTGCACGGCGCAGGTGCTGCTGGCCGTGGTCGCGTCGATGTACGCCGTCTACCACGGCTCCGACGGTCTGGCCGAGATCGCCCGACGGACGCACCGGCACGCCACGCTCATCGCTGCGGGTCTACGGGCGAGCGGGATCACGGTGGTGCACCGCGCGTTCTTCGACACTCTGCTGGTGCGGGTCCCCGGCCGGGCCGAGGAGGTCGTCGCGGCAGCGCACGGCAAGGGTCTGCGGCTGCGGCTGGTGGACGAGGACCATGTCGGCGTCTCCTGCTCCGAGGTCACGACGCAGGAGCACGTCCGCCTCGTGCTCGACGCCTTCGGCCGGGCCGGCGACGGCGACCTGGACGGGCCGGCAACCGGCGCTTCGGCAGCACTTCCGTCGGGGCTGCGTCGTACCTCCCCTTTCCTCACCCACCCGGTCTTCCACCAGCACCGTTCCGAGACCGCGATGCTGCGCTACCTGCGCAAGCTGTCCGACCGTGACTTCGCGCTGGACCGCGGCATGATCCCGCTCGGGTCCTGCACGATGAAGCTCAACGCGACCACGGAGATGGAACCGGTCAGCTGGCCCGCCTTCGCGGACCTGCACCCGTTCGCCCCCCTCACGGACGCGACCGGGTACCTGACCCTGATCGAGCAGCTCGAGACATGGCTGGCCGAGGTCACCGGTTACGCCAAGGTCTCCATCCAGCCGAACGCCGGATCGCAGGGCGAGCTCGCGGGCCTGCTCGCGATCCGTTCCTATCACCGGAGCAACGGCCAGTCCGGGCGCGACGTGTGCCTGATCCCGGCGAGCGCGCACGGTACCAACGCGGCCTCCGCGGTCATGGCCGGGATGCGCGTCGTCGTGGTGGCGTCACGGCCAGACGGCACGGTCGACCTCGCCGACCTCGCGGCCAAGTGCGCGAAGCACGCCGAGGACCTGGCCGCGATCATGGTGACCTACCCCTCGACACACGGTGTCTACGAAGAGAGCATCACCCGGCTGTGCGAGCTGGTTCACGAGCACGGCGGACAGGTGTACGTCGACGGTGCCAACCTCAACGCGCTGCTCGGGGTCGCCAAGCCGGGTGAGTTCGGTGGCGACGTGTCCCACCTCAACCTGCACAAGACGTTCTGCATCCCGCACGGCGGCGGCGGGCCGGGCGTCGGCCCGGTCGCGGTGGCCGAGCACCTCGCACCGTACCTGCCCACCCACCCGCTGCACCCCGACACCGGCCGCCGCGGCGGGACCGGGTCGGTGAGCGCCGCACCGTTCGGCAGTGCCGGCATCCTGCCGATCCCGTGGGCCTACATCCGGATGATGGGCGCGGAGGGGCTGACCGAGGCCACCAAGACGGCCGTGCTGAGCGCCAACTACGTGGCCCGTCGGCTCGCGCCGCACTTCCCCGTCCTGTACTCCGGGGAGGCCGGCCTCGTCGCGCACGAGTGCATCCTCGACGTACGCCCGATCACCGCCGCCACGGGTGTGACGGTCGACGACATCGCCAAGCGGCTCATCGACTACGGCTTCCACGCGCCGACGACGAGTTTCCCGGTCGCCGGCACGCTGATGGTCGAGCCGACGGAGAGTGAGAGCCTTCAGGAGCTGGACCGCTTCTGCGAGGCGATGATCGCGATCCGCGCCGAGATCGACCTGGTGCACCAGGGCGCCTGGACCCTCGAGGGGAGCCCGCTGCGACGGGCGCCGCACACCGCGGCCGCGATCGCCGGTCAGTGGACCCGGGCCTACTCGCGCGAGCGGGCCGTCTTTCCGGCGGGCGTCACGCCCGACAAGTACTGGCCGCCGGTCGGCCGGATCGACCAGGCGCACGGCGACCGGAACCTGGTCTGCGCCTGCCCGCCCCCCGAGTCGTTCGAGTCGTGATCCGACCGGTCACGGTCTGAGGGAACCACCATGTCCAAGAAGACACCACTGCACGGCATCCACGCCGAACTCGGAGCGTCGTTCACCGACTTCGCCGGCTGGTCGATGCCGCTGCGCTACACCTCCGAACTGGCCGAGCACCACGCCGTACGGACCACCGCCGGAATCTTCGACCTCACCCACATGGGCGAGATCGAACTGTCCGGTCCCGAGGTGGGCCGGGCCCTCGACCACGCGCTGGTCGGGAAGCCGTCGAAGATCGCCGTCGGCCGCGCCCGCTACTCCATGCTGGTCCACGACACCGGCGGAGTCCTCGACGACCTCGTCGTCCACCGCCTGGCCGAGGAGAAGTACCTCGTCGTGGCCAACGCCGGCAACGCGCTGGTCGTGCTCTCCTGCCTGCGTGACCGGATCGACGGCTACGTCGCCACGATCCGGGACGCTTCCAGCGAGTGGGCGCTGATCGCGGTCCAGGGGCCGAAGTCGCCGACGATCCTCAGCGAACTGGCCGACGTCGACGTGCCGTCGCTGAAGTACTACGCGATCGACCGGGCACGGCTGGCGGACCGCGAGGTGCTGCTCGCCCGCACCGGCTACACCGGCGAGGACGGCTTCGAGATCTACTGCCGCCCCGAGGACGCGGTGGCCCTCTGGCGAGCCGTCAGCGCCGCGGGCGCGGAGCACGGCCTTCTCCCCTGCGGCCTGGCCTGCCGCGACACGCTGCGCCTCGAAGCCGGCATGCCCTTGTACGGCCAGGAACTCACCGTGCGCACCACGCCGTTCGACGCGGGACTCGGCCGCATCGTGGTGTTCGGGAAGCCCGGCGGGTTCGTCGGCGAGGCGGCCCTGGCCGCCTGCCGTGACAAGGGGCCGGACCACGTGCTCGTCGGGCTGACCTCGACCGGCCGACGAGCTGCGCGCACCGGCTACGCCGTACTCGCCCCGGACACCGGCGAGCGCCTCGGCGAGGTCACCTCAGGCGCCCTGTCGCCCACCCTCGGCCACCCCGTGGCGATGGCCTACCTGCCGGCCGGCCGGAGTGCACCCGGCACGAAGGTGCTGGTCGACATCCGAGGCAGCCAGGAGTACGCCGAGGTCGTCCCGCTGCCCTTCTACCGCCGCCAAGCCTGACCGCGTCCCAAGGGCCCCCACATCAGCCACACCCGGTCCTCCCGGACCGGCCGACATTCCCAGGGAACCCATCATGAGCCTGCCCACCGACCTGAAGTACACCAGCGACCACGAGTGGATCGCGACCGACGGCGACGTGTCGACCGTCGGAGTCACGGCCCACGCGGCCGACGCGCTCGGCGACGTGGTCTACCTCGACCTGCCCGTCGTCGGCGCGACGATCAAGGCCGGCGAGGCGTGCGGAGAGATCGAGTCGACCAAGTCCGTGAGCGACCTGTTCGCTCCCGCGGACGGCGAGGTCGTCGAGATCAATGAAGCCGCGGTAGCCGATCCCGGCCTGGTCAACTCCGACCCGTTCGGAGCGGGCTGGCTGTTCCGGTTGCGGATCACCGGCGCGCCCGACTTGCTGGACGCGACCGCCTACACGACTCTCACCGAAGGAGCCTGAGATGTCCGTGCTGGACCGTCGGCTCGCCGACTTCGACCCCGAGGTGTTCGCCGCCGTGCGTGCCGAGCTGGTGCGCCAGCAGAACACGCTGGAGATGATCGCCAGCGAGAATTTCGCACCGGTGGCGGTGATGGAGGCTCAGGGCTCCGTCCTGACCAACAAGTACGCCGAGGGCTACCCGGGCCGCCGCTACTACGGCGGGTGTGAGCACGTCGACGTGGTCGAGTCCCTCGCCATCGAACGGGTGAAGGGATTGTTCGGTGCGGCCTTCGCCAACGTGCAGCCGCACTCGGGCGCCCAGGCGAACGCCGCCGCGATGACGGCGCTTCTCGAGCCGGGAGACACCATCCTGGGCCTGGACCTCGCGCACGGTGGTCACCTCACCCACGGCATGCGCATCAACTTCTCCGGCAAGCTCTACAACGTCGTCGCCTACCACGTCTCCGCGGAGGACAACCGCGTCGACATGGCGGAAGTGCAGCGACTCGCCGAGGAGCACCGGCCGCAGCTGATCATCGCAGGCTGGTCGGCGTACCCCCGGCGGCTCGACTTCGCCGCCTTCCGGCGGATCGCGGACCGGGTCGGCGCGTACCTGATGGTGGACATGGCGCACTTCGCCGGGTTGGTCGTCGCCGGGCTCCACCCGAACCCGGTGGCGTACGCCGACGTGGTCACCACGACGACGCACAAGACGCTCGGCGGCCCGCGCGGTGGAGTCGTGCTGACCAACCGCGCGGACGTGGCGAAAAAGGTCAACAGCGCGGTCTTCCCCGGCCAGCAAGGCGGCCCGCTGGAGCACGTGATCGCGGCCAAGGCGGTTGCGTTCAAGATGGCGTCCGAGCCGGTGTTCCGCGAGCGCCAGGAACGCACCCTCGCGGGCGCACGGCTCCTCGCGGAACGGCTGAGTGCTCCCGACGTCGCGGGCGCGGGTGTGTCCGTGCTGTCGGGTGGCACCGATGTCCATCTGGTCCTGGTCGACCTGCGTGAGTCCGAGCTCGACGGGCAGCAGGCGGAGGACCGCCTGCACCACATCGGCATCACGGTGAACCGCAACGCCGTACCCTTCGACCCCCGCCCGCCGATGGTGACCTCGGGGCTGCGGATCGGTACACCGGCCCTGGCCGGCCGCGGCTTCGCGGAGGCCGCGTTCGCGGAGGTCGCCGACATCATCGCGCAGGCCCTGAGGCCGGCGTACGACGAGGACCTCGCCACCGAGCTGCGGGCTCGTGTGGCCACGCTCGCCCACGCACACCCCTTGTACCCGGAGCTGTGAGATGAGCGGAACCAACACGCCTCCCGTGGCGCCCGACGGCCGCAGGCTGCTGCGGCTGGAGGTGCGGAACAGCCAGACACCCGTCGAGCGCAAGCCCGGATGGATGAAGGCCCGGGTGCGGATGGGGCCGGAGTACACCGCGCTGCAGTCGCGGGTGAAGGCCGAAGGGCTGCACACGGTGTGCCAGGAGGCGCGCTGCCCCAACATCTTCGAGTGCTGGGAGGACCGCGAGGCCACCTTCCTCATCGGCGGCGACCAGTGCACCCGGCGCTGCGACTTCTGCCAGATCGACACCGGCAAGCCCCAGCCTCTTGACCGGGACGAGCCGCGCCGGGTGGCGGAGTCCGTGGCGACGATGGGGCTGCGCTACGCCACCGTCACCGGCGTGGCCCGCGACGACCTGCCCGACGGCGGTGCCTGGTTGTACGCCGAGACGGTCCGGCGGATCCACGCGCTGAACCCGGACACCGGGGTGGAGATCCTGATCCCGGACTTCAACGGTGTCCCCGCATTGCTGACCCAGGTGTTCGAGTCCCGCCCGGAAGTGATGGCGCACAATGTGGAGACAGTGCCCCGGATCTTCAAACGGATCCGGCCCGCCTTCCGCTACGACAGGTCCCTCCGTGTGCTCACCGCGGCGCGGGAGTTCGGTCTGGTCACCAAGTCGAACCTGATCCTGGGCATGGGTGAGACCCGGGAGGAGGTCTCGACCGCGTTGCAGAACCTGCACGACGCCGGGTGTGACCTGATCACCATCACCCAGTACCTGCGGCCCTCAGCGCGGCATCACCCGGTGGAGCGGTGGGTCGAGCCCGAGGAGTTCGTCGAACTCCAGCAGGAAGCCGAGGAGATCGGCTTCGCCGGAGTGATGTCCGGTCCCCTGGTCCGCTCGTCCTACCGTGCCGGACGGCTCTACCGGCAAGCACTCGGCAAAAGACCTCCGCAAGACCCGAACAACTCAATACATCGCTAGGTGTACTGACCTGCGTCGCTCCGGTCCCGTCGGGCGGTCACAGACCCAGGTCGCCGAGGCCCGGGTGGTCGTCGGGGCGGCGTCCCAGCGGCCAGTGGAACAGTCGCTCCGACTCCTGGATGGGGAGGTCGTTGATGGACGCGTGGCGCCGGCTCATCAGGCCGTTGCCGTCGAACTCCCAGTTCTCGTTGCCGTAGGAGCGGAACCAGTTGCCCGAGTCGTCGTGGCACTCGTAGGCGAAGCGCACGGCGATGCGGTTGCCGTCGTAGGCCCACAGCTCCTTGATCAGCCGGTACTCCAGTTCCCGCCGCCACTTGCGGGTGAGGAAGGCGACGATCTGGTCGCGGCCGTCGGCGAACTCGGCGCGGTTGCGCCAGCGGGAGTCCACCGTGTAGGCGAGGGCGACCTTCTGCGGGTCGCGGGTGTTCCAGCCGTCCTCGGCCAGGCGTACCTTCTCCACGGCGGTCTCCCGGGTGAACGGGGGGAGTGGGGGGCGCGGTTCGTCGGTCATGCCGCCTCCAGGGGACGCGCGGGAAGGAGCTGCACGGGAGCGTGAGAACGGTCGTTCTCCACGTGGCGACCACGGTACACGAGAACGAGCGTTCTCACGCGGGGCCGCCCTGAGCGGCACGGGCGCGCCGTCGGCCCCCCACGTCCAGGTCACGCCGGCGGGATGGTCACCTCGCCCTCGACGGGCGGGTCGAGTTCCTGGCACGGGTTCCCCGCCATGCCTCATGTTTCCTGCCGGCGAGCAGGAATGACGGTATGTCAGCTCGGTACGGAAAGGTGCGGGTGCCCGTCTCCAGGGAGGTCCAGGGCCCGTTGAGCGGTCCGGGCGAGGTCCCGTCGGTCGGTCCCGGCGTCCGGTGCGAGCACCGGCGCGACCCGGACCTCCGCGACGAGCCGGCGCGCCGACACCACCCGCCACACCGACGACAGCAGGGAGTCGCTGCCGACGAACGCGGGCGCGGTGCTCGCCGGACCGCCGTCATGCCGGTAGTGGAGCCGCACCGGCTGGACGGGGACGTCCGCGTCCAGCGCCGCCTGGAAGGCCGCCCGCCGGAAGTACCCCTGCGACCGGCCGCACCACGTGCTGCCCTCGGGGAAGACCACGACCGCCGACCCGGCGCGCAGGCCGTCCGCGATCGTCGCGACCGTGTCGGGCAGCGCCCGCAGCCGGTCGCGGTCGATGAAGAGCGCGCCGCTGCGCGCGGTCAGCGCACCGGCCACCGGCCACTGCCGGACCTCGGTCTTGGCGAGCATCCGGCCGGGGCGGACGGCGGCGAGGAGCGGGATGTCCAGCCATGAGATGTGGTTGGCGACCATCAGCAGACCGCCGTGGGACGGGGCGGCCCCGGTGATCCGCACCCGGACGCCGGCGGCGCGCACCACCGTCCGGCACCAGGCCCGGATGATCCGCTCGCGGGCCGGGGCGGGCAGCCGGCACACGAGCGGGGAGAGCACGATCCCGGCGGACACCAGGGTCAGAAGAGCCGCGAGCCGCAGTACGGCGCGCGGTGCGGCGGCCGCCGACGCCGTGGCGTCGACACAGGACCGCGGGGAACAGGGGGCGCTGGGCAGCCAGGCGCTGACGGGAGCGGCGGCGTGGGGCCCCGCGTCGGTGGGGCGCGGCCCGGACGCCGCCGTGGTCGCGCCGGGGTGCGCGGGCGCCGGAGTTCCGCGCCGTGGGCGCAGGCCCGGCCGGGGACGGGACACGGCCTGCGCGCCGGTCCTGGACATGGTCCTCACGCCGGCACGAGCGAGAGGAAGTGCCGCAGATAGCGCGGGTTGACCCGGCGCATCGACAGCAGGACGTAGAGGTCGGCGACGCCGAAGTCCGGGTCGTGCGCGGGCTCCCCGCAGACCCAGGCGCCGAGCCGGAGGTAGCCGCGCAGCAGCGGGGGCAGCTCGGTGTGCCCGGCCGGGGCCGGGGTCCCCGGCCGCCAGGGCAGCAGCGGACGTATGCGGTACTCCTCGGGCGCCATGTGCTTGGCCTTGACCCGCTCCCAGGTGCCCGCGGCGAGCGTGCCGCCGTCGGCGAGCGGCAGGGAGCAGCAGCCGGCCAGCCACTCGTGACCGCCATCGATCATGTAGCGGGCTATCCCCGCCCAGATCAGTCCGATGACCGCGCCGTCGCGGTGGTCGGGGTGGACGCAGGAGCGGCCCACCTCGACGAGCCCGGAGCGGATCCCGGCCAGCGGGCCGAGGTCGAACTCGCTCTCCGAGTACAGCCGGCCCGCGATCGCGGCCCGCTCGGGCGGCAGCAGGCGGTAGGTGCCGACGGCCTGGCCGGTGACCGTGTCGCGGACGATCAGGTGGTCGCAGTACGCGTCGAAGGCGTCGACGTCGAGGCCGGGCTGCGGGGTGGACAGGAGCGCGCCCATCTCCCCGGCGAAGACGTCGTGGCGGAGCCGCTGGGCGTCCCGGACGTCGGCCTCGTCGCGGGCGAGGGTGACGGTGTAGCGGGTCGGTGCCATGTGCGGTGGGGGGCCGGCGAGGGCGGAAACGGCGGTCATGGCTCTCTCCTGGTCACGTGCCGGTTCGGCGGGGCAGCAGACCCGGGCTGTGCGGTCTGTGCGCTCCTGTTCTTCCGATGCAGGTTGGCCTGTGCGTGACCGCAGCCAGGAGGGTGGATGTGGGAATGCTGAATGCCAGGGGCGGCCGGTGGCGCCGGGCGACCGTCCCGGCGGGCCCGCGGGGCCCACGCAACTGGTGGCGGGACCGGGGTTGAGCACCACGCCCGGTCCCGCCCGTCCGCACCTTGCCGGCGAACGTCATACGGCCGGCGCCGCCCGTCCCCAGCGGCGCCGGCCCGTGGTGGTGCCGGCGGACGGCCTAGGGACAGGCCCTAGCGGCGGCCCGCCTTGCGGGTGGCTCGTAGCCACTCCTTGTTCATGCCGGTGATGGAGACCAGCGGGATGCCCTTCGGGCAGGCGGTGGCGCACTCGCCGGTGAGGGTGCAGCCGCCGAAGCCCTCCTCGTCCATCTGCGCCACCATGTCCAGCACCCGGGTCTCACGCTCGGGCGCGCCCTGCGGCAGCACATTGAGGTGGTTGATCTTCGCCGAGGTGAACAGCATCGCCGCGCCGTTCGGGCAGGCCGCCACGCAGGCCCCGCAGCCGATGCACTCGGCGTGCTCGAACGCGAAGTCGGCGTCCGCCTTGGGGACGGGCGTCGCGTGGGCCTCGGGTGCGGAGCCCGTCGGGGCGGTGATGTAGCCGCCGGCCTGGATGATCCGGTCGAAGGCCGAGCGGTCGACCACCAGGTCCTTGATCACCGGGAAGGCCGCGGCCCGCCACGGCTCGATGTCGATCGTGTCGCCGTCCTTGAAGGACCGCATGTGCAACTGGCAGGTGGTGGTGCGCTCCGGGCCGTGCGCGTCGCCGTTGATGACGAGCGAGCACGCCCCGCAGATGCCCTCGCGGCAGTCGTGGTCGAAGGCGACCGGTTCCTCGCCCTTGAGGATGAGTTCCTCGTTGAGGGTGTCCAGCATCTCCAGGAACGACATGTCGGAGGAGATTCCGTCCACCTCGTAGGTGGACATGGCGCCTTCGGCGTCGGCGCTCTTCTGCCGCCAGACGCGCAGGGTGAGCTTCATGCGTAGCTCCGCTGGGTGGGGTGGACGTACTCGAAGACCAGGTCTTCCTTGTGCAGGGTGGGAGCCTCTCCGGTGGCGGTGAACTCCCAGGCGGCCGCGTAGGCGAACTCGTCGTCCTTGCGGGCCGCCTCGCCGTCCGGGGTCTGGGACTCCTCGCGGAAGTGTCCGCCGCAGGACTCGGTGCGGTGCAGCGCGTCGAGACACATCAGCTCGGCGAGTTCCAGGTAGTCGACGATGCGGTTGGCCTTCTCCAGCGACTGGTTGAACTCCTCACCGGTGCCGGGGACCTTGATCCGCCTCCAGAACTCCTCGCGGATCTGCGGGATGCGCTCCAGCGCCTTGCGCAGGCCCGCGTCCGTACGCGCCATGCCGCAGAACTCCCACATGAGTTCACCGAGTTCGCGGTGGAAGGAGTCGGGGGTACGGTCGCCGTCGACGGACAGCAGCAGGTTCAGCCGGTCCTCCGTGTCCGCCAGCAGCTCCTGGACGGCGGGGTGGTCGGCGCTCACCTGGTCCTGGTGCGGGTTGCGGGCCAGGTAGTCGCTGATCGTCGACGGCAGGACGAAGTAGCCGTCGGCGAGGCCCTGCATCAGCGCGGAGGCGCCGAGGCGGTTCGCGCCGTGGTCGGAGAAGTTCGCCTCGCCGACCGCGAACAGGCCCGGGATCGTGGTCTGCAGGTCGTAGTCGACCCACAGGCCGCCCATCGTGTAGTGCACGGCGGGGTAGATCCGCATCGGCACCTCGTACGGGTTCTCCGCGGTGATCCGCTCGTACATGTCGAAGAGGTTGCCGTACTGCTCCTCGACCTTCTTGCGGCCCATGCGCGCCATCGCGTCGGCGAAGTCGAGGTAGACGCCCTGGCCGCCGGGGCCGACGCCGCGGCCCTCGTCGCAGACGTTCTTGGCGGCGCGGGAGGCGATGTCGCGGGGGACGAGATTGCCGAAGGAGGGGTAGAGGCGCTCCAGGTAGTAGTCGCGCTCGTCCTCGGGGATCTCGTTCGGCGGACGGTTGTCGCCCATGGCCTTCGGCACCCAGATCCGGCCGTCGTTGCGCAGCGACTCGCTCATCAGGGTGAGCTTGGACTGGTGGTCGCCGGTGCGCGGGATGCAGGTCGGGTGGATCTGCGTGAAGCAGGGGTTGGCGAAGTAGGCGCCGCGCCGGTGCGCCCGCCAGATGGCGGTCGCGTTGGAGTTCATGGCGTTGGTCGACAGATAGAAGACGTTGCCGTAGCCGCCGGAGGCGAGGACGACGGCGTCCGCGAAGTACGTGTCGACCCTTCCGGTGATCAGGTCGCGGGCGACGATGCCGCGCGCCCGCCCGTCGACGACGATCAGGTCGAGCATCTCGGTGCGCGGGTGCATCTCCACGTTGCCGGCGGCGATCTGCCGGGAGAGCGCCTGGTAGGCGCCGAGGAGGAGCTGCTGGCCCGTCTGGCCGCGGGCGTAGAAGGTGCGGGAGACCTGGACGCCGCCGAAGGAGCGGGTGTCGAGCAGACCGCCGTACTCGCGGGCGAAGGGCACGCCCTGCGCCACGCACTGGTCGATGATCCCGACGGAGATCTGGGCGAGGCGGTGGACGTTGGTCTCGCGGGCCCGGAAGTCGCCGCCCTTGACGGTGTCGTGGAAGAGGCGGTGGATCGAGTCGCCGTCGTTGCGGTAGTTCTTCGCGGCGTTGATGCCGCCCTGCGCGGCGATGGAGTGGGCGCGGCGCGGGGAGTCCTGGTAGCAGAACTGGACGACGTGGTAGCCCTGTTCGGCGAGGGTGGCGCCCGCGGAGCCGCCGGCGAGGCCGGTGCCGACGACGATGATCGTGTGCCCCCGCCGGTTGGCCGGGTTGACCAGCTTGGCCTCGAAACGCCGGGTGTCCCAGCGCTCGTTGATCGGGCCCATCGGCGCCTTGGTGTCGACGACCGGTGCGCCGGTCGCGTAGTCGGTGTAGACGGCGGAAGCAGTCATGTCAGCTCACCACTTTGGTCATGACGCCCACGGGTACGGCGATGAAACCGGCCGTGAGCAGCAGCGCAAGGACATTGGCGATGGTCTTCAGGGCACGGTCGCGGGTGCGGCTGCCGACGCCGAGGGTCTGGGCGGCGCTCCAGAAGCCGTGCCGGATGTGCAGGCCGAGGGCGAGCATCGCGACGATGTAGATGACGTCGCCGTACCAGGTGGAGAAGGTGTCCACGACGTTCTGGTACGGGTGGCCCTCCTGGAAGCCGCCGGGGTGCACGGTGCCGGTCGTCAGGTCCAGGAGGTGCCAGACGATGAACAGGCCGAGGATGATGCCGCCCCAGCGCATGGTGCGGGTGGCGTAGCTCGCCCGCGGCCTGCGGTGCACGTACGCGCTCGGACGCGCCTTGAGGTCACGGCGGCTGAGCTGGTACGCGGAGACGGCGTGGGCGACGACGGCGACGATCAGCACGACGCGGATCAGCCAGAGCGTCCACTCGTAGTGCATGAAGGGTTCGCCGACGGTGCGCAGCCAGTGGGCGTAGTGATTGAACTCGCCCGCCCCGAAGTAGATCTTCAGGTTCCCGATCATGTGGGCGACCAGGTACAGCAGCATGATCAGACCGCTGACCGCCATGACTGCCTTCTTGCCGACGGTCGAGCCCCACAGGGTACGGGCCATGGACGGCCGTCGGTCCGTCCGCGTTGCCAGAGCCATGGCAAGAACGCTAGGGCCGAGGGTCCCCATCGGTCCAAGAGATGGTCCGGCTCGTTTCGATAGGAGGTGCCTATCCTGACTCCATGCAGTTCCATCAGCTCCAGTACTTCGTGGCGGTCGCCGAGACCCGGCACTTCACCCGGGCCGCCGATCTGGTCCATGTCGCCCAGCCGTCGCTCTCGCAGCAGATCAAGGCGCTGGAGCGGGAGCTGGGAGCCGACCTGTTCCTGCGGGCCCGGGGCAACATCACGCTGACCGACGCGGGCGAGGCGCTGCTGCCGCTGGCCCGGCGCATCCTCGCCGACGCCGACACGGCCCGGCACGAGGTGCAGGAGCTGGTGCAGTTGCGCCGGGGCCGGGTGCGCCTGGGCGCGACGCCGAGTCTGTGCACGGGCCTGCTGCCGGATGTGCTGCGCGCCTTCCACGACCGCTATCCCGGCATCCGGCTGCTGATCGAGGAGGGCGGCTCGCACGACCTCGTACGGGAGCTGGCGCGCGGCGCCCTCGACCTGGCCCTGGTCGTGCTCCCGCTGCCCACCCCCTCACCCGCGCTGACCACGGTGGAACTGCTGCGCGAGGACCTGGTGGTGGTGTCCTCGCCCGACGCCCCGAGGCCCGGCGGCGGTCGCCGCACGGTCCGCATCCCGGACCTGGAGGGCGAGCGCCTGGTCATGTTCCGCCACGGCTACGACCTGCGGGAACTGACGGTGGCCGCATGCCGTGCCGCGGGCTTCGAGCCGGACTTCCCGGTGGAGGGCGGCGAGATGGACGCGGTGCTGGGCTTCGTACGCGCCGGGCTCGGGGTGGCGGTCGTACCGCGCATGGTCGCGACGCGGACCGGGCGCGGGCTGCGGGTCACCCCGCTGGCCCGGCCCGGACTCCACCGTACGATCGCGCTGGCCCACCGCAGCGATGTGGCTCCGCCGCGTGCGGCGCGGGAGCTTCAGCGGATGCTGCTGGAGCGGTGAGCGGGCCGCCCACCAGGCGTGCGCTCGGGCACCACCGGGCGTGCCGTCGGGCGTGTGCTCAGGCACCGTCGGCCGCCCGCTCGGACCGCGGCAGTCCCGTTCGGCGGCGACCACGGCGCTGACCCGGGCGGCCGCCTGCGTGGCCGGGACCGGTACGGGAGCGGACCGTGCCCGGGGAGGGCGTGCCGCCGACGCGGCCCGTACACCCCGTGGAGGTGTCAGCCCTTCGCGTCCACCAGCGCGAGTTCGTGCAGCCGCTCCGGCGGGCCCGGGCGGGCGTAGTACCAGCCCTGAGCCGTGTCGCAGCCCAGGATCCGCAGCTGCTCGGCCTGGGCGCCGGTTTCCACGCCCTCGACCGTGACCGCGAGGTCCAGGCTGTGAGCGAGGGAGACGATCCCCTCGACGATCTTGAGGTCGACGGGGTCCGCCGGGAACTGCTGCATGCTCTGGGTGAAGGAACGGTCCAGCTTCAGGATCCGCACCGGAAGCCGGCGCAGGTTGGCGAGGTTGGAGTACCCCGTGCCGAAGTCGTCGAGGGCGATGTCCACCCCCATCTCGGACAGCCGCCGCAGGGGTTTGAGCAGGTCGTCGTCCGCCCCGATCAGCGCCGACTCCGTGACCTCCAGGCAGAGCGCGTCCGGTTCCAGGCCGGCCTGCTCCAGAATGTCCACGGTGTCGGAGACCAGCCCGGGATGGGTGAGCTGGCACGGCGACAGATTGACGTTGATCCGCAGCGGGCCCTTCTGGTCGTGCTTCTTCTGCCACGCACGGGCCTGCCGCACCGCCTCCTTCAGGACCCACCGGCCCAGGGGCACGATCAGCCCGGTCCGCTCGGCGAGCGGGATGAAGCGGTCGGGACCGAGCACGCCGTGCTGCGGATGCAGCCAGCGCACCAGCGCCTCCGCCCCGTGCACGGTGCCGTCGCCGAGATGGACCAGCGGCTGGTACTCGATGAAGAACTCGCCCCGGTCCAGGGCGGTGGGCAGCGCCGTGGTCAGCCCGTGCCGGGTGATGGCGCGGGCGTCGGCCTCGGGGTCGGCGAGCTCGAAGCGGTTGCCGCCCGCCGACTTGGCCCGGTACATGGTGATGTCCGCGCTGCGCAGCACCTCCGCCGGGCCGCGCTCGTCCGCGGGTCCCTCGACGATGCCGATGCTGCCGCGCACGGTCAGCTCCCGCCCGTCGACGCTGATCGGTGTGACCAGCGCGTTCATGATCCGTCCGACGAGTTCGTCGACGCCGCGCTCGGTGTCCGGCCCGGTGGTGAGCGCCACGAACTCGTCGCCGCCGAGCCGCGCCACCATCTCGCCGGGCGCGGTGGCACACGCCTGGAGCCGGTCGGCGACCTCGACCAGCAGCCGGTCGCCGGCCGCGTGCCCGAGGCTGTCGTTG
This sequence comes from Streptomyces sp. NPDC002513, assembly GCF_053595355.1. Lineage (NCBI taxonomy): Bacteria > Bacillati > Actinomycetota > Actinomycetes > Kitasatosporales > Streptomycetaceae > Streptomyces > Streptomyces sp. NPDC002513. The sequence goes on along the minus strand of NZ_JBSFXK010000010.1, from coordinate 111,059 downwards.
ATGGTCTTGAAGCCGTCGAGGTCGAGGTAGCACAGGCCGAACCGCTGTCCCTCGCCCGCGGCGAGCGCCTTCTCCAGGCGCTCGAAGAACAGGGTGCGGTTGGGCAGCCCGGTGAGCGCGTCGTGGGTGGCCTCGTAGCGCAGCCGGAGGTTCAGCAGACGCCGCTCGGTGGTGTCCTCCATCAGCGCGAGCTGGTACTGCGGGTTGCCGTCCGCGTCCCGCAGCAGGGACACCGTCAGATTGGTCCACAGGACCGTGCCGTCGGGCCGGTAGAAGGCCTTCTCGACGTGATAGTGCTCGCGCTCGCCCCGGACCAGTTCGTCGTACAGGCGCCAGACCTGCGGTGCGTCGTCCGGGTGGGTCCACTCGGCGACGTTGCGGCCGCGCACCAGGTGCTCGGAACCGCCGAACATGCGCAGCAGCGCGCCGTTGGCCTCCAGGACGTTGCCGTCCAGGTCGGCGATCCCGATTCCTATGGCCGCGCCCTCGAACACCGCGCGGAAGCGGGCCTCACTGGAGTGGAGCGCCTGCGCCACCACGCCCTGGGCGGTGAGCGCGGCCTCCGCGATGGCCTCCTGCTCGGCGAGCGTGCGTTCCTTCAGGGCCGCCGCGAACCCGGCGGCGATCGCGTGCTGCAATCGCGAGGAGCGGGTCCGCAGGGCCTCCTGCGTCTCCGGGGAGGCGTCCGGGTCGCCGCAGTAGAGCACCAGATAGGCGTCGACGCAGTCGAGCGTGCGGCTCAGGGCCTCCGGGTCCGTGCAGTGCGACTCCATGAGCGCCGCGCCGATCGCCCTGGCCGCGGCCGCGTCGAACGCCCTGGCCCGCAGCGCGTCGCGCAGCCGCCGGGCCAGCGGCAGCAGTTGCTCCTCGAACTCCGGCCGGGTCAGCGAGGTCGAGGTCACGGGGAAGACGGCCCGGCTCCAGATCGTCGCGAACCTGCGCAGTCTGTCCTCCGGCCCGCCCGACTCCCCGCTCACGCGACGCGCCCCACGCCGCCGAATCCGGAGAAGGCATAAGGATCCTCGTCCTCGGGTGCCGTGTCGGGCCGCCACGTCGGCATCGGCACCAGTCCGGGTTCCACCATGTCGTACCCCTCGAAGAACCGCGCGATCTCCTCGCGCGAGCGCATGATCAGCGGATTGCGGATGTTGTTGTACACGCCGACCGTGCCCTCGGCGCGCTCCTGCGGCAGCGGGATTCCCTCGTACGAGGCATGCGTGAGGACGAGCAGGCTGCCCGGCGCGAGGGCGTCGCGCAGCTCGGCCACCGCACTGTACGGGTCGTCCGTGTCCTCCACGAAGTGCAGTATGGCAACGAGAAGGAGGGCGACCGGCCGGTTCAGGTCGATCAGGCGTTCCACCTGAGGGCTCGACAGGATCTCCCGGGGCCTGCGGAGATCGGCCGCGACGACGTCCGCGTCGTCGTTCCCCGCGAGAACGGCCTGGCTGTGCGCCACCGCGACCGGGTCGTGGTCGACGTACACCACACGAGCGCCCGGGTGTGCCCCCTGCGCCACCTCGTGGACGTTGCCGAAGGTCGGAATGCCGGAGCCGACGTCGAGGAACTGGGTGATGCCCTCGCCGACCGCGAAGCGCACCGCGCGGCGCATGAACGCCCGGTTCGCCTGCATGACCTTGGGGAGCCCCGGCATGAACTCCAGCGCCCTGCGCGCCGCCTCGCGGTCGACCTCGAAGTTGTGCGATCCGCCCAGGTAGAAGTCGTACATACGGGACACGCTCGGCACGGAGATGTCGATGCTCCGTGGCGCCCAGGCAGGACGCTCCATGTAGTTCTCCAAGGCGTAGGCGACGGCGAGGTGATCCGGTGTTCGAGCAGAGGCTACTGATCGTCCGCCAACGGAGCGAGTAAAAACGGAAATTGGCCGTCCGTTCCCGGTCACTGCCGCTGGCATGTGCCGTCGAAACCGGCGGACGCCGTCGCAGGCGGAGCGTGCGGCCGCTCGGCGCCCGCGGGTCCGCCGTGGCCCCGCGCGCGGTGCGGACGCCCGGCGGAGCCCGCGCGCACCAAAAGGGGTCCGCCCCCTCCATGCGGTGGAGAGGGGGCGGACCTGGTCGCGCGCGCCTGTGTCCCGTTTGTCCGGCTTGTGCGTCTCACTCCCTTCCGCGATCCGACTGACCGGGCGAGGCGATCGATCGACCCTGGGGAGGTGATCCCTACTGGGACGCGCCGACCGGCTTTCCGTCGGGCGAGACGGCGTACCACGTGCCGCCCACGCCCTGACCGTTGGTCTCTCCGGGGGCCTTGTCACCGGAGAAGGTGTAGATGGGCCAGCAGTTGATGGTCATCTGCTTGGCACCGTCGGGACGGGTGAAGCCCATGAGGCCCTTCTGCTTGACGCCCTTGGTGTCGCCCGCCGGCACCGGCGCGACGACGGGCCACTTCTCCAGGCAGGCACCGGTGCAGTGGGACACCGGCTCGGGCCACGCCTTGTCCTTGAGGAAGCGGTAGACCGTCATGCCGTTCTTGTCGACGACGATCGGGCCGAGCTTGGCGTCGTTGCGGACCGACAGGCCGGGCAGGTCGGAGACGGCGGCCTTCTTGCCGGTGGGCGCGGTCGCGAACCAGGCGCCCTTCACCCCCTCGCCGTTGGCGTCACCGGCCTGGGTGTCCTTGACGTACCGGTACATCGGCCAGCCGGCGATGGTCAGTTGCTTGGTGCCGTCGGACCGGGTGACCTCACCGAGCAGGGACGTGTCGATACCGGAGGCGACCGAGGCGCCCTCGGCGGGAACCGGCGGCCACGTCTTCGCGCAGTCGCCGTCGCAGGAGGACTTCGGCGGTTGTGCCGTGTCCTGGTCGAAGCGGTAGAGGGTGAAGCCCGCACTGTCGGTGACGATCTTGCCGAGCTTCGCGTTGTCGGCGACCGCCAGCGCACCTGCGGACTGGCCGTTCGCCGCGGCGCTCGGGGCGGTCGTGGAGTCGGCGCCGTAGCCGTTTCCGGGGTTGATCGAGGTGGAACCGAAGCCGCCCGGAGCGGCGGTGGCCCCGACGTTCTGGCTGCCCGTCGAGGGGGTGCCGCTCTCCTGACCACACGCCGTCGTGAGCGCCAGCACGGCCGCGGCCGTCGCCACGAGAGAGGCGCTCCGCCAGGATGTCTTCATTCTCAACTCCCGCTGTCCGCTTGGGTGTTGCAGCGTTCTCTGAGCGCCGCTTATGGCCCTAGGTACGGACGGGAGCGCCTTGGGTGTTCAAGCGGGCCGCAAAATTCTTTCCGGAATCCGCGACGCTTCTCGGTCACCCGCCCACACGCGCGGTACACGCTCGTACAAAAGTGCTGAACTCGGTGCGCCCCGGACTCCGTCGATGAAACCACCCGAAGCCGGAAGTCCCCCCTTCGAGCCAATTCGCCCTCGTCCGGGCGTGTACGGAGACGGACCGGCCCATGATCTCGGTCGTGCATCGACCCGAACGGACCCGGTCCGCCCTCGTCAGGGGGGCGTGGGCCATGGTGACGGTGGCGTGGGCCCTCATGGGCGCGGCTGCCCACCCGGCGTCGGCCGACGCGTGCGCCTACGCCTCGACGGGCCCGGACGGCACGGCGGCGGTGGCAGTCGCGGGCGGCGGCCCGCGGCCCTCCCCCACGCTCTTCGCGCCGGGGGCGCTCCCACCGCTGCCGTGCGTGCCTCCGAGCCCCACTCCGCCGCCGAGCCCCACGCCCACGCCCACGCCTACGCCCGAGCCCCCGCCGCCTCCCGAGCCGCCGCCCAGGACCGCCCCGCCGCCGCGGCCGCGCCCCGTGCCGCCGCCCCCGCCACCGCACACGGTGGTGCCGCGCACCCGCCCGGCACCGGTCCTCGCTCCCCCGCCCGCCCCCAAGCCGGCCTTCCCGGCCCCGCACCGGCCGAGTCCGCGTGCCCCGGCGCCCCCGGTGCACTACCCGGCCTACCACACGGTGTCGCACCCGCGACCGCCGCACGACAGTCCGTCGCCGCTCGTGTTCACCCTGCTCATCGCCGCGCCCGCGGTGTTCGCCATCGCCGCGCTGCGTCCGCGCTGACCCCTGGAGGGATCCCTTGTCGGAATGGCTTGTTCTCACCCTCGCGATGGCGGCCGCCTGTGCCGTCGTGATCATGGTGACCCTGGTACGGCAGCGCACGGCCGCCGCGGACGAGGATCCGTCCGAGACCCCCGATGTGATCGAGTACATGACGATGTGGATCGGCGTGGTCTACGCCATCGTGCTGGGCCTGGCCATCGCGGGCGTCTGGGAGGCCCGCAGCGCCGCCCAGGACCACGTCCAGGCCGAGGCCCAGGCACTGCACGAGATCTCGGAGCGCGTCCGCGTCTACCCGGCCGACGTCCGCGACCGCATCCGCGCGGACGTCAACGCGTATGTCGGCCAGGTCGTCGGCCCCGAGTGGAAGGCCATGGCCGACCACCGCAAGGTGACCGCGCACGGCGGGGAACTCCTCCAGCGGATCCGTCAGGACGTCACCGACTACAAGCCACGGTCGGACTTCGAGGCGCAGGCGTACCAGCCGCTCCTCGACCAGGTGACCGCGGCCGACACGGCACGGACCGCCCGAGCCGACGCCACCGGCTCCACCATGCCGCCGGTGGTGTGGTTCGGGCTGATCGCCGGGGCGGTGGTCACCATCGGGATGGTGTTCGCTCTGCAGATCCGGCGGACGCCCCGCGAACTGGTCCTCGCCGGGCTCTTCTCCGCGCTGATCGCCTTCCTGCTCTTCCTGATCTGGGACTTCGACGCGCCGTACACCCGGGGCATCACGGCCTCATCGAAGCCGTTCCTGGCCCTGTTCCCCCATCTGCCCGGGTGACGGGCCCGCATCCGCACCGGCCGGGGTGGCGGGGACGGCACCGCGCGTGTCCGTTCCCGCCGCCCCGGCCGTCGTCTCCCGGTGTGTGAGGCCGTCACCCGGCGCACGGCCGTGCCCCATTCGCCCGACTCCAATCGCGCCCCGACATCATCTTTCCTAGCGTTTCGATCACCGGGGTGCATTTCTGGCGCAAGCGGAAAAGGTCCGCAGCACGGCTCCTCGGGGACCTGGAGGCTCACCATGCGCGCGATATGCGTCGCTTCGGTCGCACTGCTGGGCGTCACCGCCCTGGCCTGCACCGCGCCGGGATCCGCCGTCGGAGGGGGTGGAAACTACTCGTCGTTCGGCTACGACCTGCAGCCCACGAGAATCGGCCCCGGTGAACGGGTCAGCCTGCCCATCCGGGGCTGTGCGGACAACGCCACCGTGTTCTCCGACGCCTTCGACACGGTCACCATTCCCAAGGGCCGGTCGAATGCGACGGCCACGGTCAACAGGAACGCCCGGCCCGGTGCCGACTACGACGTCACGTTCCAGTGCGGCCACCAGTCCGGCCACAAGCGGCTCGCCATCGCGGCCGCCGGAAGCAAGAACGAGCGCCGCGACGCCGGCGGGGGCGGGGGCGGCGGGGGCGGCGGGGGCGGCGGAGGCGGCTTCTTCGGCGGGGGTGGGGGCGGCGACTACGGGGGCGGCGGAGGCGGGGGCGGCGGCGGTGGCGGTGGCGGGGGGTCCTACGGTCAGCACGGAGTGCGGGCCGGGGTCGGCGGCAGCATCGGCGGCTTCGACCTGAAGGAGATCGGGATCGGCGCGGCGCTCATCACGGGGTCGCTCGGCACCGCCTGGTATCTGTCCCGCCGTCGTACCGCCCAGGACCGACAGGCGCGGTGACGGCCGCGTCGAGAGGTGAGGGAGCATGTCCGGGTCCGAGCCGGCCCAGGAGGAGCGGCGCACGAAACGCGCCCCATGGGGGGCGATCGCGCTCGTCCTGCTGACGGGCCTCGCCTTCGTCCGGCACGGCTCGGGGGAGTTCGCCGTGGGCCCGCCGCAGCCCGCATCGGCGGTGGCCCCCGACTCCCCGGGCAGCGTCAGCCCGAACTACACCGGGCCCGACGCCCTGCCCAACTCCGGGGCCGTCCGCGTCGCCATCCCGGCCCTCCAGGTCGATGCCCCCGTCATCCCGGTCGCCCTGGACACGTCCGGCTGGGTGGACGCGCCGCCGCCCGACGACCCGAACCTCGCGGGCTGGTTCACCGGCGCGCCCTCCCCCGGCGAGAAGGGCACGGCCGTGGTCGTGGGCCACGTCGACAACAGCCAGGGACCGGCCGTCTTCTACGGACTCGGCACGCTGAAGAAGGGCGACCGCGTCGAGGTCCGGCGCCAGGACGGCAGGACCGCCGTGTTCGAGGTGTACGGCGTCGAGGTCTTCAGCAAGGCGAACTTCCCCGGGGACCGGGTCTACGGCAGCAAGGGGGTCCCGGAGTTGCGCGTCATCACCTGCGGGGGAGCCTTCTCCGAGCAGAACGGCTACGCGGGGAACGTGGTGGTGTTCGCCCGGCTGGCCGCGGTGCGCTGACCGCCGCACCGCGGGCGGGCGCTCAGGTGAACCGCCGTCGGGGCACGGTGAGGCGGTAGCCGGAGTCCAGCAGGTGCGGCAGATACTCACGCAGCGCCGCCACGCTCTGCGAGCGGTCGCCGCCGGCGTCGTGGGAGAGCACGATGACGCCGGGGGCGGCGCCGCCCTCCACCCGCCGGACGATGGTGGGGGTGCCCGGAGTCGTCCAGTCGAGCGAGTCCACCGTCCAGGCGAACGGCTCCATGCCCAGCTCGGCGCCGAGCTGGAAGACGGCCCGGTTCCAGGCCCCGTACGGCGCGCGGAACCACCGCGGCGCCTCGCCGTACCCGTCCGCGATGACCTCACAGGTGCGTTCCATCTCGGAGCGGATCGCCGACCGGGACAACCGGGTGAGCAGGGGGTGCGTCCAGGTGTGGTTGCCGACGACATGGCCGTCGTCGGCCATCTCGCGCAGCAGATCCTTGTGGACGGCGGCCATCTCCCCGCAGACGAAGAACACCGCGCGCACGTCGTACGCTCGCAGCGTCCGCAGGATGCGGGGGGTGTAGCGGGGGTCCGGACCGTCGTCGAAGGTCAGCACCATACGGGTGCCGTGCCCCTGCATCCGCACGATCGGCTCGGCGCGGACGCGGGTCCCCGCCGACCGGCCGCGCGGCGGACCGTGGCCGGTCATGGGCCGCGGACCGAGGGCGGACGGCTTCAGCGGGGTGCGCGCCTGCGGGTGTCCGGCCGCGGCGGCGGTGCGGACCGGGTGCGCCGGGTCGTCCGCGGTGAGCAGCCGGGCCGTACCTGCCGCACCCAGGACGGCGGCGCCGGCCAGCAACGCCCGGCGTCGTGTGAGCAGCTGATTCCTGTTCATGGCGGTCATGGCGTTCATGGCTTATCAGTCGCGCGAAGGGGTCGCGCCGGGCCCGCGCAACACCGGTGCGGACAGGGAAAGCACTCGATGGGATCAGCCTATTTACCGATCACTGACCTTCCGGCCGACCCGCGCTCCCCGGCCACCGGCCCCGCCGTCCCCGGCCGCCGGCCCCGTCTCCCCGGCGATCATCCCGTCGCCCCGTGGCCGGTTTCCGTCGGCGTGTCTTCGTCCGGTGCCCGCCCGGTTCCGGACCTGCGGATTCCGATAGCCTCACGGTGTGACGGAACAGCACTCGCACCAGTTCGAGCGGGGTACGGACGGGCCCAAGGTCATCCTCGTCGGGGTGGACGGCTCCGACTCCTCGCTCCGAGCGGCGGCGTACGCCGGGGGCCTGGCGCGGCGGCAGCGAGCGCTGCTCGCGGTCGTGTACGTGCAGCCCGTGATGGCGGCGGGGGCGGCGCTCGGCGCACCGGTGGCCGACACGACGGACGAGATCGCGGAGGACCTGGTCACCTACATCCGTGAGGCCACCCAGCGCGTCAAGGGCATATTCGAGGTGCGCTGGGAGTTCCACACCTTCCGCGGCGACCCCTACAACGGCCTGGTGAAGGCGGCCGACGAACTCAAGGCGGACGCGGTCGTGGTCGGCGCGTCCGAGCAGGCCGGCCACCGGATCATCGGCTCGGTGGCGATCCGGCTGGTGAAGGCGGGGCGCTGGCCGGTCACCGTCGTACCGTAGGAGGACCGCCCCGGTCGCCGTACGCCCGGTCGCCCCGGCCGCCTCCTGACCGCTCGCCGCACCGTTCACCGACGAACAGCGACCGTCCACCGCACGGTCCGGTGCGCGCCCTGTCCCGGGGGCGCGGACCGCGTTGCCATACGCGCATGACGGCCGCAACCAGCACTCCCCCCAGGACGACCGCCGAGCACGAGCTGGCCGCGCTCCAGCGCGAGCACGGCCGGCCCCTCTTCGCGTTCCTGCTCAGGCTCTGCGACGGGGACCGGCAGCGCGCCGAGGATCTGGTGCAGGAGACGCTCGTACGCGCCTGGCAACACCCCGAAGCGCTCCGCGCGCATGAATTCGACTCCGTGCGCCCCTGGCTGCTCACCGTCGGCAGGCGGCTCGCCATCGACGCGCGCCGGGCCCGCCAGGCGCGTCCCGCCGAGGTCGGGGACCGCGTCCCGGAGAGCGCACGCGTGGTAGCCGACCACGCGGAGCGGTCCGCCGCGATGCTCGATGTGCGGGAGGCTGTGAAGACACTCACTCCCGAGCACAGGGAAGTCCTGGTGCAGGTGTACTTCCGCGGGGCGAGTGTGGCGGAGGCCGCCCGTGACCTGGGGATCCCGCCCGGTACGGTGAAGTCCCGCGCGTACTACGCGCTGCGCGCTCTGCGCCGAGTTCTTCCGGGATACGCGGCCGACCTGCGGTGAAACAGAAGGCCGAGTCAAGCCTCCGTAAAGCGCCTTGCCGTGGACCATGGTTGAGCAATCAGCTTGCCTCATCCGTGTTCCGGAGCGGGGCCCGGGATCGGGCGGCGCGCACGTACCGGAGGAAGGCAGGCAGGGATGCTGCACAGAGGACAGGAGAGCGCGGACGGCACCGGCGGCGGTGACCTCACCGTCCCCATGGCGTGGCTGTACGCCGAGTACATCGCGGACGAACTGCTGCGCACCGGCGACCTGATGCCGCCCACGTCCTTCGAGTTCCGCGCCGGGCGCGACGCCCTGGCACTGACCATCTTCCTGTCCGACACCGGCGGGGAGCTGCCCGGCATCCAGGTCGTCTCCCAGCTGGAGACCTGGCTTTCCCTGACGGCGTACGACCAGCCGTGGGAGGACTGGGTGCGCGAGCGGATGGCGCAGCTGGCCGGCGAGGCGGCCCGCTCAAGCGGCCCGGCACCGGACCTGGACCTCGCCTCGGCGGCCTGGCGCTGGCTGGAGGAGACCGAGCTGCTCGCCCCTGACCTGGACGCGGTGCCCGGCTCCCCGGCGGCCGGCGAGGACGACGGCCCCCAGGTCTGGACGCGAGCCTGGCAGCTCGGGCTCCCCCTGGGACATCTCGCCATTCATCTTTTCTGAAGATCGGACCAATCCGCGGGGCCGACGGCTCCGAAGGTCTTGGCCGCGATTCGGTAACGGGCTTGAGCGAATCGGCCGCCTGGCCCGTACCGGTGGGCAACAGCAGCACCATCCCCCACCCCGCTCACCGGCATGAGGATTTGCTATGAGGTCCCTGGAAAACCATCGCGACGCCGGCGCCTACGCGCTCGGCGTGCTGGACGAGGCGGAAGCCTTCCGCTTCGAGGACCACCTCATGGAGTGCCCGAGATGTGCGGCGCATGTGACCGAGTTCCGGCCCGCCGCACGGCAGTTGATGCTGTACCGGCAGGCGACCCCGCGGTCGGTGCACCCCTGCGCGTCCCCTGGGCCGCGGCTGCTGGAGCGGCTGCTTCAGGAGGTGACGGGCAAGCACCGCAGCCGGCGCAGGCGCCGGCTGTACGCGCTCGCGGCGTCCGTGGTGCTCGCGGTCGGCGGGCCCTCGGTGGCGACGGTCGCCGGCCGGCACGACTCTTCCCCGGCCGCGACGGCGGTGACCGCGACCGACCCGGACACGGGGGTGTGGGCGCGGATCAACACGCAGGACCGGGTCTGGGGCAGCCAGATCGCTGTGACGATCAAGGACAGGTCGGGGCCGCATCCCTGCCGGCTCGTCGCCGTCGCCACGGACGGCTCGGAGCAGACGGTGACGAGCTGGATGGTGCCCTCGGACGACGGCACGGCGACCACCGTGCAGGGCGGCGCGGCCCTCACCGCGCGGCAGATCGACCACTACGACGTGCGGACCAGGGACGGACAGCACCTGGTCACGCTGCGGTCCCGCTGACCCGTCCTCCCGTCGGCGGCTACTTCAGCAGCCGTGACATCCTGCGGTCCGCGAGCGGCTTTCCGCCGGTCTGGCACGTCGGGCAGTACTGCAGCGAGGAGTCGCTGAAGGACACCTCACGGATGGTGTCACCGCACACCGGGCAAAGCTCTCCCGTGCGGCCGTGGACCCTGAGGCCGCTCTTCTTCTCCGCCTTCAGCCGCCCGGCGGCCACCCCGCGTGAGCGCTCGACCGCCTCCGCGAGCGTGGTGCGCAGCGCCTCGTACAGGCGCCGGGTCTCCTCGGGCGACAGCGACGACGCCAGCTTGAACGGGGACATCCTGGCCGCGTGCAGGATCTCGTCGCTGTAGGCGTTGCCGACGCCCGCGATCAGGCTCTGGTCGCGCAGCGCGCCCTTGATCTGCCGGCGCTCGCCCTCGAGCAGCCGGGCGAAGTGCCGCTCGTCGAAGTCGTCGGCCAGCGGATCGGGACCCAGGCGGGCCACCCCGGGGACCTCCTGGACATCCCGGACGACGTACACCGCGAGCCGCTTCTGGGTGCCGGCCTCCGTCAGGTCGAAGCCCGCGCCCGTCTCCAGCGCGACCCGCAGGGCGAGCGGGCCCTTGCCGGGGCGGGGCGGGCCGTCGGGCAGGCGGTCCCGCCACTGGAGCCAGCCCGCACGGGCCAGATGGATGACGAGGTGCAGGCCGTCGGCCTGGAGGTCCAGGAACTTGCCGTACCGGCGCACGGCCGTGATCTCATGGCCCTCGACGGCGGTGACCGGCGGATCGTACGTCTTGAGGACGCTGATCGCGACAGGCAGCACACGGACGACCTCGTGGCCGACGGCATGGCCGGTCAGAAAGTCCTTGAGGGCTTCGACCTCGGGCAGTTCCGGCATGTGTCCAGGGTGCCACCGGCCGCCCCCTCGCCCATGTCAGTGGCGGGGTGCGACCTTGAACTCGGCCCATACGACCTTGCCGCCGCCGCGCGACTCCACTCCCCACACGTCCGTGAGCCGGTCGACGAGCAGCAGGCCCCGGCCCGAGGTACCCAAAAGGCCCGCGTCACGGCGGCGGGGCAGGGCACTGGAGGAGTCCTCGACCTCCACCCGGAGCCTGCGGTCGTGACCCGTGATGATCCGCAGAGTGACGATCGCGGAGCCGTCGGTGTGGATGAGGACGTTGGTGATCAGTTCGTCGGTGACGAGTTCGATCTCGTCGGACCGCTCACCGGCGCCCCAGGAGCGGACGGCGGCGCGGATCATGTGGCGGGCCCCGATCAGGGCCGCCGGGTCTGCGGGGGCGACATAGTGCTGCAGACGGCCCCCGGTGCGCTGGGTCAGGCCCCCGCGGCGCAGCAGCAAGAGGGCCACATCGTCGTCTCCGCCCCGTTTCGCGGCCGCGTCGATGAGCAGGTCGGCGAGGTCGTGCACATCGTCCGGGCCGATGCAGACCAGCTCCTGAAGGCTCTGTACGCCCTCGGAGAGGTCGGTGCCCGGCTTTTCGACCAGCCCGTCGGTGCACAGCAGCAGGGTCTGGCCCGGTTCCAGCTCGACGGTGGTGACGGGGTAGGCGAGCAGGCCGAAGTCCGCGGACAGGCCGAGGGGCAGCCCGCCGTCGACGGGCAGCGGCCGGCAGGAGCCCTGGGCCGTCCGCAGCATCGGGTCGATATGGCCGGCCCGGACCAGCTGCACCACCCCGGTGGACAGGTCGGCCTCGGCGTAGAGGCAGGTCGCGAAACGGTGGGTGTCGAGTTCGTTGAGGAAGACCGAGGCGCGGGCCATCACCGTGGCCGGGTTGTGGCCCTCGGCGGCGTACGCGCGCAGCACGATCCGCAGCTGGCCCATGACGGCGGCCGCGTGCGTGTCATGGCCCTGGACGTCGCCGACGACCGCGCCGACCCGGCCGCCCGGCAGCGGGATCAGGTCGTACCAGTCGCCGCCGATGTCCCGGCCGAGCGACGCCGAGCGGTAGCGGACGGCGACGTCGGCGCCGGGCACGCTGGGGATGGAACGCGGCAGCATCGTCTGCTGGAGGCCCTGCGCGAGGTCCTTCTCCTGCTCGTAGAGCATGGCGCGCTGGAGGCTCTGCGCGATGCTGCTGCCCAGCGCGAGAAGGACGTTGCGCTCCTCCGGGGTGAAGCCGCGCCGGTCGTCGTAGAGCAGTCCCAGCGCGCCGATGGGACGTGCCTGCGCGATCAGCGGCAGATAGGCGGCCGAGGTGACGTGCAGGTCGGTCAGGCGTGACCACAGGATCGGGTAGTTCTCGGCGAACTCCTGCGAGGACTCGATGAACCGGGGGCTGAGGGTGCGGACCACCTCGTTGAGGGGGAACGGCTCGTCGATGCGGGTGACCTTGGTGCCCGGTACCGAGCTGCCCGAGGGCCCCTCGGCGACCAGCCGGACGCGGCCCGCCTCCACCAGCCCCACCGCCAGCCTGGCGACACCCAGGTGAATGAGTCCGTGGCTGTCCTTGAGGACCTCGATGACGTCCTGGACGGTGCGGGCGTGGGCGAGCGCCGCGGTGGTGGTCTGGACGACGTTCGTCTGCTGGCGCAGCGCCTCGTCCTGAAGGGCCTGGTCGGCGCGCGCCCGGCTGTCGCGCAGCTCCTGGGTGGCGTCGCGGACGATGCCGACGATACGGCGCGCCCGGCTCGTCCCGTCCCGCCGGATGTAGCCCTGGGTGTGCGCCCAGCGCAGGGTGCCGTCGCGGCAGCGCAGCCGGAAGTAGGCGCCGTAGTTCTCGCTGCCGTCCTTGATGGCCTGGGCGATCAGGATGTCGAGGCGCTGGCTCTCGTGCCGCGGGAGCCGGTCGGTGAGGGTGGCGATACAGTCGTCGAACTCCTCCGGGCGCATGTCGAAGATCTCATGGGCCTGGGCGTCCATGTGGATGAGTCCGGTGTCGAGGTCCCAGTCGAAGCTGCCCATGCGATTGAGCGCCAGGATGGGGTCCGGGTGGACCGGCCAGTTCTCCGGGAGCGCCAGCGCGCTCGCTCCCCGCTCAGCCATGGGGCCACCATGCCAGCAATTCCCCGATTCTTCGAGTTCTGTTTGCTTTTGTCCGTGGAGCCGGGTGAGGGATGCGGCAGGGCCGCTCGCGCGCCGTGCGGGTCCCACCGGCCCGCGCGGGGTACCGGGGTCACACTGGAGGGAGAGGAGCGGTCGCCGTGGACTGGTTCGTCGCACCGGATTACTGGCTGAGCCGGCTGGTCTTCCAGCGGGCCCTCGCGGTGGTGTACCTCGTCGCCTTCCTGACCGCGGCCCTGCAGTTCCGTGCGCTGATGGGGGAGCGCGGGATGCTGCCGGTGCCCCGTTTCGTCGCCCGGGTCTCCTTCCGGCAGGCACCCAGTGTCTTCCACCTCCACTACTCGGATCGCTTCTTCGCCGCCTGGTCGTGGGCGGGGTGCGCGGTGTCGGCGGCGCTGGTCGCCGGGCTCGACTCCCTGGTGCCGCTGTGGGCCGGGATGGTGCTGTGGCTGCTCCCCTGGGCGCTGTATCTGTCGATCGTCAACGTCGGCCAGACCTGGTACTCCTTCGGCTGGGAGTCGTTGCTGCTGGAAGTCGGCTTCCTGGCGGTGTTCCTGGGCAACGACGAGGCCGCCCCGCCGATCCTCGTGCTGTTCCTGTTGCGCTGGATCCTGTTCCGGGTGGAGTTCGGCGCCGGGCTCATCAAGATCCGCGGGGACGCCTGCTGGCGGCGGCTGACCTGTCTGGACTATCACCACGAGACCCAGCCCATGCCCGGTCCGCTGAGCTGGTTCTTCCACCATCTGCCGAAGCCGCTGCACCGGGCGGAGGTGGCGGCCAACCATGTCACCCAGCTGATCGTCCCGGTGCTGCTGTTCACCCCGCAGCCGATCGCGACCGCCGCCGCGTCCCTGATGATCGTGACCCAGCTGTGGCTGGTGCTGTCCGGCAACTTCTCCTGGCTGAACTGGATCACGATCGTGCTGGCCCTGTCGGCGGTCGAGTTCCCCACCACCGCCCCGCCGGTGTCCGGGCCGCCGCTGTGGTACGAGGTCCTGGTGCCGGCGGTCGCCGCGGGCCTGGTGTGCCTCAGCTACCACCCCGTACGCAACATGGTCTCCCGCGCCCAGATCATGAACCGCTCCTTCGACCCGCTGCACCTCGTCAACACGTACGGAGCGTTCGGCAGCGTGAGCCGGACGCGCTACGAGGTCGTGGTCGAGGGCACGGCGGACGCGGTGCCGCGCGAGGACTCCGACTGGCGGGAGTACGAGTTCAAGGGCAAGCCGGGCGATCCGCGGCGCTGGCCGCGCCAGTACGCCCCGTACCATCTGCGGCTCGACTGGCTGATGTGGTTCGCGGCGCTCTCCCCCGCGTACGCGGGGTCCTGGTTCGGCGGCCTGGTCGAGGGCCTTCTGGAGAACGACCGGGACACGCTGCGGCTGCTGCGCCGCTCCCCGTTCCCCCAGGACGCGCCACCGCGTTATGTACGGGCCGGTCTGTACCGCTACCGGTACACCACCTGGCGCGAACTGCGGGAGACGGGGGCGTGCTGGCAGCGGACGTACGTCCGCGAGTATCTGCCGCCGACCCGGCTGGCCGCCCCGATGGCTCAGCGGCGGTAGCCGTGCCGCGCGGTGCCCTCGATGATCCGTGCGTGGTCGCCGTCGCCGAGGTCGGCTGTCATGACACCTCCTCGGCCTCCCCGGCCGGTCCCCGGCCCCGCGGCTGCGTCCCCGGCTCGTCCGACGGTTCCCCGGCGGGGACGGGGGCCTGGGCCGGCAAGAGGCCCGCGTCTTTGAGTTCCCGCCAGAATCCGGCCGGTACGGTGGCCGCGAACTGCTCGGCGCAGTCGCGGACCTCGGCCGCCGAGCGGGTCCCCACGAGCACGCTCGCGACGGCGGGGTGGGCGGCGCAGAAGGCCAGCGCCGCGGCCCGCACCGTGGTGCCGTACCGTTCGGCGAGCGCCCGGATCCGCAGGGCGCGGTCGAGCAACTCCTCCGGTGCCGCGGCGTAGTCGTAGGTGGCGCCCGGCCGTGGATCGGCCAGCAGACCGGAGTTGAAGGCGCCGCCGACGACGACCGACACCCCGCGTTCGACGGCCGCGGGCAGCAGGGCGGTCAGCGCGCTCTGATCGAGCAGGGTGTAGCGGCCCGCGCAGAGCACCACGTCCACATCCGTGTCGCGGACGAACCGGGTGAGCATCTCGGTCTGGTTCATGCCCGCGCCGATCGCGCGCACCACGCCCTGGGCGCGCAGCTTCTCCAGCGCCGGATAGCCCTCGTGGAAGGCCTGTTCGGCGTGGTCGTCGGGGTCGTGGAGGTAGACGACGTCCACGCGGTCCAGGCCGAGCCGCTCCAGGCTGTCCTCCAGGCTGCGTCGTACGCCGTCCGCGCTGAAGTCCCAGACACGCCGGTGGGTGGCCGGTACGGCGAAGCCGTTCGCCAGGTCGTCGCCGCCCGCCGTCACGGGCTCCAGCAGTCGGCCCACCTTGGTGGAGAGCGTGTACGAGGTGCGGGGGTACGCGCGCAGGGCCGCGCCCAGGCGGCGTTCGGACAGGCCGAGTCCGTAGTGCGGGGCGGTGTCGAAGGAGCGGATGCCGCTGTGCCAGGCGGCCTGGACCGCCTCGTACGCCTGCTCCTCGCTCACCTCGGTGTACAGGTTGCCGATGGCGGCGGCGCCGAAGGCCAGTGCGCTGACCTCGGCCCCGCTCCCGCCGAGGCGGTTCACCGGCCGGCCGGGCGCAGCCGCAGGCCCTGCATCCCGCCGTCCACGGCGAGAGCGGTACCGGTGGTCGCGCCGGACAGGGGACCGGCCAGATAGGCGATGGCGCCCGCGACTTCGGCGGCCGTGACCAGGCGTCCGGTGGGCTGCCGGGCCTGAAGGGCCGCGCGTTCGGCGGCCGGGTCGGGGGCCGCGTCCAGCAGCCGGCCGACCCAGGGGGTGTCGACCGTACCGGGGTTGACGCAGTTCACGCGGATCCCCTCGCGGACATGGTCGGCGGCCATGGCGAGGGTCAGCGACAGGACGGCGCCCTTGCTCGCGCTGTACAGGGCCCGCTGCGGCAGCCCGGCCGTCGCCGCGATGGAGCAGGTGTTGACGATCGCGGCGTGGGCGGAGGCGCGCAGCCGCGGCAGCGCCGCACGGGTCGTGCGGACGATGCCCAGGACATTGACGTCGAGCACCCGCCGCCAGGTGTCGTCGTCGTTGTCCTCGACGGTGCCCTGGGCTCCGATGCCCGCGTTGTTGACGAGGATGTCCAGGCCGCCGAGGTCGGCGACGGCGGCGCTCACCGCCGTGCGCACGGAGGTGTCGTCGGTGACGTCGGCCCGGTACCCGAGCAGCGGTTTGTCCACCGGTGAGGGATCGAGGTCCAGGACGGCCACCCGTGCACCGCGCGCCGCCAGCAGGTCCGCGGTGGCCCGTCCGATTCCGGAGGCGCCCCCGGTCACCAGGGCCGTGAGACCCTCGAAGTCGCTCATGCCGCATGTCCCTTCTTCCGGTCGGGATCGGCGGCCCAGAAGGTGCCGCCGGGGAACGTGTACCGCGCGAGGGACCCGGGCCGCATGGCCGCCGAGAAGCCCGGTGCGGTGGGTGCCGTGTAGCGGCCCTCGCGGATCACCACCGGGTCGAGGAAGTGCTCGTGGAGATGGTCCACGTACTCGATGACCCGGTCGTCGGTGGTGCCCGAGAGCGCGACGAAGTCGAACATCGACAGATGCTGGACGAGTTCGCAGAGCCCGACCCCGCCCGCGTGCGGGCAGACCGGCACTCCGAACTTCGCGGCCAGCAGCAGGATCGCGAGGTTCTCGTTGACGCCGCCGACCCGGGCCGCGTCGATCTGGAGGATGTCGATGGCACCGGCCTGGAGGAGCTGTTTGAAGACGATGCGGTTCTGTACGTGCTCGCCGGTGGCGACCTTCACCGGGGCCACGGCCGCGCGGATCGCCGCGTGGCCGAGCACGTCGTCGGGGCTGGTGGGCTCCTCGATCCAGTACGGCTCGAACGCGGCGAGGGCCCGGGTCCAGGTGATCGCCTCGTCGACGTTCCAGCGCTGGTTGGCGTCGACGGCGATCCGGATGTCCGGGCCGACGGCCGACCGCGCGACCCGGCAGCGCCGCAGGTCGTCGGCGAGGTCCGCGCCCACCTTCAGCTTGATCTGCCGGAAGCCGTCCGCGACGGCCTGCGCCGCCAGCCGGGTGAGCTTGTCGTCGCCGTAGCCCAGCCAGCCCGGGGAGGTGGTGTAGGCGGGGTAGCCCTCGGCCAGCAGCCGGCCGGTGCGTTCCCGGGCGCCCTGCCTGCCGCGCCGCAGCAGTTCCAGTGCCTCCTGCGGGGTGAGCGCGTCGGTGATGTAGCGGAAGTCGATCTGGCTGACCAGCCACTGTGGTGGAGCCTCCGCGAGCAGCCGCCACAGGGGCTTGCCCGCGCGCTTGGCGGCCATGTCCCACACCGCGTTGACGACGGCCCCGATCGCCATGTGCATCACGCCCTTCTCCGGCCCCAGCCAGCGGAGCTGGCTGTCGGCGATCAGGGCGCGGAAGACGGACCCCGGGTCGTCGCAGACCTCGTCGACGTTTCTGCCGACGACGTGTCCGCGCAGCGCCTCGATCGCCGCGACCTGGACGTCGTTGCCCCGCCCGATGGTGAACGTGAACCCGTGTCCTTCCAGGCCGTCGGCGGCGTCCGTGCGCAGCACGAGATAGGCGGCCGAGTAGTCGGGGTCGGGGTTCATCGCGTCGGAGCCGTCGAACTCACGTGAGGTGGGGAAACGGATGTCGAAGGTGTCGACCGCGGTGATACGGGCGGCAGTGGGGGACACGGAAGGCCTTTCGGTCCGGGGTCTGTTGGCTCCTCATCGAGCGTGATCGAGCAGGTGCCCGGCATATTTATCAGACCACTCGCCCCACACAACACCCTGCGTCGCCGAATTTCCCAGTGATGAGCCGTAGTGGTCCGACCACATCCCTCGTTAAACTGCGACGGCGCACGGCGACAGGAGGACTGGCGTGGAAGGCACCCCGACCGCGGAGGCGCAGGGCGCCGCGCACGCTCCGCAGAAGGGCACGGTGACACAGCGCGCCATCGAGCGGATCAAGGCGATGATCGCCGAGGGCGGGCTGGAGCCGGGCCAGCGGCTGCCCACGGAACGCGATCTGGCAGCCCGGCTGGGCATCTCCCGCAGCTCGATGCGGGAGGCGATCCGCGCGCTCACGGTTCTCGGTGTGCTTCAGGCCCGGCACGGCTCCGGCATCTACGTCACCCAACTTCAGGCCGGAGACCTGCTGGAGACGTTCGGCGTGGTGGCGGACCTCTCCCGGGGACCGCGCCTGGTCGAACTGCTGGAGGTCCGGCGCATCCTGGAGTCGACGGCCACGGCGCTCGCGGCCGCCCGGATCACGGACGACCGACTCGCCGAGGTGGAGAAGCACCTGACGGCGATGAACGCGACGGACGACCCTGAGGAGATCCTCGCCCACGACCTCGCCTTCCACCGGGAGATCGCGGCCGCCGCGGGCAACGAGACGATGGCGGCCATGCTGGAGGGCCTGTCCTCCCGCACCTTCCGCGCCCGGGTCTGGCGCGGCTACCAGGAGGAGGGGGCCTTCGCCCGCACCCGCCGCGAACACGCGGCGATCCACCGCGCTCTGGTCGCCCGCGACCCGGAGGCGGCCCGGGCGGCGGCGGCCGCGCACGTGGGCGCGGTGGAGGAGTGGCTGCGGAGCCGGCTCCGCCCGTAGCCGCCGGCGTCGGTTCCGCGCTGGACGTGACGCGAGTCGGTCACGCTCGGCTCCCTCCGGATCGCATGGCCGCAAGGGGCCCGGACACACCACGGGCCGAGCCCGTGGTGTGTCCGGGGCGCGTTCAGGCCCGCTTCAGCCGCAGGGTGACCAGTTCGAACGGGCGCAGCCGCAGCGTGACCCGGTTCCCCTCCCGCTCCGGCGCGGGTCCCCCAACTGCCGGCGGGCGCTCCAGGAGGTCCGTCGCGGTCACCGCCGCCACCTCGAAGTCCGCCGTGAGCGTGGCGCTCGTACGGCCGCCGCGGGACTCGTGGAAGCGTACGACGAGGTCACCGCTGCCGTCGTCGGCCAGCTTGACCGCCGTCAGCACCACCGCGTCCTCCGCCACACCCACCAGCGGCGCCACCGCGCGCCCGCCGCTCAGCCGGCGCTCCGGCAGGTTGATCCGCCAGCCCTCGCGGACCGCGTCCCCGATCGACGCGCCCGGCACCAGGGCGTGCCGGAAGCGGTGGACGCCCTGGTCGGTCTCGGGATCCGGGAAGCGCGGGGCGCGCAGCAGCGACACCCGGACGGTGGTGGTCGTGCCGGAATCCGTCTCCCGCACCGTGCGGGTCACATCGTGGCCGTAGGTCGCGTCGTTCACCACGGCCACCCCCCAGCCGGGCTCCTCCAGGTGGACGAAGCGGTGGTTGCACGCCTCGAACTTCGCCGCCTCCCAGGAGGTGTTGGTGTGCGTCGGCCGGTAGAAGTGCCCGAACTGGGTCTCGGACGCATACCGTTCGGCGTGCACGTCCAGCGGGAACGCCAGCTTCAGGAACTTCTCCGTCTCGTGCCAGTCCACCTCCGTGTCGATCTCCAGCCGCCGCTCCCCCGGCGCCAGCGAGAGCACCTGGGTGACGCGCGAGGTGCCGAAGGACCGTACGATCCGGACCGACCCGCCGCCCTCGCCGGGCCCGACCTCCTCGGCGTCCAGCAGGTCGGTGACCGTGTTCCGGTAGAAGGCGTCCACGTCCCAGGCGTCCCACATGTTGGGGAAGTCGGGGTGGAGCTGGAGAAGGTTCGCGGCGCGCCCCGGTGCGACGGTCTCGCGGCCGGCCTCGATGTCGTACGCGGACACGACCAGTCCCCGGCCGTCGATCTCCACCCGCAGCAGCCCGTTGTCGAGGACGAAGCCACCGTCCGGCCGCGGCTCGGGCGACACCTGGCCCGCGTCGCCGGGGGTGTCCGCGCCGCCCGCGGGGATGCCGGAACGGGCGTGCGGCGCCGCGTTGAACACCAGCGGCACGGTTCCCTCGCCCGCCAGCGCCCGCTGCGCCGCCTCGATGATCGCGTTCAGCTCCGCGGCGATCCGCTCGTAGGCCGCCCGGGCCTCCCGGTGCACCCAGGCGATCGACGAGCCGGGCAGGATGTCGTGGAACTGGTGGAGCAGGACCGTCTTCCAGATGCGGTCCAGTTCCTCGTACGGGTAGGGGAACCCGGTGCGGACGGCGGCCGTGGCCGCCCACAGCTCGGCCTCCCGCAGCAGGTGCTCGCTGCGCCGGTTGCCCTGCTTGGTCTTCGCCTGGCTGGTCAGCGTGGCACGGTGCAGCTCCAGATACAGCTCCCCCACCCACACCGGCGGGTGGGGGTACTCCGCCTCCGCGCGGGTGAAGAACCGCTCCGGCGTCTCCCACACCACCCTCGCCGAACCCTCGAGGTCGCGCAGCCGCGCCGCCTTCGCCACCATCTCCCGTGTCGTGCCGCCGCCCCCGTCGCCCCAGCCGGTCGGCGCGAGCGAGTGCCGGGCCACCCCCTTGTCCCTGAAGTTCCGTGCCGCGTGGGCGATCTCGCTGCCCTTCATGGAGCAGGTGTAGGTGTCGACGGGCGGGAAGTGGGTGAAGATCCGTGTCCCGTCGATGCCCTCCCAGAGGAAGGTGTGGTGCGGGAACCTGTTGGTCTGGCTCCAGGAGATCTTCTGCGTCAGCAGCCACTTGGAGCCCGCCGCCTTGATGATCTGCGGCAGCCCGGCCGCGAAGCCGAACGTGTCGGGCAGCCAGGCCTCGTCGTTCTCGATCCCGAACTCGTCGAGGAAGAACCGCTTGCCGTGCACGAACTGCCGGGCCATGGCCTCGGAGCCCGGCATGTTGGTGTCCGACTCCACCCACATACCGCCCGCCGGCACGAACCGGCCCTCCGCCACGGCCTTCTTCACCCGCGCCCACACCTCGGGCCGGTGCTCCTTCACCCACGCCCACTGCTGCGCCTGCGACATGGCGAAGACGAACTCCGGCTCGTCCTCGATGAGCGCGGTCATGTTGGACGTCGTACGGGCCACCTTGCGCACCGTCTCGCGCAACGGCCACAGCCACGCCGAGTCGATGTGCGCGTGGCCGACGGCGCTGATGCGGTGGGCGGAGTCGGCGGCGGGCGCGGCCAGCACGCCGGCCAGTCGCGCCCGGGCCTCTTCGGCCGAGCCGCCCACGTCCTGGAGGTCGACCGCGTCCAGTGCCCGCTCCACGGCGCGCAGGATCTCCCAGCGCCGTCCGGACTCCACCGGCAGCTCCGCCATCAGCTCACCGAGCACCTCCAGATCGAGGACGAGCTGCCACACGGTCTCGTCGAAGACCGCGAGGTCCATGCGTGCGAGCCGGTACTGGGGCTCGCTGCCCGCGGTCTCCTTGTCGCCGAGCCGCGTGGGCAGGAAGGGGTGGTAGTCCAGGATGACCGGATTGGACGCCGCCTCGATCCGCAGGTCGACCTCCTCGCCGCCCTCGACGGGGGAGCCGACGCGTACCCACTGGTTGCGCGGGTTGAGGCCCTTCACCGGGGTGCCGTCGGGCCGGTAGACGAGGCCCTCGCACTGGAA
This sequence comes from Streptomyces sp. NPDC002513, assembly GCF_053595355.1. Lineage (NCBI taxonomy): Bacteria > Bacillati > Actinomycetota > Actinomycetes > Kitasatosporales > Streptomycetaceae > Streptomyces > Streptomyces sp. NPDC002513. The sequence continues at coordinate 89,411 of NZ_JBSFXK010000010.1, read as the reverse complement.
TCCGGGCATGTTCTCGTCGAAGCCGAGGTCCAGCAGCGCCTCGACGGTCTTTCCGGCCCAGGCCTCGGGGACGGTCCCGGTCACCCGGAACCAGCTGGTGCCCCACGGGGCACCCCAGCGCGTGCCCACCGCGATCGGCTCGGCCGGGGCGGCCAGGCCCTCGGCGACCGGAACGGGCTCGCCGGGCGCGTGCCACACCGCCACCTTCAGCGGTACGGACTCGGGGTACACGGCGGGGCGGATGCGCTCGTCGAGGACGCGCCTCAGACGGGCTTCGACCAGGGTGCGGTCGTCATGCATGGGGTGCTCCGTGAGGTGAGGGTGCGGGGTGCCGGTGTCACCGACGAGGGGTGGTCGTGTCACCGGCGGTGGGTGGTCGTGGCGTGCGTCGAGACGTTGTAGAGCTCCCCGACCGCGCGCGGTTCGAACCGTGCGTCCCTCTCGTTCCGCTCCGGGGCGAGCCCGCCGACGTGGAAGGCGCGCCGGCAGGGGTGGTCGCCGCGTCCCGGACCGCGAGTCCGCCGAGCCGTCGGCGCACCCGGGCCGCCGCCCGTGCGCCGTACGGCCAGGGTACGCAGGGTGCCGCACAGGCCGTCAGCGGCACGGTCGTGGTCTGCCGGCCGTCGCCTGCGGCGAGCGGGAAGGAGGTGTCTGGTCAGGGGTGACGACCTCGGTGATGCCACGGGCCGCGAGATGGTCCTTGTCGTCGGCGCGGCACGCGAGAACGGTGGTGGGGCGGGCTCCGTCGGCGGTCAGCCGGGCGAAGGCCTCGAAGACCGCTCCGCCGGGGGCGCAGACCGAGCGGCCGGCCGTGGTGTCGACGACCAGCGCGGTGGTGCGGGGAGCGGGCTCGGGCGCCCGGTGCTCCTCGATGATCCGCGCGAGCGTCCGGGCGGCGGGCTTGGGGCGCCGGTCGTTGGTCAGCAGACCGAGGTCGTACTCCAGTTCGGGGAAGTCGGCGAGGTCGCGGCTGACGTCGTGCGAGCACCACCAGGTCACGCCCCACAGACCGGGACAGTCCAGGGCGCCCAGCACGGTCGCCTCGGTGAAGGCCGCCGCGTGCTCGGCGGGGATCAACGGTGCGGGGGCGCCGACCTCCTGGAGCCAGACAGGCCGGTGCGGGTCGTCCGCCCATGCCTTGGACAGTTCGACGAGGTACGCGGCGTGGTGCTCGGTGGCGGTGCCGGTGCGGCCGTGACGCTGGGCGGTGCCGTTGAACACCCAGGAGTGCACGGCGGTGAGGTCCCCGAGGCGGGCCGAGTGCTCGGGGGTGAAGGGCTGGTCGTCCTGGTACCAGGCGGCGTCGTACGAGGCGTGCAGATGCAGCTTGCCGGGAGCGCCCTCGGCGCAGGCGGCGAGCAGCCGGGTGAGCCACCGTCCGGCCTGCTCCTCGGTGATGCGGTCCGGGTCGGGGTGGGGGCCGGCGGCGAACTGGTTGACCTCGTTGCCGATCGTCATGCCGATGAAGTTCGGCCGGTCGGCGAGCGCGCCGGCGAGCGCCCTGAGATAGGCGGTCTCCCCCTCGACCACGTCCGGGTCGGTGAAGAGGTTGCGCCGGTGCCAGGTCCGTGTCCAGGCGGGCAGGAAGTCGAAGCTCGACAGGTGCCCTTGCAGACCGTCCACGGTGATGTCGAGGCCCCGTTCGGCCGCCGCGTCGGCGAGCGCGACGAGCTGCTCGACGGCGCGGGGGCGGATCAGGGTGCGGTTGGGCTGGAAGTAGGGCCACAGCGGGAAGACCCTGATGTGGTCGAGGCCCAGCGCGGCGATCGAGTCGAGGTCGGCGCGTACGGAGTCCAGGTCGAAGTCGAGCCAGTGGTGGAACCACCCCTCGCTCGGGGTGTAGTTGACGCCGAAGCGCACGGCACGAGGCATACGGGTTCCTTCAAACGGTGGGACGCGTACGGGGGTTCAGCCCTTGATCCTCCCTCGCCGGCACCACGGAAGAAGTACCGCTGGAGGCAGGCGGCAAGGACGAGGAGCGGTGCCACCGCCATGACCGTTCCCGCGGCGACGAAACGTTCGTCGTTGGCGAAGGTGCCGCGCAGGGAGTCGAGTCCGATGGCCGGGGTGACCTTGGCCGGGTCGCTCAGCACGATCAGCGGCCACAGGAAGTCGGCCGCAGGAAGTCGTCCCAGGAGAACATGAACGCGAAGATCGCGACGACGGCGAGGGCGGGCGCACGTCGGTGACGTGGTCGGCGCGCCGTCCGTGGCCGGTCTGACGTTCGTGCGTGCCCTGCGCGGTCCGGCTCGTCGGCCGGCCGGGGTCGCAGACGGCGCTGCCGGAGGCGGCGGGACAGTGGGAGGCGCTGCGGCCGTGGCGGCGTACGGCGCCTCCGGGCTGGTGTTCGCTCGTGATCGATACGCCTAGGCGTTCGGACTCGCGGCGCTGATGTCGCCGAGCGCCGACCCCGGGTCCTGTTCGATGGCCAGGTCGCCGAGGGAGATGATCCCCACCGGGTGTCCGCCCTCGACGACCGGGATACGGCGGATGTGATGGTCGCGCATCAGCCGCACCGCGTAGTGGAGGTCCTTGTCGGGGGTGATGGTGACGAGGTCTTCGCTGCAGGCGCGGGCCACCGTGGTCTCCCCCGGATCGGCGCCCTCCGCGAGTGCGCGGACCACGAGATCGCGGTCGCTGACCAGGCCACGCAGTTCGTCGCCCTCCGTCACGAGGACGGCGCCGATGTGCCGGTCGCGCATCATCTGGGCCACTCTGCCGACCGGGGTCCGCGGCTCCACTGTTACGGGGTGCGCGGTCATGATGTCGCGTACGTGCCGGGCCATCATGGGTCCCTCCTCCCGGGCGGCGGTGCGGTTCACCGCCGCTTCAGGGCCCGAGTACCCGCCGGACCGGACACTGCACGCGTTCCAGATGTTTCTTGCGCCTCTCCCGCCCCACCGGGCCGCGCGCCCCGGACCGTCTGCGCACGAACACGGATCGTGCCCGGACCCTGCGCCGCACCACCAGAGACGGAGACACACAGGCCGTACAGTTACCGTCCGTTACACGTGCCTCACCCTTTGCGGCGGCGACGATCCGGTGCCGGAAGAGCCGGATGCGCGGCCGGTCGCCGGCCGCCGCTTCCCTGATCAGCATGGACGCGAGTCCGACACGCCCATGCCGTCGGCGATCAGGACGGTGCTGTGAGGTCAGTCGACACTTGGCAGGATGTGCGGCTCGGCGAGATCCTCCTCGTAGCCCGCCAGCCGGATGGGGGCGGACCTGGCCCACACGTCGAGACTGCCGAGCTTCTGCTCCGTCCGACGGCCCCCGCGCTCCCCGCGCTCCGTGGGACGCTGATCGCGATTCGTCTTCTCCGGTGTCACCGCGCACTCCTTATGTGTCGGGTAACCCTCGGGACGTTCCGGTCCAGTCTGCCGCTGCACCGCCGACGCCCGCTCGGGTCTGGGTCGAAAACAGGTCGGACGCGGTGGCGTCGGCAACTCCTGAGAGAGCAGGCCGTGGTGACTGGCTTGTCCCGGGACGGACCGTGGGTCGGGTGGACCCAAAGGCTGTCCGTACGGTCCAGGTTAACCAAGTGAGCAGACGCCCGCTCGATGGGGCTGAAACAACCAGGTAACCATCGTGGGTCATCCCACGCCCATCCGGTGATGTTATTAACCGTTTTGACATCACGCATCCGTTTCGCCGTCACCCGTTCGGCCCAGTCCTCGTCCTTGCCACCGGCACCGCCGATGCCGGGCCCGCGCGTACGGTGCTCAGTTCAGGTCCCGTTGGCTGAGTCGCAAGCTCGTCATGATCTGCTGACCGTCGGCAACGGCTTTTCTCGCGGGAGGACTGACGCATGGAGCTGCGCAGCGTCGAGGAGCTGATGGATCTGCTGCACGCCTGCCAAGGCGCGCGGCACACCCCGGACCGGGCCGGCGAGCCGGTCGATGTGCACGAACACGCCCTGCAGACCGCCGCCCTGCTGCGCCGAAGTCACCCCGCGGACAAGGAACTCCAGGTGGCCGGCCTGGTCCACGACATCGGGGTGCTGCTACGGACGGACGACGACAGCGGGCATGCGGACCGGGCGGCCGACGCGGTGCGGCCGTTGCTCGGTGAACGGGTCTCCCGTCTCGTACGTCTGCACGCCGTCGCGGAGCGCTATCTGGCCGCAGCCTCTCCGGTACACGGTCGCTCCGCGTGGAGCGCGCCCGCCCCGGCCCGGCGGAGCGGACCGCTGACGCCCCAGGAGGCAGCCGCGTTCGCCCGTGATCCGATGGCCGACGACGCCCTCACCCTGCGTCAGGCGGACGAGACGGCGAAGGTGCGGGGCATGGACGCCGGCGTGCTGGAGGACTGGCGCACGGTCCTCGAACTGGTGGCGGCGGGACGTGCCCGGCTGGGGGCCGTGGACTAAAGGCCGCTCAAGGTCCCCGGGAGGGCGGCTGCGGCGCGGACGTACGACAGGCGAGGGCGAGCGCGCGACCTGCGGCGTGCGACGTGCTGCCGGTCGGAGCAATGACTTGGGCGGCCGTCCGGCCGTGCCACACTCAGCGGGATGCACCGCCGCCACGCAACCGCTCGGGGCCGGGTCATCGGCACGTGGATGACCCGGCACGCCGGGTGGTGCCTGGCCGTCTCCCTGGTTCTTCATCTGCTGGCCGTCGTCGTCTCCCCTCCCGCCCCCCTGGATCTGCGCGTCTACCGCGAGGCGTCCCCGCTGGTCCTCACCGGCGGCCTCTACGACTACCACCTGCACACCGCTCCGCCGATCCCGGTGCTGCCGTTCACCTATCCGCCGTTCGCCGCGCTGGTGTTCCTGCCGCTCGCGCGACTGCCCTGGACGGCCGTGGTCGTCCTGTGGCAGGCGGCCTCCGTGGTGGCCCTCGCGGTGATCGCCGGCTGCGCCGGCCGACTGCTGCGCGCCGGCCGCGACCGGCCTCCGCGCTCCCGTGTCCTGCTCTGGACCGCCGCCGGCCTGTGGCTGGAGCCGGTGCGCCACACCCTGGACCAGGGTCAGGTCAACCTGCTGCTGTGCGCCCTGGTCCTGGCGGCGCTCGCGGTGCCGCTCACGCCGGCGGCCCGGGGAGCGGCCCTCGGCCTGGCGGCCGCGGTCAAGCTGACTCCGGCCTTCGGCGGGCTGTATCTGCTGGCGACCCGGCAGTGGCGGGCCGCGGCCTGGGCCCTCGCCGCGGGCGTCGGGGCCACGGCTCTGGCCTGGCTGATCGCCCCGCGGGAGTCGGCACGGTACTGGTTCAGCCTGGTGAGGGACACTCAGCGCATCGGCCCCGCCTGGTCGGTGCGCAACCAGTCCCTGCGCGGAGCGCTCGACCGGCTTCTCGGCCCGGACACCCTCGCCTCCGTGACCTGGTGGACGGGACTGGTGCTGGTGACCGTGCTGGCGGCCGGGGCCCTGTGGAGCGCCGTGCGGCGCCATGACCTGCTCGGCGTCCTGGTCACCGCCGAACTGTACGGACTGCTGGTCTCCCCCATCTCCTGGAGCCATCACTGGGTCTGGTGCCTGCCGACGATGATGTGGCTGGCGCACGGACCGGGCCGGCGGCGGATGCTCCACCGGGTCACGCTGGCGGCCTGGGCCCTCGCCACGGTCGGCCGGCTGATCCCGCTGCTGATCCGCGCGGAGGACCGGCTGCCGCACCCGAGCCCGTACCCGGCGCTGCTGGCCTGGCCCGGCACGGCCTACGCCGTCTGCGCCGGCCTGTCCTTCCTCGCCATCGCCGCGAGCCCGGACCGGGCACCCGGCCGGATGCCCGCGGACCGCTCCCCCGCCCGGGTTTAAGGCTCCGACCGTAACGGGCGCCCGGCCCGCGACGCCTGACGCTGCGCCTCGCCGCGTTGTCGGGATCGTCCGCGTACGCCCCGTACGCGGACGACCCTCCGTCGTGCGACGCACCGCACCGGACGCCGCGGGTTCCGCCCTTCGGGCGGACGACGCTCCTTGTCGGCACACGCCGGTCGGCGTCAGTGCCGTTGGCCGGGGACGCCGAGGGGACGGCCGGAGGGGGCCGTGGCGGTCCCGGGTGCGCAGAAGTGGGCGCGGACGCGGCGCAGCCATGCCTCGGCCGGTGCCTCGTCGGGCCGCTCCGGCAGCACGCTGGGCGTCTCGTCGAAGGCCCTCTCGTAGGACCGGAGCAGGGGCAGCGCGGCCGACGGGTCCGCCGCCACGCGCTCGCCGAAGTCGTGGTACGCGTCCGGGTTCTCCACGCGGATCGTCAGCTGTCCCGTCGTGTACAGCTCCAGGCCCTGGTGGCACAGCCGCTTGAGGTGGCGGGCGTGTTTGGCGGTGCGTGCGCGGAGGTCCGCCGGGAGGGGACCGTCCCCGCGCGCTTCGAGGCGCCTGAACTGCTGGGTCGCGTACCCGAGATAGGCGTCGCGGACCCGCCCCGCGCCCAGGAACGACGTGCGGATGCCGATCAGTTCCTCGCCCAGTGGCGTCCGCACCTCGTACAACGCGGCGGGCAGCCAGACGAGTTCCATGGCGGTCGGGTTGCCGCCGAGAGCGAGCCGGCACCACTTGGCGGCCTCGTGCAGGGTGTGGTCCGGGGCCGTGGTGACATGGGACTCCTTCGGCCGGTGCAGACCGTGCAGTTGCTCGGTGGGCACCGCGAACAGGCCGAGCCGGTCCACGTCGGAGCCCTCGCGGGCGAGGCCGTAGGCGGTCGAGCCGACGATGCCGGAGAGAAGGACATGGCACACGGTCATGGTCGGTCGCCCTCCTGCGGCGGGGTGGTGCCGGGGGAGGCGGAGTCCGCCGGGCCGGTGTCCCGGAGGGCGGGCCGCTCCGACCAGGAGAGGTCACGTCCGCGGGGACGCGACTGCCGCAAGGGCCGGTCCCCCGCCTCGCCGTGGAGGCGCCACGGCCGCTCCCGTGAGTCCCTGGCCGCCGGGTGGTCGGGGCCGGTGTCGGCAGCCGTGACCGGGCGCGGGTGGTGACCGCCCGGCACGGCCCATCGGGCGGGGCGGACGACGTCAGCGGGAAGCCAGGTCATGCCGGGGACGCTAACCGGCGACGCGCGCTCCCGGCCAGCCGTTTTCCGCACGCGTGCGCGCAGCGCCGTGCGCCCCGGAGTCCTCCGCCTCCGGGGCGCACGCCGTTCACCCGTGGAACGGTGGCGTTCGCTCGCTCACGGGAACATAGCGATCCCGGCGGCGATCAACAGGATGATGCAGGCGATGAAGGCGACCGTGCCCCACGTTCCACGGTGCTTCAGCGGGACCGGCGGCCGGCCGCCGCGTGGCCGGTCCTCCGGCAGGACGGCGTCTGCCGGACGGTCGGAGCGGTAGAACTGTTCGTCGCTCATGTACCGGTTGCGGGGATCGCCGACGGCACGCGGGTCGATCTCGTGTGGAAAGGCCATGAGAACTCCTTGCGGTCTCCCGGGAGCGAGTTCCCGTCCGCCGCCGGCCTACGCGCCTTGAGGCGGATCACCACCGCCTGCCGGATCGCGACCCGGTTCACCACTTGCCGGGCGCGTAGTCCTTCAGGAAGACGCCGTACAGGTCCTCGCCCTGCTCGCCGCGCACAATCGGATCGTATACCCGGGCGGCGCCGTCCACGAGGTCGAGCGGGGCGTGGAAGCCGGCGTCCGCCAGACGCACCTTGTCCGGGTGCGGGCGCTCGTCGGTGATCCAGCCGGTGTCGACCGCGGTCATCAGGATGCGGTCCTTTTCGAACATCTCCTCGGCACTGGTGCGGGTCAGCATGTTGAGGGCGGCCTTGGCCATGTTGGTGTGCGGGTGCCCCGCGCCCTTGTACCCGCGGCTGAAGACGCCCTCCATCGCCGAGACGTTCACGACGTACGTGCGCCGGGCCGACGCGGCCGCCATCGCCGGGCGCAGTCGGCTGATCAGGATGAAGGGGGCCGTGGAGTTGCAGAGCTGGACCTCCAGCAGCTCGATCGGCGTGACCTCCTCGACGGGCTGCACCCAGCTGTTGGTGTCGTGGAGATCGGGTACGAGTCCGCCCGCGTCGATGGCCGTGCCGGCCGCGATCCGCTCCAGCGAGGCCGAGCCGGAGACCAGTGCCAGGTCGGTGACGTCCTGCGCGGTCAGGGCGCCGCCGCCGGGCACGGGCAGCGCGGCCACGGCGCCGGAGCCGAAGGTGCCGATGACCTCGGCGGCCGGCAGTTCACCCGCGGGCAGCGGCGCGGACTCGGCGGCGACCAGCTCGCTGTATGCCTCCGGAGAGCGGCGCACCGTCTGGGCGGCGTTGTTGATCAGGATGTCGAGGGGGCCCTCGGCGGCCACCGAGTCGGCCAGCGCCACCACTTGGGCCGGGTCACGCAGGTCGATCCCGACGATCTTCAGGCGGTGGATCCACTCGTCGCTGTCGGGCTGGGCCTTGAAGCGGCGGATCGCGTCGTGGGGGAAGCGCGTGGTGATGGTGGTGTGGGCGCCGTCCCGCAGCAGCCGCAGCGCGATGTACATGCCGATCTTGGCGCGGCCGCCGGTGAGCAGGGCCCGCCTGCCCGTGAGATCGGTGCGGGCGTCGCGGCGGGCCCGGTTCTCCGCGGCGCAGGCCGGGCAGAGCTGGTGGTAGAAGTAGTCGACCTCGGCATAGCGGGTCTTGCAGACGTAGCAGGAGCGGGGGCGCCGGAGTATCCCCGCGATACGGCCGGCCTCGGTGACCGAGGAGGGCAGGATGCCCTCGGTCTCGTCGTCGATGCGCTGTGCGGAGCCGGTCGCCGTCGCCTCGGTGACCGCCTTGTCATGGGCGGTCTTGGCGGCCCGGCGCTCCTGGCGGCGGCGCTGCTTGACCGTGCGGTAGACGTGCGAGGTGGCCCTGCGCACCTTGATCGCGTCGGGGTGGTCGACGTCCAGCCGGTCGAGTTCCTCCAGCACGCTCAGGCAGACGGCCAGACGCTCCGGGTCGATGCCGGGCACGTACGGCACCTCGTCCGTGGCCGCCGAGCCGCCGCCCGCCAGGCCGTCCTCTGTCACCGTCATCGCGCTGCCGTTCCTCGCTCACCCGCGGCGCTCCGACCGCGCTCGCCTTCGAACGCGGAATTTTACGGAGCGCCGGGCCGGGTCGCCAAACCCGCGCCGATCACGACGACGGACGGTGACCGGCCGGCGGCGCACCGCAGCGGGACGGGCCGGGCGTGCGAGGGCCTCCTCAGGCACCGCAGGCCGCCAGCAGCGTCTGAACCTCCTCCGCCACGGCGCAGGCCAGCAACTCCAGGTCCGGGACCGCCCGGCCGTCGGCGACGAGCCCGTAGTGGACACGGCCGCGGTACGTCGAGACCGCCACCGCCAGGGACTGGCCACTGGCCAGCGGGGCGAGCGGATAGATCTCGGTGAGCGGGTTGCCGCCGAGTTTCAGGCCGAGGCTGGGCAGCGGCACGCTGGTGACCAGGATGTCGAACCAGAGCCGTGCGGCCTGGCTGACCAGCGGTCCGCCCAGCCGGTGGCCCAGCGCGGGCACATGGTCCGCGAGCAGGGCGACGGCGCCCGCGCCCCGGTTGGGGCCGGCGTCCTTGTTGCGGTCCATGGCCGTGCGCACCGTCCGCAGCCGCTCCAGCGGGTCCGGGTCGGCGACCGGAAGCCGTATCAGGTAGCCGGAGAGCCGGTTGCCCTGAGGGTGGGCGGTGCGGGGGCGGCGGTTGGAGACGGGGATCAGGGCGCGGGGCTCGACGCCGTCGCTGCCGTCGCCGCGTTCGTCGAGCCAGCGGCGCAGGGCGCCCGCGACGACCGCGATGAGCACGTCGTTGACCGTGCCGCCCGCCGACTTGCGTACCCGGTGCACATCGTCGAGGTCGAGGACGACCCCGGCGGTGCGGCGGGTGCCGCTGGGCTCCGAGACCAGCGCGGAGGAGGTCCGCATGCCGAGGGTGGACCGCGCGACGGAGGCCCCGATGTCGAGGGCGCGGCCCACGTCGGCGAGCGTGCCGCGCAGCAGTCCGGGGAGTTTGCGCACGTCGGGCAGGAAGCCGCGGGCGGGCGCCGGGGGACGCGGGCGGGGCTCCGGCAGGTCCATCGGGTCCATGATCGCGGCCGCGAGCGTCAGGGCTCGTAGTCCGTCGGCGAGCGCGTGGTGGAACTTGAAGAGGATGGCGAAGCTGGTGCCGGACTCCCCCGGCAGCACATGCGCCTCCCACGGCGGCCGGCCCCGCTCCAGGGAGCACTCCATGAGCCGGCCGGCGGCGGCGTGGAAGTCGGTGGTGGGCGCGTGCAGCCGCACGTGGTCGAGCGGGTCGAAGTCGGGGGCGGGTTCGCGGGCCGCGCCGCCGAGGGCCAGCGGGAGGCGGACGTCGGCGAGGCGCGGCAGACGCACGTCCGGCAGCCAGACGTCGCGGATCCTCATGCGCAGGCCGGGCACCGCGGCGGCGCGCGCCGCGAGGAGATCGGCGGCGTGGGCGCCCGCGGTGGGCGAGTGGCAGGAGAAGACGCCGAGGGCCCCGAGGTGCATCGGGTGCCGGGCGGACTCGATGTTCCAGAACGCCAGGTCGAGTGGTGCGAGCAGGTCGGAAGTCAATGGCTTGCCTCGCGTCGACGGGGGGTGAAGCAAGAAGTCAACCTCCGACAGATGATTACGGTCAAGTACGATCAGGCTACGTACAGTTAACGTCGCATGAAGTCCGGGCCCTCCGGTGAGGGCGGGACCCGGGGAAGTCATGGGACATACGAGGTGAGATCCGGGGTCACTTCAGCGGCGGCGGTGCGGCGGCCGGCGCCGTACCCCACCCGGACGGGCGCGCGCCGACCGTGAACGCCAGCGTGCCCAGACGGCGCACCATGTCGGTCGTGACATAGGTCCGGTCGTGGTCCACCCCGTCGACGCGGACCCTCTGCACATACCGGTCCCTGTCCGAGGTGCCCGGCGCGGTGACGGTCAGCCTGCCGCGGGGGTAGTACGCCGGGTCCAGGACCAGGTCGACCCGGTCGAAGACGGGCGTGCTCAGGCCCCAGGTGCCGTAGCCGGGCTGGATGGGGAAGATGCCGATCGACGAGAACACGTTCCAGGCGGACATCGTGCCGAGGTCGTCGTTGCCGGTCATGCCGGTCGGCCCGTCCGTGAAGAGGGTCAGCGCCGCGTGCACCACGTCGGTCGTCTTCCACGGCTGGCCGGTCGAGAGGTAGGTGTACGGGGCGATGAGGTCGGGCTCGTTCTGCGGGTTGTACTTGTCCGCGTTGTAGTACGCGTACGGGCCGTTCACCCAGACGTTCCGCGCGGTCCCCGCCGGGTCCTTCAGCAGCCGGCCGTAGGCGAAGAAGGCGTCGAGGCGGTCGTTGGCCGCCTTCTCGCCACCGATGAGGCCGATCATGCCGCGCAGGTCCTGCGGCACGAGCCACTGGTACTGCCAGGCGGTGCCCTCGTGGAAACCCTCGCTCCGGGCCGGGTCGGCCCGCCCGGTGAAGGCGCCGGAGGCGTCCCGGGCGCGGAAGAAGCGGGTCGAGGGGTCGAAGACATTGCGGTAGTTGCGGGACCGGGCCGCGTAGCGCGCCGCGTCCGCGTGGTGGCCGAGGCCGCGCGCCATCTGGGCCAGCATCGCGTCGGACAGCGCGTACTCCAGCGTCACGGAGGCGCCGTGGTGGTAGTCGGAGTCGCCCGGCTTCGTGTACGGCCGGCCCTTGACGTACGGCGCGAAGCCGTGCGCGATGTACTCGCGGTTCGCCTCCCGGCCCACGTACATGGTGTCGGCGGGCGGGACGCCGTCGGCGTTCTTCCTGAGCGCGCGGTAGGCCCGCTCCTCGTAGCCCTTGAGCAGCCCCTGCTGATAGGCGTTGGTGAGGAACGGGGTGACCGGGTCACCGCTCATGATGTTCGTCTCGACCGTGCCGTAGCCCCACTTGGGCAGCCAGCCGCCCTCCTCGTCGATCTTGAGCACGGAGATCGCCATGTCGCGCGCCTCGCGCGGGGCGAGCAGGCCGAGCAGCTGGGACTGGGTGCGGTAGGTGTCCCACAGCGACCAGTTCTGGTAGTACGTGAACCCCCTCGCCCGGTGGATCCGCTGGTCCCAGCCGGTGTACCGGCCGTCGGCGTCGCTGCCGGTGTTCGGCGCCAGGAAGGACCGGTACAGGGACGAGTAGAACGTGGTGCGCAGGGTGTCGCCGCCCCCCTGGACCCGGACGGCGTCCAGGCGGTCCTCCCAGGCCCGGCGGGCGTCCTCCCTGATGTCGTCGAACGAACGCCCTTGCGTGGTAGTGAGGTTGACCTCGGCGCCGCGCGCGTCCACGTACGAGAGCGCGGTGGTGGCCTCGACGGTGCGATCCGCGGTCGTGTCGAAGGTGACGTACGCGCCGTTGCGCCCCGGACCCGACGACCTGGTCGCGCCCGGTGTGATCGAGTCCTGGTACCAGGTCCCGTGCGCGGTGAACGGCCGGTTGAAGCGGGTGACCGTGTAGAGCGTGTACGGGCGGGTGGAGCGGCAGAAGCCGCTGCCCGTGATCTGGGTGCGCACCGTGCGGTCGTCGAGGATCTCGATCCTGGACGAAACGTTCTTGTGCAGCGCCTGGCCCGCATTGAGCAGCACGTTCGCCTTGGCGGTGGCCGGGAAGGTGTACCGCTGCACCCCGGTACGCGCGGCCGCCGTCAGCTCGGCCTCGACGCCGCTGCCCAGCCGGACCCGGTAGTACCCGGGGCTCGCCTGCTCGTCGGCATGACGGAACGTGGCCGCGTACTTGGCGTAGTCCGTCTCGGTCACGTCCCCCGTCGTCGGCAGAACGGGCAGGTCCCCTCCGATGGCGCAGCCGACACCGGAGAGGTGCACCAGGGAGAAGCCGCGGATCCGGTGCTGGGTGTGGTCGTAGCCGGTGCTGTGACCCGTGTCCGGCGAGAGCTGCACCATGCCGAAGGGAACGGTGGCACCCGGGAAGGCGTTGCCTTCGTTCTGCGTGCCGATGAAGGGGTTGACCAGGTCGGTGAGCCTGCCGCCGTCCGACTCGGCGGCATCGCCGGCCGACGGCGAGAACAGCGCCGAGACCGCCACCGCGCCCACGGCGCACACCCGCAGCCACCGGGTCCATCTCATCTCGGAAGACCTCCGGAAGATCGACATCGTTGGTGCACATGGTGGTGGCGCGATGTCGGATTCCAGAGCAATGAGCCGATTCGGCCTGCGGCGCGTCGCGGCTCGGCGCCTTCTCGCGCGCCCCCCGGCGATGCCGGGGGGCGGCGCGGCTCACGGCACGCGTTGGCCCTTGCCCAGGGCGATCACCCCGCCCTTCGAGACCGTGTACAACTCCGCGTCCCGGTCCGGGTTGACGCCGATCGTCGCGCCCGGCGGGACCTCGACGTTCTTGTCCAGGACGGCTCCGCGCACGATCGCACCCCGCCCGACGTGCACGTTGTCATGGAGGATCGATCCCTGGACGACGGCAGCCGGGTCCACCACGACCCCCGGCGAGAGCACCGAGCGCGTCACCTGCCCCCGGATCAGACAGCCGGCGCTGATGATCGACTCGCTCGTGATGCCTCCCGCGTTGAAGCGGGCCGGCGACAACTGGCCTGAGTGGGTGTAGACGGGCCAACTGCGGTTGTAGAGGTTGAAGGCGGGGCGCTCGGCGATCAGGTCCAGGTGCGCCTCGTAGTAGGCGTCCAGCGTGCCGACGTCCCGCCAGTAGCCCTGGTCGCGGCTGGTCTCGCCGGGCACATGGTTGGCGCTGAAGTCGTACAGCCCCGCCTCGCCCCGGTCGGTGAGCGCGGGCAGGATCGAACCGCCCATGTCGTGAACGGAGTCGGCGTCCTCGGCGTCCCGCTGGAGGGCCTCGACCAGCACCTTGGTGGTGAAGACGTAGTTGCCCATCGAGGCGAACACACACCCGGGGGCGTCCGGCAGGCCGGGTGGGTCGGCGGGTTTCTCCAGGAAGCGCTCCACGCTCCGGCCGTCGGAGCCCGGAGTGATCACCCCGAAGGAGGACGACTCGGCGCGCGGGACGCGTATCCCCGCGACGGTCACCCCCGCACCGCTGTCGATGTGCTGGGCCAGCATCTGCCGCGGGTCCATGCGGTAGACGTGGTCGGCGCCGAACACCGCCACGTAGTCGGGCCGTTCGTCGTAGATCAGGTTCAGCGACTGCAGGATCGCGTCCGCGCTGCCCGAGTACCAGCGCGGTCCGAGCCGCTGCTGGGCCGGCACGGGGGTGACGTAGTTGCCGAGCAGGCTGGACATCCGCCAGGTGGTGGTGATGTGGCGGTCCAGCGAGTGGGACTTGTACTGCGTGAGCACGCAGATGCGCAGGATGTCGGCGTTGACGAGGTTGGACAGGACGAAGTCGACGAGGCGGTAGGTTCCGCCGAAGGTCACGGCCGGTTTCGCGCGGTCCGCGGTCAGCGGCATCAGCCGCTTCCCCTCGCCACCGGCCAGTACGATTCCCAGCACCGAAGGTCCACCGCGCATACCGCCCCCTCTACGCCCGGTTGTGCCGCTGCCTGCTCCATGACTACCCCTGTGCGAGGACTTTCTCGTACAGGTGGACCGTGCGGCGGGCCACCGCGGCCCAGCCGAACTCCCGCACCGCGCGCTGCCGGCCCGCCTCACCCATGCGCCCCGCGGCCACCGGGTCGGCGAGGACGGAGTCGAGGGCGCGTGCGAGGTGCTCCTCGAAGTCGTCGTCCACGTCCACCAGGAGACCGGTGCGGCCGTCGTCCACGACCTCCGGGATGCCGCCCGTGCGCGAGGCCACCACGGCCGTGCCGCACGCCATGGCCTCCAGGTTGACGATGCCGAGCGGCTCGTACACCGACGGGCAGACGAACACGGCGGCATGGGTGAGGAGCTGGATCACCTCGGGGCGCGGCAGCATCGTCGGGATCCAGTGGACACCCTCGCGGCTCCTGCTCAGCTCCTGGTACAGATCGCGGAACTCGCGGTCGATCTCGGGTGTGTCGGGGGCGCCCGCGCACAGCACGACCTGCGCCTCGGGGTCGATGTGCCGTACCGCGCGCAGCAACTGCGGCACGCCCTTCTGACGGGTGATGCGGCCGACGAACAGGACGTAGGGGCGGCTCGGGTCGAGGCCGAGGCGGGCGAGTACGTCCGTGTCGCCGTCCGGTTGGTAGAGCGAGGTGTCGATGCCGTTGTGCACGACGTGGACCCGCGCCGGGTCGAGGGCCGGGTAGCAGCGCAGGATGTCCTCGCGCATGGCGCCGGAGACGGCGATCACCGCGTCCGCGGCCTCGATCGCGGTGCGCTCCGCCCAGCTGGAGAGGGCGTATCCGCCGCCGAGCTGCTCGGCCTTCCACGGGCGCAGCGGCTCCAGCGAGTGGGCGGTCAGCACATGCGGGACCCCGTACAGCAGTTTGCCGAGATGGCCGGCGAGATTGGCGTACCAGGTGTGCGAGTGGACCAGTTCCCGGTCCTGGAGGCCGGCGACCATGGACAGGTCCACGGAGAAGGTGCGCAGTGCGTCGTTGGCGGTGTCGAGGGCGGACCATGGCTGGTGGCGTACGACACCGCCCGCGCCGCCCTCACCCCAGCAGTGCACGACCAGGTCGGTCAGCGAGCGTAACTCCCGGGCGAGGAACTCGACATGGACACCCGCACCGCCGTACACATCCGGCGGGTACTCCCGGGTCAGCAGTCCCACGCGCACCCGGAACCCCCTGTCTCAGCGGCTGGTTCCCCCATGGTCACCCAGATACGGCGGTTGCGGAAGACCGCGCGTACTCACCGGCGGCCCGGCGGGCGGTCGAAGCAGCAGTCGCCGCACAGACCGCCGCCGGGCAGCCGGTAGTACAGGCAGCAGGTGCGGCGGCGGCCGGTGGCGAAGTCGATGGTGCGGGCCAGGTCGGGGTGCGCGAACAGCCCGGCGGCCAGGGAGCGGGCCCGCTCCGCCACATCCGTACGGCCGCCCGTACGCGCCCAGCGGTCGATCATGCGGACGCTGCTCGCGAGCGCGGCACCCGCGTTGCCCCACAGCAGTCGCGCGGAGACCCGGTGACGGCTGATCAGTGCGGCCGTGAGCGGGACGAGGTGCCCCTCGCGCACGACCGCGTCGAGCGAGCCGGCCGACAGCCCGCGGACCTCGCCGAGCCACAGGTCGTCCGGTGCGCTGCCGTCCGGGTCGAAGCGCAGCAGCCGCGGATCGAGGTCCGGCACCCGCCCGTACACGGCTGCGGCACCGAGGGCGACGGACCACAGCCGGGCCGCGAGCCCCTGGTGGACGAGGGAGGCGGCGACGCGGTCCTCCGGCGTGCCGAGGGTGCGGGCGACCTTGCGGACGCGGAAGTCCAGCGGGTCCGCGTACGCGTCCGAGGCGGCGGACTCCTCCGTGGCGTACGTCCGTTCGAGGGTCGGCAGCCCGGACCGGGGTGGCACTCCGGTGTGCAGGGCGAAGAAGCCGCCGAGGGGGCCGAGCGCGGCGAGTTCGGAGTCGAGTTCCACGAGGGTCAGTACTACCAAGGACCCGGCGAAGCTCCCACCTGGGGCGATGTCCGCGCCGTCACCCGTCCTGGGGAGGAGGGACACGCGGCCGTACTCCGTCGGCAGTATGACCCAATGCGTGCTCAGGGACGACGACGGGAAGAGTCCGAGGCGGCATTGTGTTGACCATGCAAGCCGATTGTTCGCCGCGCCGGGGCCCCCGTCCCGGTCCCGCGCGAAGGAACCGCCGATGAGCGCTCTCGCGTTGTCCGTTCTCCTGTCGCTCGTCTCCGCCGTCGCCTACGCGGGCGGGGCGATCGTGCAGGAGCAGGTCGCCGTGTCCACTCCCGACCGGTCGTACGCGCCGTTACACCGGCCGGCCTGGTGGGCCGCCGTCGCGCTGAACGGCCTCGGCGGGCTGCTGCACGCGGTGGCGCTCGCCTACGGTCCCCTGAGCCTGGTCCAGCCGCTGGGCGCGCTGACCATCGTGTTCGTCCTGCCGATGGCCGCCCTGTTCGTGAGCCGCCGGGCGGGGGCGACCGCCTGGCGGGGCGCCCTCATGGCGACCGTCGGCCTCGCGGGCCTGCTGTCCCTGATCGGCGCCTCCGACACCCGGTCGCTCAGCGGCCCGCAGCGGACGGTGGTCGCGCTCGTGACGGCCGGCGGGATCGTGGCACTGATGGCCGCGGCCCGCGCGACGCACCGGCATCCTGCGGTCCGCAGCGTGCTGCTGGCGGCGGCGTCCGGTGTCGCGTTCGGCATGTCCTCCGTGTTCACGAAGACCGTCGCGATGGACTGGACGAACGGCATCGTGCTCACGGACCTGCCGAGCGTCGCGGTGATAGGCGTCCTCGCCACCGCCGGCATGCTGTTGTCGCAGGCCTCCTACCGGGGCGCGGGCCTCGCGGCACCGCTGTCCACGCTGACGGTCGTGAACCCCGTGGTGGCGGCCGTGGCGGGCATCACCCTGTTCGGGGAGACCTTCCGCGACGGCACGGCGGGCACCGCGGGGGCGCTGGGCTGCGCGGTCGTCGCCGCGGGCGGCCTGGTCCTGCTGACCTCGGGGCGGGTCAGCGCGGAGGAAGCGGCCCGGGTGCCGGAACCGGTCCGGCAGGGTCCGGCCCACGTACCGGCACCGGCCGGGCCGGGTCCGGCCCAAATACCACCGGCCCGGCAGGGAACGGCACAAATTCCACCGGCCCGGCAAGGAACGGAACACATACCAGCACCAGTCCGGCAGGGAACGGCCCACGTACCGGCACCGGCCGGGCCGGGTCCGGCCGGCGAGCGGGAGCCCCAGCCGCGCGGCGAGCCGTCGAGCCCGTACGGCCTCGTCCGCGACGAGCCGCTCGTCCCCATTCCCGCCCCGGCCCGGTCCCGGGGCCGGACCGGGGTCAGATCCTGAGGCCGCCCTCGCGGAGATAGGCGACCGGGTCGATGTCACTGCCGAACTCGGGCCCCGTCCGCACCTCGAAGTGCAGATGCGGGCCCGTGCTGTTCCCGGTGGAGCCGGAGCGGCCGAGCCGCTGGCCGGCCGCCACGCTCTGCCCGTCCTTCACGGAGATCGCCGACAGATGGGCGTACTGCGTGTAGCGGCCGTCGGCGTGCCGGATGACCACCTGGTAGCCGAAGGAGCCGCCCCAGCCCGCGCTGACCACGTGCCCGGCCGCCACCGCCTTCACGGAGGTTCCGGTGGGCACGGGGAAGTCGACACCGGTGTGGTAGCCCTTCGACCAGGCGGAACCCGCCGCGTGGTAGGGCGTGCCGGTCGTGGCGTTCACCGGGGCGAACAGCGTGTGGGGGGTGGCGGTCGTCCGGCCGGACGTGGTCTTCTCCGTGGACGACGTGCGGGACGGGTGGCTGGAGGAGTGGTCGGACGGCTTGTGAGACGGCTCGTGCGACGGCTTGCGGGTACGCGTCGAGGGCGGTGCCGGGTGCGCGGGGGCCTTGGTCCGCACGTTCAGCCGCTGGCCGGGCAGGATCAGGTCCGGGTCCGTGCCGACGGTGGCGCGGTTGGCCGCGTACAGGCGCTGCCAACCGCCCTGGACGCGCTGGGAGTCGGCGATACCGGAGAGGGTGTCGCCGGGCACCACCGTGTACATCTCGGTGGTGCCCGCCCGTGACTGCGGCGTGGTCTGCGGCTTCACCTCGCGGACGGAGCGCCGGGCGGTCTGCGTGGTGACGCGCGAGGTGTCGGGGTCCGCGCCGGCGGAGGTCTCCCCGCCCGCACGACGGGGAGCGTGGGAGGGGGTGAGTCCGGCGCGCCCGGAGCAGACCGGCCAGGCGCCGGGTCCCTGGCCGGCCAGGACCTTCTCGGCCACGGCGATCTGCTGGTCCCGGGTGGCGAGATCCGCGCGCCGGGCGTAGGCCGTACCCCCGTACGCCTCCCAGGTGGACCGGGTGAACTGAAGCCCGCCGTAGTGGCCGTTGCCGGTGTTGATGCTCCAGTCGCCGCTCGACTCGCAGGCGGCCACCTTGGCCCAGGTGTCCACCTCGGCGGCGTGCGCCACGCCCGCGCCGATGAGCGGGATCGCGATGCCGGCGCCTCCCGCCGTGACGGTGAGCGACGCGCGGTTGAACCTTGTCGGCTGGTACCGGCGGTGCCGATCGCGTACGGCCATGGTGAGCCCCCTCGGCATGCGTCAGGAGGGCCAAAAGTATGCGCCGCGAACAGGCCATGGCAAGACGGCAATCGGCCGCTCCCGGGCGCCAACTGACCGGCAGACACTCCTGGTTGAGGGAGCGGAGGGAAACGGCCGGGTCGGGAGGGAGCCGGGGGAACCCTGGGGCGCACATCCGACACGTCCGGATGCGCGAGGGGCGTACCGGCACGTCAGGGTGGTCACCGGGCAATACTGACCTGCACACCACCCATCGAGGACGTCTTCAGGACCGAACCGGCACCGACGATTCCAGTATCTCTAGACGATTCCAGTATCTCTAGGAGCCAACCGCTATGAACGCTTCCGCCCAGATCGGCGTCACGGGTCTCGCGGTCATGGGCCGCAACCTCGCCCGGAACTTCGCGCGCAACGGCTATACGGTCGCCCTGCACAACCGGACCCCCTCGCGGACCCATGATCTCGTGAAGGAATTCGGACACGAGGGCGACTTCGTGCCGACCGAGGCCCCGGAGGACTTCGTCGCGGCGCTGGAGCGTCCGCGGCGCCTGATGATCATGGTGAAGGCCGGCGCGCCGACCGACGCGGTGATCGAGGAGTTCGCCCCGCTCCTGGAGCCCGGCGACATGATCATCGACGGCGGCAACGCCCACTTCGCGGAAACCCGCCGCCGGGAGAAGGAACTGCGCGAGCGGGGCATCCACTTCGTCGGCACCGGCGTCTCCGGCGGCGAGGAGGGCGCGCTGCACGGACCGAGCATCATGCCGGGCGGCTCGGCCGAGTCGTACGCCTCGCTCGGTCCGATGCTGGAGAAGATCGCCGCGAAGGCGAAGGACGGCACGCCGTGCGTGACCCATATCGGACCGGACGGCGCCGGCCACTTCGTGAAGATGGTCCACAACGGCATCGAGTACGCCGACATGCAGCTCATCGGCGAGGCGTACCAGTTGCTCCGCGACGTCGCGGGCTACTCCCCCGCCGAGATCGCGGACATCTTCCGCACCTGGAACACCGGCCGTCTGGACTCGTACCTGATCGAGATCACGGCGGAGGTGCTCTCCCACGTGGACGCGGCGACGGGCAAGCCGTTCGTGGACGTGGTCCAGGACCAGGCGGAGCAGAAGGGCACCGGACGCTGGACGGTCCAGATCGCGCTGGACCTCGGTGTGCCGGTCTCGGGCATCGCGGAGGCGGTGTTCGCCCGCTCGCTGTCCGGGCACTCGGACCTGCGGGAGGCGTCGCGCCATCTGGCCGGCCCCAAGGCCGCACCGCTGGGCAAGGCGGAGGCCGGCGCCTTCGCGGACCGCGTGGAACAGGCGCTGTACGCCTCGAAGATCGTGTCGTACACACAGGGCTTCCACGAGATCGCGACGGGCAGCGAGGAGTACACCTGGGACATCGACCTCGGCAAGGTCGCCTCCATCTGGCGCGCGGGCTGCATCATCCGCGCGGCCTTCCTGGACCGTATCCGCGCCGCCTACGACACCCGTCCCGACCTGCCCAGTCTGCTGTCGGACGAGACCTTCGCCCAGGAGATCGGCGCGGCGCAGGACGACTGGCGCGAGGTCCTGGTCGCGGCGACCCGCCAGGGCGTCCCGGCACCCGGCTTCTCGGCCGCCCTCGCCTACTACGACGCCCTGCGCGCCGAACGGCTGCCCGCCGCGCTCACCCAGGGGCAGCGGGACTTCTTCGGGGCGCACACCTACCGGCGGACGGACCGCCCGGGCTCGTTCCACACGCTGTGGGGCCAAGACCGCTCGGAGGTCGAGGCGTAGCACGCGGGACCGCCGCCGCGGCCTCGCCGCCGCGTGGCACGTGCGCCCGCGTGTGCCGGTCTGGGCGGGACCCGGACCGCGCTCCACTCCGGCCCGTTACGCGGAACCTTGTCACTTCAGGGGCGGCCCCGGTTCGGGCCGGGGAACGGGGTCCGGACCCGGCGGTTCGGGGATCGGGGAAGGCGACGGCTCCGGGGTGGGACGGGGCTCCGGTTCGGGCACCGGCTCGGGTCCGGGCTGCGGTCGGTCGGGGCCGGGGCCGGGCGGTATGGGCTCTGGGCCCGGCGGCGTCGGGCCGGGCGCCGGGGGCGTGGGGGATGGTCCCGGCGGCCCGGGCTCGGGGCCGGGCGGCACGGGTTCGGGGGTCGGCTCCGGTCCCGGGGTCGGTCCCGGTCCGGGGAGCGGTCCCGGCTGTGCGGGATCGGGGAGCGGATGCGTCATCGTGTCCTCCAGCCGGTTGGTGCGTCGGCCTGGACCTGCCCCCCGGGTACCCGGCCGCCCCGCGCGCACGCACGCCTCGGCCGGCGCCTGTCCGGCTACGCCACGCACACCGTGCCGCCGGACGTGCCGGCCGCCTTGCGCGCACGCCGCCGTACCGTTCCACCCTGTGCGCACTCACGTCGTGCCGCCGGACGGTGCGTGCCTCCCTGCGCGCACTCGCGCCGCGCCGTGCCGCCCTGGCGCGCACTCACACCGCGCCGCCGGACGATGCCTGCCGCCCGCGCACCTCCACGGCCGACACCAGCCGGCCCACGCGCACTCACCCTGCACCGGGACGGGTGCCCACCGCCCTACCCGCGCCTCCACGGTCGGCGCCGGCCGACCCGCGCGCACGCGCGCCCTGCCGCCGGACGGGTGCCCGCCGCCCTGCGCGCGCTCATGCCGTCGGCCGCCGCAGGCCGAGTCGTGGGGCTCCATCGGTCACGGCCGCGGCGGCCGCCGCGAGGCCCGGACCGGGACTCGCGAGGACCGGCACGGCGGTCTTCACCAGATGCCGTGCGGAGGCCATGGACGCCTGGGCGAGGACGATGACGTCGGCCTCCGTGACCGCGTCGGCGGCGCGCGCGACCGCGCGGACGTAGCCGCCCGAGTCCTCCGACTGGAAGCGCTCCCAGGCACCCTCGACGACCAGGGTGCGCACCCGCACGGGCCGGTTCCCGGCCTCGTCGCGGATCAGGGCGACCGTCGGCTCCAGGGTGCTCGCCAGCGCGGCGAGCACCATGACGCGGGGGCCCGCCGCCACCGCGGCGGCCGCCATCGGCCGGTCCACGCGCAGCACGGGCACGCCGACGCCCGCGCGCTCGGCGACCCCACCGATGGTCGAGCAGGTGCAGAGCACGGCGCGGGCGCCCGTCGTGACGGTCCGGCCGAGGAGTTCCCGGATGTCTCCGGCCACCGCCTCGGGCCCATATGCGCGGGCGCGGTCCAGCAGTTCCTCCGCCACGAGGTGCGTCAACTCCAGTCCCGGGTGGGACGCGTCGCGCAGGGCCTCGAAGACGGGGATGTGGACCGGCGAGGTGTGCAGCAGAGCGAGTGAGCCGGCGTACGGGGACATCGGAACCGGATCCGGATTCGGTGGTCAGGCCGTGACGGCCATCGGGCTGCGCTCCTGGTCCGAGCCCGGCGCCGGCGCGGACGGGTCGGCGCCCAGCTCCACGATCCGGTTGTCGCCGTCCACATGCACGACCCGCGGCCGCAGCGCCCGCGCCTCGGCGTCGGAGACCTGGGCGTAGCTGATGAGGATCACCAGGTCACCGGGGTGGACCAGATGGGCCGCTGCCCCGTTGATCCCGATGACGCCGGAGCCACGCTCGCCCTCGATGACGTACGTCTCCAGACGGGCACCGTTGGTGATGTCGACGATGTGGACCAGCTCACCGGGCAACAGGTCGGCGGCGTCGAGGAGGTCGGCGTCGATGGTCACGGATCCGACGTAGTGCAGGTCGGCCTGGGTGACCGTGGCACGGTGGATCTTGGACTTGAACATGGTACGAAGCACGGAAAAACTCCCGATTTATCGGCTCCCTGCCGGCATTTTTGCAGGTCAAGGGCTGTTTTCACATCATACAGCCAGTCGCATTTTCGGGTGGCACACGCCTACCACCCCCTCTGGCAGTGCCTCTTCCGCCCATTCGGTCAGCTAGGCTTGCTGATCCCCGCGCCGCCCAGGGGTGATCGGCCTCCTCGCCCGATCCGGCCTCACGGCCGGAACGACCTCAGAACGCCCAGACGTTGCAACTCGACGATGTGCTCCGCCGCGCGCTTCGGCGCCTCGCCACCGGTCACCAGCACTCCCGCCTCGATGTTGCGATGGGCCGCGGACTCGGTCAGGTTGGCGCTGCCCAGGAACAACGTACGGCGGTCGGCGACCGCGAGCTTGGCGTGCTGGCGCGAGTGAGAGTGGTCGGCCGAGCCCCGGGCCCAGTGCCAAAGGGTCAGCCCGGGGACGGACGCGAACGCCTCGGCCGGCTCCCGGCCCTGGAGCAGGCCCCTCGCGCCGGTCAGCGTCTCGACCACGACGTGAAGGGTCACGCCACGCTCCGCGGCTGACGTGAGAGCCCGGGTCAGGGCCGGGTACGGGCGGGCCGCGTAGGTCATGGCCAGCAGTTCGTCTCGGGCATCGTCGATGACGTCGACGAGTACCTGGGCAGTCGCCCGCACCGGTACCGCGGGCGTCGAGGGGCCGGTCCAGACGGTGCGGACCCGCACCCTGTCCCGGGCGTTCAGCATGGCCGCGGCATAGCCGCGCACGTAGGCGGCTGCCTCGGTGAGCGGGACCGCATCCCGCTCCATGGCGTCGTACAGCGCCGTGACGGCGGCCTCGGCCCCTGGGGCAGTCAGCTCGGTCAGGGCCCGCTCCTTGCCGGCTCGCCGTGCCAGCAGGCCGGCGAGGTCCTTGCTCCGGGGCAGGCCCAGTGCCGCGACGGCGACCTCCGCCGCGGCCTCGAACGCGCGCCGGCTCACGACAGCAGACCGGCCGGTGTGAGTGTCTGTTCCCGGTCCGCGGACAGGGGAACGAGGAAGCGGCGGTCGAGGAACCGGTTGGCGCGCTCGCAGGTGGTCTCGGAGACGAAGAGACAGACGTGGCAGGCCGCTCCGTGCAGGTAGTCGCCCGGGTCGTGGGGCAGGCGGTCGGAGCACAGCGGGTCGGCGGAACAGTGACCTGCGTCGGCCAGGGCGCGGCGGACGATGCGGGAGAACTCGCGCTCCTCCGCGAGGGAAACCAGGCCGCCGAGGGTGCCCTCGGAGTCGGGTACCGCGGTGTAGATCAGGATCCCCGTCCGCGGGTTGTGTTCGTCGCCGGCGTAGATCCGCTCGGCCAGCGAGGCCGAGCTGTAGCCGCACTCCAGGGCGATGGTGCGGATCAGCAGGTGCGAAAGGGTGTGCAGGGCGATGTAGCGAGCGCCGGGCCAGCCGTGGAAGGGGTCGAAGTCGCTCGTCTTCCGGTCGGACTTGCGGTTGGTGCGGAACCGGCCGTAAGCCTCCTTGTGGGCCTCCATCTGCGGTGACTTCTCCATGCGCGTCACCCAGTCCGCCATGAGGTCGTCCCGCACGCGCAGGAAGACGCCCTCGCCGCGGACCTCGCTGGCCGGTACCCAGTTCTGGGTGCCCCGGGACAGGTCCACGCGGGTAGCGATCTCCGGTGACTCGGGATCAGGGGCGTCGAGGCGGCTGAAGCCGATCAGCGCACGTGCCTCGCGCAGCCGCTCGACCTGCCGGACGTCCGAGAAGAGTTCGTCCAGCGGTGCGGGAACGGTGACCGGTCGCAGAGCGAAGTCGTCACTGGGCGGGGGCACCGGGCCGGAGAGGGCGTCCCATTCGGGGCGGAAGAGGTCGGCCTGGACGTCGGGGGCGGAAGGGGCCGGCCCGCCGACTCCCTGCTTGCGGGCGGTGATCGCGGCGAAGACGGCGTCCGCGTCGAACTCCTTGAGGAAGCCGAACTGCGGCAGACGCGCCATGAAGGTGAGTTCGCCGCGGTCCTCGACCTTCTCCAGTTCCGGCCAGTGGTCCTCGAGCAGCTTGTCGATGTCGCCGCCCTGCCCCTTGGGCAGGGCGAGCGCGCTGAGGGTGAGCGGGAACCACTGGTTGGAGGCGCCCGCCACCATCAGGACCGAATCACGGTCGCAGCCGTTCGGTTCATAGGTGCCGAGGTGCGGGTGGCGACCGCGGCACTGGGGCAGGTGACGGCGCCCGCGTTCGCCCATCGCCTCGCGGATGTTGCGCTTCGCGCCGCAGGCGACGCATTCGATGGTGACGTTGGCGGCCTGGTTTCCGCCGTGGTCCTTCATACGCAGCTTGGGCCGCGGGATCTTTCCGCACGCCTGCCCGTGGTGGACGTACGGGGTGTAGGGGAACTCGTCGAGATGGCCGGCAGTGCAGACGAGGGTGAAGCGGGCGGCCACGGCGAGCGGTTTCTTGCCGCGCTTGCAGTCGTGGACGAACTTGGCCTCGTGCGGTGTGCGCGGATTGCCGTTGTGGAAGGCGAACTCGTCGGAGTCGATGGCGGCGAGGATGTTGCAGGCGGTGCAGCGCAGCCACTGCGGAAACGGTGCGACGGGCACTCCGACTCCCTGAGCCGCCCAGCCCCTCGGGTCGGTGTCGCCGCCCTCGAGCCAGGGGGCCGCTCGCAACTGCTCGATCTGCCCGCGCCCGTAGCGCTGGAGCGAGCGGTTGACGGCGGCGCGCAGCCGGGGTTCGTCGATGTCGTAGTCGGTGATGCCGGTGTAGCTCCAGGTGTCGAGTCCCCTGACGAGAACGGAGAAGTTGGGCAGGTCGACGAGGGAGCCGACACCGGCGGTGAACATGAGATGGCTGGGGCGGACGGCCCCGACCCTGCGGTTGGTCCTGGTGGTCATCGCTGTGCCCTCCTGGGCGTGTCCGCAGTGGTGGGTCCGTATTCGTCGCTGTCCACGGTGTCCGTCGCGTCTCGGTCGGCCCGGGTGTCCACCGCCCCGAAGTTCCAGTCCGGGCCACCGCCCGAGGGATCGTCGAGGAAGGCTTCGCCCCCGGGCAGCAGGAGGTTGATCTCGTTCTCCGTCTCGCGCATCGACATGCCGACGGTCAGGTCGGTCCACCGGGAGCCGTCCGCCCGTCGCAGCAGCCCGTTCACGACGGTGGTCTTGTGCTTTTCCTTGCGGTAGCCGAGAGCCGAGCTGTTCTCGTCCCGCTTGCGGCGCCACTCGTCCTTCAGCCGGTCCAGCCGCTCGCTCAGATACTGACGGGCTCGTTCGGTGCCCACCCGTTCGGCGCGTTCCAGCAGCCGGCGCTCGACGTCCCTGGCGAGAGGGCCGTCGAGATCCACGTGGTGGGCGTCCAGGTTGCGCGAGGTGTCGTAGGCCGCCTGACGCAGCGCCGCGACGTAGGTGGCGGCGACGCCCCGGTCCAGGGCGCGGCGGGTGAAGGGGGTGACGGAGAGGGCCTCGACCTGGCGGTAGAACGTGGCGTGGTAGTGCTCGAAGTCCTCGTAGTGGGCGAGGTCCCGGGGGCGTGACCAGTTGTACAGGGTCACGACGAGGCCGGGGCGCGAGGCGTCACGGCCGACGCGCGAGGACGCCTGGATGTATTCGGCGGTGTTCTTGGGCTGGCCGACGACGAGCATCAGGCCGAACCGGGAGACGTCCACGCCCACTTGCAGCATGGAGGTGGCGAGGACGACGTCCACCGCCTGCCGGGCGAGCGGCGTCATGGCGGCGCGGGGTTCCCGCTTCTCCTTCGCGGCGACGGCGTACTCGCGCAGGAAGGCACGGCGCCGCTCCGACGTGTCGCGTTCGGGGTCGAACTCGACCTCCAGACGCTTGAGGGCGGCCCCGATGTCGGAGGAGGAGATGCGTGAGGTCAGTTCCTGGATGCCGAGCATGCCGGTGCGGCTGACGATGCGGTCGGCGAGGGTGGCCTGACCCCTGCGGCTGCCGTTGGAGCGGACCCGGGTCGTGATGTCGTCGTCCATGTACCGGCGCATGCCCGCGAGTTCACGGGTCGCGTTGAAATAGCCGACCAGGGTCAGGTACGGGTCCGCCGGTGTGCCGTAGTCGTCGAAGAGTTGCTGCCCGGCCAGCAGCAGGATCTCGGCGACCCTGATCTCGGCGGCCTTGAGGCGAGTACCGTGTGCGCACACGCCCAGGTAGCGCCGGCCGGGGTTCTGGCGGCTCAGCTCGACCTGCCGGGAGAAGAACGTGTCTTTGACGTCGAGGACCTGCGGCGGGAAGATCGCGACCTTGCGCCCGAAGACGCCCAGCACCTGGTCCGCGGCGCGCTTGGTGGTCGCCGTCGAGGCGACGATCTTGGGGCCGGTCTCGTGGCGGTGCCCTTGGGCATCGGTGACGCTCCAGGTGCACAGCTGGTCGACGGCGGATTCGAAGAGACCGACGGTCGTACCGAGGGCACCGGAGATCAGGTGCAGCTCGTCCTGGATGATCAGGTCCGGGGGCCGCAGGCGGGTCACGGGCTGGGCGGTGACGCCGGGCAGGTCTCCCCTGGCGTTGTGGCGGCTGCCGCAGCCGGTCTTGGCGTCGAGGTCGTCGTGCCGGTAGCCGTGCCGCGGACACAGCT
This sequence comes from Streptomyces sp. NPDC002513, assembly GCF_053595355.1. NCBI lineage: Bacteria > Bacillati > Actinomycetota > Actinomycetes > Kitasatosporales > Streptomycetaceae > Streptomyces > Streptomyces sp. NPDC002513. Next base: position 62,189 of record NZ_JBSFXK010000010.1, on the reverse strand, counting down.
CGGTGACCCTGCCGAACAGCAGGCCGGCATAGCCGTTCCAGGGCAGCTGGGCGAACTTGTCCACGGTGGCGATCAGCAGGGACGGCGCCAGCCGGTAGATCTCCTCGTCGACCGTGAGCACCGGGATGCCCTCGCCGGGCGACTCGCGCCGGGAGAAGGGACAGCGGTCCTCGCCCTCACCACGCGGGCAGTACAGCAGGACGCGGCGCCGCCCTTCGTCGTACTCCATGTGGGAGCGAGCCGTCAGTCCCGTTCCGCACCACGGGCACGTGAGGACCTGAAGGACGCGGGCGTGCTTGTCGCTCGCGTTCTCCCGGGCCTCGGCGATCTGTTCCTTGGCCTCGTCGAACCAGTTGGGCGAGACGGAGGTTCCCACCCACAGCCCGATCCGGAACGGGGTGGCCCCCCAGCGGACGTCCCGGGCGAACTCCTCGCGGCGCAGTACTTCGCAGGCGCTGACGAGCGCCGCGGCTCGCTGGAACTGCTGGGCGGTCAGCAGACGCAGGGTGTAGCGCATGAGGACGCCGACGCCCGCTTCGCCGCTGCGTGCCTCCGTCCCCGTGCCGACCGTGCCCTGGAGGCGTCGCAGCGCGAACGTGTAGGCGGCGAGACCGAGATAGGCCTCGGTCTTGCCGCCACCGGTCGGGAAGAACAGCAGGTCGACGAGTGCCTCGCGGCCAGTGCCACGGTGGGGGTGTCCGAGCCGGCTCAGGGAGTCGAGGTTCAACAGCACGAAGGCCAGCTGGAAGGGGCGCCAGCTGGCGGCATCCTTCCCCTTGGCGTGGACCTTGTCGTACGCCTCCTGATAGGAGGCTCGGTCGTCCTCACGTCCGGCGCGGGCCGCGGCGATCGCGGTGTTGCGCCGCTGGAGCGCCATGGCCCGGTTGGCGAACCGGAAGGCTTCCAACGCGGTGTCGTCGGCCACGAGTTTGTCGATGCCGAGGGTGATGCGGTCGCAGACGTCCAGTGCCTGCTCGATGGCGACGTCGGCCGATTGGCGCAGGTCGTCGGGGAGCGTGAGGGCCTCTTTGCGCCGCTGTTCGAGCCAGGTTCCGTAGCCGTCGGCGAGCGGGGCGAGGGCGGCGCTCAGTTCGGTCCGGCGGGCGGGCACCGCGAGGGCCGCGAGCTCGTCCATGCCGAGTTCGAGTCCGCGGAGCAGGTCCTGATCCGCCAGTGCCGGCGCGGTGGTGGCCCGGACGTCGTACTCCGGCAGCCACGCGGTCGTGAGGCGGTGCGCGTTGCGTTCGCCGTCGCGCACGTGGGCGTGTACGGCGACGTTACGGCCCTTGGCGTGGCTGAGGCTGTCCCGGTAGAGGAGCCGGAGCTTGCGTTCCTCGGCGTCTTCGGCGCCGTTGCCGCGGTTGGCGGGGTCGAGCGGGTCGTCGACCGGAAGGAAGACGGCGGCCTGGTCGTCCGGGAAGGCGGTGACGTCGATCTCCGTCTGGAAGAGCCAGTGGGCGTCGCGTGCCTCGCTGCTGTCCTGCTGCCGGTTCACCAGGGCCAGTTCGACGACGCGCAGGTCCTCGGCTCCGGCCCGACCGGCGTGCCTTCGCACCTGCACGTCGAGGACGACCGCTCCCCCGTCGAGCTCGACGGTCCTGTCCGCCGCGCCCGTCACATCGATGTCCACCGGGTGCTCGACGGGTTCGCGCGACCAGACCCTGCGGGTGGTGCCACGGTCCGTCGCTTCCGCCGACTGCGTGTAGCGACCCCACCGGACGGCGGCGCTGAGCGTGCCGACGGAGGCGGGCACCGTGAAGGACATCCCCATGGACGACGCCCAGATGTGGCCGGCGGCCTGCGGGGTCAACCGGTCCTGCACCTCGGTGTCGTCGCCCTCCTGTTCGTCGCCGGAGTCTCCGTCCGCGCTCTGGGCGGCCGCGAGCGCGATCCCGTCGGAGGTGACGGTCCGGGGCCGCGGGCCGAGCATGCCCACGAGGTACCGGTCGCGCGGGCCGGAGGAGGCACTCGGCAAGGTTTCGGTCTCGCCGTCCCAGGGGCCGAGCAGATCGCGGCGGATGTAGGTCACCAGTCCGTCCCGCACCTCATAGGAGTCCCCTGCGCGAAACGTCTGGGGCACCTCGTCGAGGGGATGCGGGACAGCGGCCTGAGCAGGCTGGGCCGACATGCGGTGGGTCCTTTCGGACGGATCCGAGGAAGCACGAGCGGAGACCGAACGTGCGGCAGCACATGAACAATAGATCGTTGACTCAGTTCACACAATAAGTATCCGAGGTCTCGTCGCTTCACCCGGCCGGAGTCTCTAGGGTGGTCTTGACCGCACCCATCCGTCACCGAGGACGCCCATGCCCCGACTCGCTCTCTCCGACGAATTCGTCGCGGATCTCATCTCGTTGCAGAGACCGGTCCAGAAGGAAGTCAACGACGCCATCCAGATGTTCCGGAGCATGACCGTCCCTCAGCTCCACGCGAGCAAGGGCATGCATCTGGAGAAGCTCGAGCGGGCACGCGACCCCCGGATCCGCACCATTCGCATCACGAAGTCCTACCGCGGTGTTCTCCTGGCCCCCGACGACGGAAGCGAGTTGTTCACGCTTCTGCGGGTCGCCCCGCACGACGAGGCGATCAACTGGGCCTGCAAGCGCGCCTACTCGGTCAACGGTGCCACCGGCGGCCTTGAGGTGCGCAACGTCGAGGCTCTCGAGCAGATGGAGACCTACTTCGAGACGAAGGCGGACAACACCCCCGCCCGTCTCTTCGAAGGGCACTCCGACACCGTTCTGCGCGACCTGGGCATCGACGACCAGGTGCTGCGGCTGGCCCGGGTCTGTGTCACGGTCGAGGACCTGAACGTCATGGCGCCGCCCATGATGCCCGCCGACCAGTACGAGGTCCTGGAGTTCCTGGCGGCCGGCTGCTCCGCCGAGGACGTCTGGGAGCAGCTGATCGCTCCGCGGGGGCAGACGGTGCGCACGGCGGAGAACCGTCCGGCGGTCACGCTCACGGAGGCGATCCTCAACACGACCGACCGCATCGTGGAGGTGACGGGCCCCGGCGAGCTGGAACGCATCCTCACCGAGGACTTCACCCGCTGGCGGATCTTCCTCCACCCCGCCCAGCGCCGCTACGCCTACCTCCCCGGCTTCAACGGGCCCGCCCAGGTCACCGGTGGCCCCGGCACCGGCAAGACGGTGGTCGCGCTGCACCGGGTACGGCACCTGCTGCGCACGGGCCGTGAGGGGGACCGCATCCTGCTGACCACCTTCACCAACGCCATGGCAGCCGCACTCCGGGACAGCCTCGCGCTGCTGCTCGGCGACACCGACGCCCATCTGCTGGAGCGCGTCGACGTCACGACGGTGGACGCGCTCGCCGCGCGCGTCATCCGCGAGGCGAAGGGCAGTTCCCCGAAGCCGCTCTCCGCCGCGGCCGAGAAGAGCGCCTGGACCCGTGCCATCGCTCGCGAGGAAACGCCCTGGACGGAACAGTTCCTGTCCCAGGAGTTCCGCAACGTCGTCCTGGCGCAGGGACTGCGCACCCCCGAGGAGTACCTGCGCTGTGTACGGCGGGGACGCGGCACGCAGGTCGGGAGGGTGCAACGGGCCCGGCTGTGGCGGGTGATGGAGCGGTTCACGGCGGACCTCACCTCGCGCGACTCGGCGACGTACACGCAGCTGTGCGACCAGGCGGCGCGCATCCTCGCCGAGAGCGCACCGCGCTACCGCCATGTCGTCGTGGACGAGGCGCAGGATCTGCATCCGGCCCAGTGGCGCGTGCTGCGCGCCTGCGCAGCCGCCCAGGCCGATGACATGTTCCTGGTCGGCGACCCTCATCAGCGTATCTACGACACCCGTGTCTCCCTGCGCTCGTTGGGCATCAACGTCCGGGGACGCACGTCCCGTCTCCGCCTCAACTACCGCAGCACGGAGGAGATCCTGCGTTGGTCCGCGTCCCTGCTCGACGGTCAGCCGGTGGGCCGGCTCGGCGAGGACGACGACGATGACGGCGGCCACGACTCCCTGCGCGGTTACCGGTCCCAGCTGCACGGCCGCATTCCGACGGCACGCGGACACGGCAGTCAGGACGACGAGTTGAGGGCGCTGGCCGAGCAGGTCCGCACCTGGATCGAGCAGGACGGGGTCAAGCCGTCCGAGGTCGCGGTGTGCGCCAGGTTCAACACCATGGTCGACGCGGTCGTCGCGCGGCTGCGGCGGGAGCGCATCCCCGCGGTGGCGGTCAAGGACAACCCCGGGCCCGACGTGTCCGGAGTGCGCGTCGCCACCATGCACGCGATGAAGGGGCTGGAGTTCCGGTGCGTGGCGGTGGTGGGCGTGACGTCCAGTGTCCTGCCGTTCGCACCGCAGGTGACGCCTGCCGATGTCGATGCCGTCCAGCACCAGTCGGATCTGCTGGCCGAGCACTGCCTGCTGTTCGTGGCGTGCACGCGGGCCCGCGACGCGCTGGCGGTCTCTTGGAGCGGTGATCGCAGCCGCATGCTGGACCCCGTCGCGGGGTGAGCCGGGCGGGCCTGGGTGGCCCCGGACCCTGGAGCAGGGTCCGGGGCACCCAGGCCCGCCGTCGCCGGAGACTCTCTCCGGCTCCGTCTCCGTCTGCGTTCCGTCCCGCCGTCAGACCCTGATCTCCCGGACGACGACCGCATGGCTCCTGCCCTGGGAGACGTCGTACGAGATCTGACGCCCCGCCGGCTGCCACATCAAACGCCCTCAACGGCGACGACGGGCAGATGAACTCCGCCTCTTCGGTGGACAGTTCGGCGACCGTGAACACGGTGTCGTGGTCAACCCGCCCGTCGAACTCCAGCACCAGCAGGGCACCCGGGAAGACCACCTCTGTGAACTGAGCACGCGCACGCGAGAGTATCGGCAACACCCCAAATCCAGGTGCCGTTGACTGAGTTCACTGTAGATTGAGCGACCGTCGTCACCTTGGGCCTACAGCCGCCGGACCATCGCCAGGCCGCACCGTTCCGGCAGGGAAAGGAAGCGCATGCGCGCGCAGGAGATCACCTTGCTCAAACTCGTCCAAGGGGACAAGCAGTTCCAGGTGCCCCTCTACCAACGGACGTACAGCTGGGGCAGGGAGCAGCTGAACCGGCTCTGGGAGGATGTCGGCGAGCTCGTCGACCAGCACCTGTCGGGAGAGGCCGCCGCCGCGCACTTCCTGGGGTCCGTCGTACTCGCCCCCGGCCAGATCCAGGCCGGCGGTGTGCAGCGGTGGCTGGTCGTGGACGGCCAACAGCGGCTGACCACACTGATGTTGGCCTTCACAGCGTTGCGCGACCATCTCGGGAAGACGGGTGACTCCCGGGGTGTGGACCGGGTGCACCGGCAGATCCTCGTGAACGAGTTCCACGAGGGCCTCGACCACTATCGGCTGCTGCCGACGCAAGCCGACCGTGAGGCGTACACGGCCTGTGTCCAGTCCCGGGCGGAGGCGGGCGGGAGCGACAACATCGGTGCCGCCTACCGGTTCTTCCTCGGCGCGCTCGCGGAGGGACAGGAGGCCGTCTCCGACGACCGGTGGATCGCGACGGTCGAGACCGTCCTCAAGGATCTGCTGTCGATCGTGGAGATCACCGCGGATCCTGGTGACAACGTGTACCGGATCTTCGAGTCGATCAACAACACGGGCGTCGGGCTGAGCCAGAGCGACCTGCTGCGCAACTACGTGTTCATGCTGCTTCCCAAGCAGGGTGAGCGCGTCTACCAGGAACTGTGGCTGCCGATGCAGCAGAGCCTCGGCCCCAAGAACCTCGAACTCCTCGTCTGGCTGGACCTGGTCGTGCGTGGCCACCACAAGACCAAGCAGAGCGAGATCTACCGCGAGCAGCAGAAGCGGCTTCAGCCACTGACCGGCGACGAGGACGCGCTGCATCGTGAGATCGCACAACTCACGCAGCGCGGGCGGCGGTTCCTCCGCATCGTCGAGCCTGAACGTGAGTCGTCACCCGCGCTTCGCGCCGTGCTGGAGCGCCTCAACGCGTGGGGCGGGCAGACCCATTACCCGCTGGCCCTCCATCTGCTGGATCTCGTCGACGACGGAAAGACGACCCCCGACGACGCGGCGGAGGCCTTGCGGTACGTCGAGTCCTACCTGGTGCGCCGGCTCATCTGCCAGACGCCGACCACCGGCCTCAACCGCATCTTCATGGAGGCTCCCAAGGAACTGGAGACGGACCGCTCCGCTGCGGAGGCGGTCCGGCGGTTCCTGTCCGGCCGCCGACGCCGCTGGCCGAGCGACGACGAGCTGCGCGAGGCGATCCGCAGCAAGCCGTTCTACTGGAGCGGCCGTCCTCCGCAGCGGAGCTACATCCTGCGTCGTCTGGAGGAGAGCTACGGTTCCAGCGAGCCCGTCGACTTCGTCAAGGCCTCCCTGAGCGTGGAGCACGTTCTCCCGCAGCGACCGGCGCCCGCATGGTTCGACCTGCTCGCCGACGAGACCGAGCCGAACCAGACTCCCCAGGAGCTGCACGACCTTCTGGTGCACACGCTCGGCAATCTGACCCTCAGCGGAGACAACGCGAAGCTGTCCAACAGCCCGTTCGAGCGCAAGCAGCAGATCCTGGATTCGAGCGCCCTGCGGATGAACCAGGAGATCGCCTCGCAGCAGCGCTGGGGCAAGGCCGAGATCCTCGCCCGCGCCGACCGTCTGACGGAGCGGGCGGTGAAGCTCTGGCCCGGCCCCGTCGGCGGGGTCAAGCCGGCCGACGAGGAGTGGCCGGGGTGGGCGGATCTGCGGGCGGCCCTCGTGGCGATGCCGAGCGGCACGTGGACGACGTACGGCGACGTCGCCGAGCTGATCGGCAGCCACCCGGTGCCCGTCGGCGCGTACCTGAGCTCCAATCCGACGGTCATCGGGGCGTACCGGGTCCTGACCGCGGACGGCAAGGTCTCCTCCACGTTCCGTTGGGCGGAGGGTACCGACCGGCAGCCGCCACAGGAGCTGCTGAAGAGCGAGGGGGTGACCTTCGACTCGTGGGGCCGCGCTCGTGGTTCGCAGCGCCTGACCGCCGCGGAACTGGCCACCTTGCTCGGCAAGGACGTCGCGCAGCCCGTCTCGCACGACCCGCTCCCCCAGGGGGAGGACACGGCGGCGGCCGGGCAGTTCCGGGCGCAGTTGCAGGCGCACTGGCCGGATGCGTCCGCCGGAGTCCTGGCGGCACTCGACTTCTGGCGCCTCCAGGGCGGCTACGTCAACTACGGCCGGCACGAGGAGACGAGCTGCTTCCCGATGCTGGACGCCGGGACGAGCCAGCGGCCCCACCTGATGTGGCCGATCGCGATCTACCCGGTGAGCGGAACGGTCGAGGTCGTCTTCCAGTACCTCAGGTCGCGCAGCCCCTTCGACGACACGGAGCAGCGCCGTGAGCTCCTGAACCGTCTGAACAAGATCGACGGAATCGATCTGCCCGAGGCGAAGCTGGAACTGCGTCCGTCCTTCCCGGTCCGTGTCTTCGCAGAGCACAGCGACGCGATCTGCGAGGTGCTCGACTGGTTCGTGGGTGTGGCGGCGCTCGATCTGGCACAGCGGGACTGAGGGGCCTGCCTGAGCGAGAGATCCAGGCCATGACCGCGGTTGACCCTCGACCTTGTCGAGGGCTCAGAGTTCCGGTGTGGAGAACGAGATGCGCAGCATTGGGGAGATGGCCCGGAACGGCGGACTGAGCGTGAGCGCGCTCCGGTTCTACGACCGGGCAGGCGTGCTGGTCCCCGCCTGGGTGGACCCGGTCAGCGGCTACCGCTGGTACGCACCCGAGCAGCTCGACGAGGCTCGGGTGCTGGCCACGCTGCGCCGGGCCGCAATGCCCCTCGCGGACATCAGACTGGTGCTGGCCGGCTGGTCCGGCACGGACCCGGACCTGGTGCGCACGCTGCTCGAAGCGCACCTGCGCCGCCTCGCATCAGGGCTGTCCGATGCCCGCACCGAGTTCTCCACGCTCCGAGCCCTACTCGATCACAGGGAGAACCCCATGACCTCGCTCCGCACGGCCACCGTCCAGCTGTCCGTCCCCGCGCCCGAGCTGGCCGCCGCGTTGGACGCGGTCCGCTTCGCCGCCAGTACGGACCCCGAGCTGCCGATGCTCGGCGCTGTCCTGTTCGACGTGGAGAAGGACTCGTTCCGCGTCGTCGCCACCGACCGGTACCGGATGGCTGTCGCGCACTCGCCGACCGCCGGGTACGGCGGGCCCCGTGTTCAGGTCGTCCTGCCCGCCCCGCTCGCGGACGCGATGCGGGCACTGCTGAACGGGGAGAGCCGCGTACACCTCGGTGTGGACGGTGACCGCGTGACACTGGAGGCCGGGGACCGGCAGGCGGCCGGTCAGTGCCTCGCGTACGACTTCCCCGACTACCGCCGTCTCGTCCCCCTCCCGTCCGGGCGACGGGCACTCATCGACGTGCGGGACTTCCGGCACGCGCTCGAGACCGGTCCCGTCCGCCCGAGCGAGGTGCGCGAACAGGACGGTGTGTCCTGCGACCTCAGTGTGCTCAGGATGGCGGACGACGGCACCGTGACCCTCTGCGAGGACGGTGACGACGGCCAGGACCGTGTCGCCGTCAACCGCGAGTTCCTGCTGGACGCGCTCGCCGCCGGGGCCCGGGATCAGCTGATCCTGGAGTTCGGCGCCCCCACGGCCCCGCTCGCGATCCGCCGGGCCGACGACGAGGACGCGTTCTCCCTGCTCATGCCGGTGCGTCTGGAGGACTGACTCGGCCGCTTCGACGACAGCCGGTACCTGACCCACGCAATCCTCAGTGTCTCGGGGGCGCGGGAGCCGATTCAGCGATCCCGCCGCGCCCACCATTCCAGCAGAGCCGCTCTGGCCGTCTCGACATCCATGGGGCCCTGCTCGATGTGAAGCCGCCGCATGTGCTCGTACGCTCTTCCCAGTTCGGGCCCGGAACGGATTCCGAGAATCTCCATGATCTGGTGGCCGTTGAGGTCCGGGCGGGCGGCCTCCCGCGCGTCCTCGACAGCGAGGCGCTCGATGCGCTCCTCCAGGGAGCCGTAGGCGCGTGCGAGCGCTGTCGCCTTCCGCTGGTTCCGTGTCGTGCAGTCGGCGCGGGTGAGCTTGTGCAGCCGGTCGATCAGCGGGCCCGCGTCGCGCACGTAGCGACGGACGGCCGGGTCGGTCCACTTCTCCTCGACGTATCCGTGGAACCGGAGATGCAGCTCCACCAACCGGGCGACGTCCTCGGTCAGTTGATTCGGAAACATCAGGGTACGCAGGCGCCTGCGGGCCATCTTGGCGCCCACCACCTCATGATGGTGAAAGGAGACGCGGCCGTCCCGGCCGATCCGGCGGGTACGTGGCGTGCCTATGTCGTGCAGCAGCGCCGCCAGGCGCAGTGTCAGGTCGGGCCCGTCCGTTTCGAGAGCGATGGCCTGGTCCAGGACCGTCAGCGTGTGCTCGTAGATGTCCTTGTGACGGTGATGCTCGGCGCTTTCGAACCGCAGGGCGGGCAGTTCCGGAAGAACGTGTTCGGCGAGTCCCGTGTCGACGAACAGCCGCAGACCGGGACCGGGCCGAGCTGCGAGCATGGTGCCGGCGAACTCCTCCCGCACCTGCTCAGCGGGGATCGCGGAGATCCGCGCAGCCATCGCGCTCATCGCGGCCCTCAGCTCCGGTACCGGTTCGAAGCCGAGCTGGGCGGCGTGGCGAACCACTCGAAGCATCAGCAACGGATCCGCGGAGATCGACGCCGTAGGTGTGCGCGGCGTGCGCAGCACGCCCCGCTCCAGGTCCCGCAGACCGCCGAAGGGGTCTGTCAGAGTCACGCGTGAGAGTCCGAGGGCCATGGCGTCGACCGTGAAGTCACGGCGCCGGAGGTAGGCCTTCAGCGCTTGTTCGCGTGCTCCGAGCGGCGACTGCGAGACGTCGCCGCCTCGCGCCGCCGACACCGGGCACGCGCTGATCCGCATGGTGTAGCTGTCGCCACCCACGTTCTTGCTGAGACTCACGCCTCTGAATCTGCCCTCCCGGTACTCCCGGACGTCCTCCGACCAGCGGCGAATGATCTGCCGCACCTGTGGCACGTCGGCGTCCGTGGCGAACTCGAGTTCCCGCCCGACGCGCCCCGACAGCGCGTTCCGCGCGGAGGCACCGACCAGCACGAGGCTCGACCCCGCGGTGGTGAAGCGGCGGAGGAGATCGTCGACGACCGGCGGGAGTCCTGCCCGTGCTGCCTTCAGACGCGGATCGACCGGTTCGTCGGGCACGGCGGCAGCCGGCTCGTGCGAGGGGGAAGCGGCGGCCCGTGACGGCTCTCCCGGCGTTGCCGGGAGTTTCGCGCTCCTGAAACGCAGGATCTCACCATCCGGGGCCAGTTCGAGCGACGGCGTCACAAGCCCTGCGTCACTGAGGCGGCAGCGGTCGAGAGACGTCCACTCGACCTTGTGATCAGGTGACTGCGTACCGATCAACACGGTGCGTGTGCCGTCGCGCGTCTCGCACCGGAAGCGCAGTGCGTAACCGGCAGCCTGCACCTCGTACAGCGCGAGCTCGCTCTCCGGCCCGTACGTGCGCATCGTCGAGCGCCCGCCGGGCGGGGCTTCGAGTCTCCGTCCGTCGTCCTTCCACTCGGAGAAGGAGCGGCGGGCCATCTGTACGTGTAGAAGGCGGCGCTTCCCCTTCGCACCGAATCGGATCTCGACCGAGTCGCTGCGGGCACGCATCTGCTGGACGTACGTGGCCCTGACTTTCGGCTGCCCTTGTCTGCGAAGCCAGTTGACGAGCGCTTCTCCGATGTACAGGTGGTCTGCGCTGCTCTCCCCCACGGCGGTACGACCGCACCGTACAGGCGGGCGGTGGGCGAAGTGGGACTTCCTGTCACCGCAGGCGCGCAGAGTCAGCACCTTGCCGCACCCGCCCAGCAGGACACCACAGCTGAAGGCATCGGCGCCGTGGATCTTCCTCAGACGCTCGGCGGCTTCCTTGTCATAGGGAAGGATGACAGGCCGATGCCCGTCGGATCCGCCCAGAACGGCGGTCTGTACCTTGCGGGTGTCTTCGTCCGTCTCGGCCCATGCCATCTGAGCGCGCCCCCTCATGTGTCACGCGAAGGCCACCAGAGGGCCACACGCTCCTGGTGTGGGAGCGTCCACGCCAGGACAGTATTACCTCCATGCACTTAGTTCACAAGAGTTGACTCCGCTACTGGCACGTCCGCCCAGACGATCTTCGTCCAGGGATCGTGACGGACGCAGCCCCAGCGCTCCGTATACGCCTCGACGAGGAGCAGCCCACGGCCCGACGCGGCGTCGGCAGGCGGCGCCGGGTCGGCAGCGGGGTGACGTGGAAGGCGATCCGGGCGGGTGTCCGTCACCTCGATGCGAACGGTGGGCGCGGGCAGGAGAAGGAGCGTCAGCCGGAAGTCCCGGCCGGGAAGGCTGCCGTGAGTGATCGCGTTGGCCGCCAGCTCCGCCGTGACGAGGGCGACGGCACGCGCGGTGTGGGAGTCGTGCGGGAGACCGGTCCACTCGGTGAACTGCTGGACGGCGAGTTGGCGTGCCAGCCGGGCGCCCCGTCTGGTGCTGCTGAAGCGCAGGCTCAACTGGCGGGCGGGGGTACCGGACTCGTGGGTGATCTGGTGTTGCGTCACGGTGCCAGCGTGGACGGGCGGGGACGCAGGTGGCCAGGTACTCCGGCCGTACGCCGCCCTGGTCGTACGGGGTGGGTAGTGCGTGCTCGCCTTGGTTGTACTGGTCCTGTACGGGCGTTGTACGGGTCCGGGGCCGTGTCCCGGGCGTTCGGGTCGACGTTGGACATTACCCCCCAATGGTGTGCGCGCGGGGGCACTCCGGGACGGAAGGGCGTGAGGGCGGTGCGGGACACGCAGAACGGTCGTGCGGTCAGGACGAAGGAGGAGGGCGGCGACCTGCCGGGGGCGTGGTCGTCCTACGGCAGGCTGCTCCAGCATCTGCGTAAGCAGGCCGGGCTGACCCAACAGGAACTCGGGGACGCCATCGGCTACTCGGTGGAACAGGTCGCCTCGGTCGAGCAGGGTCGGCGTCCGGCCAAGGCGGTGTTCACGACGGCGGCGGAACGGGTGCTGGATGCGGGCGGAGTCCTGGAGGTGTTGCAGGACGAGGTGGACCGGGCAAAGCTGCCGCGGTTCTTCCGAAGCTTCGCGCTGCTCGAGGCGGAGGCGGTGAGTCGGTGCTCCTACGATCCGCTGTTGGTGCCGGGGTTGTTGCAGACGGAGGCATACGCGCGAACCCTGTTCGCCGGGCACTGCCCGCCGCTGAGCGAGGAGACCGTCGACCAGCACACGGATGCACGGCTGAGCCGCCAGAAGCTGCTGACGCGGGTGCCGATGGCGGAGCTGTCGTTCATCGTGAGTGAGGAGGCGTTGCAGAACCCGGTGTGCGATGGGGACGTCATGCGGGCACAGTGGCAGCGCTTGCTGGAGGTAGGTGCGCAGCGGAACGTCGAGGTGCAGGTCATGCCCGCCTCGCCGGGGTTCCACTCGGGCCTGAACGGGCCGTTCGTCGTGCTGGAAACAAACGAACATCGACAGCTTGGTTACGTGGAATCCCAGGAAGTCGGGTGCGTCGTCCGTGATCCGGCGGAGGTCAGCTCCTTCGGGCTGCGGTATGGCAAGCTGCGATCGCAGGCTTTGAACGCCATCGAGTCTGCGCGGCTCATCGAACGGCTGGCGGGGAGGACATGAGCGTGGAGCAGGTATCCGAGAACGTGGACGAGCTGCATTGGTTCAAGAGCAGCTACAGCGGCTCGGGCGGCGGCGACTGCGTGGAGGTCGCTATGACGCCCGAGTGTGTGCGGGTCCGGGACTCGAAGGACACCGGGCGACCGGGCCTGCGGGTCGCCGACACGAGCTGGACGGAGTTCGTGGCGTACGCATGTGACTGAGCGCGCGAACGCCACACCGGGGCGGCCGGCCTCCCCTCTCGACGGAGGGGTAGCCGGCCGCTTGGGTACGGGGCGCGCCCAGCCCGTCAGAACAAGTGCCCGCTGGTCACGCCGTCCTGGAGCTTCTTGATCGCCGCAGCGGAGGGCCTGGGCATGCCGGGGTGCTTCTTCGGCTTCTTATGTTTGCCGAGGTAGACCTCGTCGGCGTACGCCTGATGGTTCAACTGGCGCAGCCGGTCGATGATCTCGGTCCGAGCGAGCAGGCCGATGGTGTAGCGCGGCCCTTGATCCGTGTCGTGGAAGCCGTGCTCCAGCGGAAACGTCTCGTGGGTCGGGTCGGCGGGCGCCGTCTGCCCCGACTCGTCCAACAGATCATGCCAGCCGTACGCCTCCACGGTCGCCTTGTCAATCTCCTCGTGGATGGCGCGGAGTTCGGTGATCGCGGAGCCCTGGCAGGCGGCGTCGTGGAACAGGTTGTAGGTCGCGGTGAGGCCCATGTTCCGGGCCCTCATGAGGTCGCTGCGGTAAGTGTGCAGGCGGGTTCCGGCGGCCCGGAGGCGGTCGGTCAGTGGGGGTCGGACCAGGGTTTCGAAGACGTCGGTTGGACTGTAGTTAATCCGGGTTTCCAGCGTCGATGTTCTATCAATGGTCCACCAGTAGTGCGGGGCGCTGCTGAGGGAGGCGAAGAGGGCTGGGTCGTCGGAGGCGAAAACACCCAGCTTATGCGCAAAGACGGGGCCCGTTGACACCATCACCGGCATGACAACCTTGCTCACGAGGGTGATCACGATGCACCGCTCCAACCCCTCAAGAAGCCCGTAGAGTTCCGGCCGACTGCGCTCGTACAGCCACCATTGTTCGCGAGCCGACTTGCTGAACTTAACCAGTAGACGTTCGGGCTTCACCTCCCTCAACACCTTCTCGAACGCCTTCGGGTACTCCTCAGCCTTACTCAGTTCACGCGCCCCGAAGTCGATGACCCACCGCTCGGTCCCATGCTCCGGGTGGTTGTTGATGTCCTGCCCGTTGAGGTACGGGAACAGTACTTCCGCGTACCGTCTGTCTTCGCTGATCCAGGATCGGGCCTCGGACTCGGGAAGCGTGAAGCCAAGGCCCAGCACGATCGAGCCTTGGAACGCCACCCCTCCGTTCCCTTCCAGCGCCTCCACCCAAGCCGCCTCCCTTGTCCCCGGGTTCAGCGAAGTCGTGATCCCGTTCGGTACCGCCGCCCCGCTCAGCACCCGGGGAGCCGCATCGGCTATCCGGGCCCGGCTCGTCCACACCGCGCAGTACTCCAACACTGCCGAACTCGAAGGCCAGGGCTTGCTCTTGACAGCTCGCCGGATGGAGACACCCCGGGCCTCCAACTGGTCAAGGCCGACTTCCCGCGAGTCCCCCTGCGCAAGGGTGTTCGTGGCGATCAATCCAGTCTGCCCCGCCCCGTTCAGCAGCTCATGCACCCGCAGTTCGAAGTACGCCACCAGGTCGGCACTGCCTCGCTTGCCTCCGGCCAGGTACCGCACCAGGTACTCCCGGTACGCCTCCCCCAGCGCGCCCGTGAGCTTCTGCCCGCCCAAGAACGGCGGATTCCCCACCACCGCGTCGAACCCGTCCCGCCCCCCGCTGAACACCTCGGGGAACACCAGTGGCCAGTGCACCGGTGCCCGTTCGAGCCCGTCCTCCGGCAGTTCCGCCGCCAGCCACTCCTGCGCCGTGGCCCGCGCCGCGCGCACCACGTCCGTGTCGTCGGCGACGTCCTCCGACGCGATCTCGCGGACGATGTTCGCGGCCACAGGGAACAGATCCCGCACCGGCTCGCCGCCCGCGCTCTCGTACCAGGGGACGCGGCCGGAGGAGCAGGTGGCCAGGGCCGCGCCGGCGATGAGGTCGCCGACCAGGCGGAGCCGGGCCGAATGCCGGTTGACCGCCGCCAATCGCTCCCGCTTCTTGGCCAGGGCGACCAGGTCGACGCCCTTGATGGTGGTGATGGCGAGGCGTTCGCGGGTCAGGGCGTCGACGCGGTCGCGTGCGTCGAGGGCGAAGGAGTCCTCCTGGCCGCCCGCGTCGAGGTGGATGCGGGTGATCTGGCCCATGTCGGTGACCCCGAGGAGCGAGTCCCCCGCCACCAACCGGTCGTCGAGGAAGGTGAAAGGCCGTCCCGGGTCCATCGACACCAGCCACAGCGACAGCTTGGCCATCTCCACGGCCATCGGGTTGATGTCCGCCCCGTACAGGCAGTGCTCGATGATCTGGCGGCGGGCCTCGACGACCACCGGGTCCTGTTCCGCGTCCGCCGCCGTCACGGCCTCAACAGCCCGCCCGGCCCGGTAGACCATCGCGCCCGTGTGGCCCTCGTTCTCCCAGGCCTCTATGAGCCGGTCGCCCAGGTAGCGGCAGGCCGCCACCAGGAAGGCCGCCGAGCCCATCGCTATGTCCGCGACCTTCAGGTCCAGGATCTGCTCGGAGGACTTCAGCCGCCACTGCCCCGTGTCCGCCGTCTGCAGCGGGCCCGGCTCGTACGCCAGGGGCTGCAGTGCGTGCAGCACGACCTCCTCCGCGAGGAAGCGGGGCGTGTAGTGCGTGCCCGTGTTCTTCCGGAGCGAGGACTCGGTGACGTACAGGGTGCCGTTCGGGATGACTGTCGGCAGGCCGCGCAGGTCATCCCGCAGGATCCCGACGAACGGCAGCAGCCGCTCCGTCAGGCCCGGGTGGTCCTTCGTCACCGCGTTCAGCCGGCGCCGCGCCTCCGCCGCCTCCTCGGCCCCCACCGGGGCGAGCTTCTTCTCCAACTGTCCGGCCGTCGCGGGCGGCTTCGGCTCCTTCCACTTCTCGTGGATGGCCTTCGCCAGCGCCTTCACGAAGGCACTGGGCGATGAGGCGGCGGCCTTCGCCGCCAGCGACTCCAGCTCCCGCAGCGGTACCTCGTGCTCCAGCCCCTCGGGGCCGATCAGCCCCACCATATGCTCGGTCGCGCGGCGGCCGTCGTACGACAGCAGGCCCTCGTAGACGTAGCCGATCTGTTCGACGTCCAGGGCGCGGAAGCTGAGCGTGCGGACCTCGCGGTCCTTGCCCTTGCCGACGCGGACCTCCTGCACCGCCTGGAGCATGTGCAGGACCGTGCGGTCGTCTATCGGCAGGAGCGGGGTGGTGCGCTCCAGCCAGGGATACGTGTCGGGGTCGAAGATCGAGCCGTCGTACGCGGGCAGGTGGAAGCCGGAGGCGGGGTGGTCCACTCCCCCGTACACGGCGTGGAAGAGGGCGATCAGGCGGTGCCACGCGGACGTGGTGTGCTCCAGCGAGGTCTCGCCCTCCTCGTCCGCGCGCGCCTTCAGCTCGTCGCGCAGGAAGCGGGCGGAGTAGGAGCGGGCGTACACCTCGTTGTCGGCGGGCAGCATGCCCCGTTCCTCCGCGAACAGGAGGAAGACGACGCGCATCATCACCGCGACCGACGCGCGGTAGACCTCGCCCGCGCCGACGCCGGACGCGTACAGGCCGGGGGCGCCGTGTTCGACGGCCCGTACGTCCGCGCGCCCGATGGCGTCGACGAGGAGTTCCACGGCCTGGCGGACCTGGACGCCCAGCGCCTCGGTGACGTCCTCGCCCGCCGCGAGGCTCGCCTTGAGCAGGCCGACCAGGGTCTCGGCGTCCTCGTACTCGAAGAAGCGGCGGCGTCGGAGCAGCGACACGAAGGCGCGGACGACGTTGCGCTCCGCCGCCTCGTTCCAGCCGATGGTGTCGAAGACCGCCGTGCTCGTGACGCCGCCGAGCGGGGCCCAGACCAGGCACCACCAGCGGCCGTCGGTGACCAGGCCGAGCGGTACGCCGTGGTGGCGGAGGAGTCGGGCGAGGCGGTCGGCCGGGGCCGCGGCCCAGTCGCCGCCTCCGCCTGCGCGGGCGGTGGGCGCGGTGCCGGCCGGGACCGTCAGGCCGAGGAGTCGTACGCGCTTGGCGGCGGCCTCGGTGCTGGGTTCCACCGCGAGGTCGGTGCCGGGGTCGGTGAGCGCGAAGTCGGGGCGGACCTCGGTGTTGTGCTCCGCGACGCGCAGCGTGAGACGGTCCAGGCCGTGGTGTTCGGACTCGCCCAGGCGGAGCGTCAGGGCGTCGTTCCAGCCGAGGAGCCGCGTGAGGATGTACGCCACCCACTCGTCACGGCCCGCGGTCGTGTCGGTCTGCCAGTCGGCGTGGCGGGCGCGCAGCCGGGCGCGCTCGTCCTTCTCGAGGGCGTCGAGCTGGGGCCAGGCCCGCAGCAGGACGGGCATGGTGAGGAAGGGGCCGGAGACCTCGGTGAGGTCCAGCCACTCCTGGTGCTGCCGGCGGCCGTCGGTGGCCTGGGCCTTGGCGGCGGCCATTCCACGGCTCACGGTGCGACGGGGGCTCATCGGCGGGCTTCCTTTGCGGGGACGACGAACACGACGGCGGCGGGGAAGAGGTGGGAGCGGGGTTCCCGGTAGCGGGCGGCGATGGCGGCGAGTTCGCGTTCGCGCTCGGCGGGGAGGCCTTCGAGGCGTTCCTGCCAGCGGCGGCGGTCGTCCTCGAACTGGCGGCGCTCGTGGCCGGTCAGCTCGTGGGTGGACAGCAGGGTGAGCTGTTCGCCCTCGCCGTCGCCCTCCTCCTTGAGCTTGGCGCGCAGGGTGGCTTCGAAGCGGTCGAGGGTGGCGGTGATGCGGCGCTCCTCCTCCGCGCGGCGGTCGGCGAGCCTGCTCTCCAGCTGGCGGCCGAGTTCGGTGGCGCGCGCCTCCAGGGAGCGGTAGAGCGGGTCGCGGAGTCTCGGCCAGGCCTCGGTGAGTTCGCCGCGCAGGTGCGGGGCGGCCTCGGTGCCCTGCGTGAGCGCCTCGGACAGGACCCTGCCCTGTTCACCGACCGACTCCCAGCGGCGGAACCGGCCGGTGTCGCCGAACCAGCCGCCCGCGTACAGGACTTCCTCGTGCAGGCGGGTGCCGTCGGTGCCTACGAGGACGTAGCGGGCGTAGGCGGAGACCAGGGTGGTGGTGACGGCCGGGTCGTCGGAGACGACGGCGGTGACGCGGTGGAGGCCGACCGAGTCGGCGTTCCAGACGGCGGCGGTGAGCAGGCGCGTGGACAGGGCGACCAGCGGGTGCTTGAGGTGGGCGAGGACCACGTCGTCGTGGGCCTGCGCGGCGACCGTCGGGGAGAAGGTGAGGGGGCGCTGCTCGCCTTCGCGGAGCTTGTGGGCGAGGCCGCGGGTGGCGCGCTCCCAGCTTCCGGAGAGGGGCTGTACCTCGAAGAGGTCGCCGGGTTCGAACTGTTCGGTCCGGAAGGTGGAGGGCAGGAGCGGAGGCTGGTGGTCGAGGGCGAGGGCGGTGTCGACGACGCGCTGGACGTTGGCCGGGGTCAGGCCGAGGGCCGACACGGTGCTTTCGTACTGGTCGGCGAGCCTCTTGGCCTGGGCGGTGACGTTCTGTTCGGGCGCGACCTCACCGCCGGTGCGACGCCCCTTGATCGGCTTGGGCCTGGCGTGCTCGATGTCGACGGGCGCGGTGTCGCCGGTCATGCGGCGCTGTACGGCGTCGGCGAGTACGGCGTTGACGGAGCCGAGGTCGTGCTCCATGCGCGCGACCTTCTTGGCGACGCGGGAGAGGAATTCGAGGTCCGCCTCGTAGGAACCCGCCTGCGCCTGCTGCCAGCCGGAGCCGATGAAGTGGGTTATCTCCGGGTCCTTCTTCTGACCCCAGCGGTCGATG
Source organism: Streptomyces sp. NPDC002513 (assembly GCF_053595355.1). NCBI lineage: Bacteria > Bacillati > Actinomycetota > Actinomycetes > Kitasatosporales > Streptomycetaceae > Streptomyces > Streptomyces sp. NPDC002513. Next base: position 43,634 of record NZ_JBSFXK010000010.1, on the reverse strand, counting down.
CGGCCTATTCGCTGTTCCAGCTTGTTGGGGTTGAAGGGTATGTCGTAGTTGATCAGGCGGTGGCAGTGGTTCTGGAGGTCGATGCCCTCGCCGGCGGCATCGGTGGCCAGGAGGATGCGCACCTTGCCCTCGGGGAGGGAGGGATCGGCCTGGAAACCGAGGCGGATGCGTTCGCGTTCCTCGGCGGACAGTCCGCCGTGGAGGCGTTCGACGCGGCCGCCGTCGGTGAGTTCCTCCTGCTGGAGGAGGTCGTGGAGCCACTCCTGGGTGTCGCGGTACTCGGTGAAGACGACGACCCGCTCGTTGGTCCAAAACGTGCCGTCGGACGGCCGGCAGATCGACTTGAGCTCGCGGATCAGGGTCTCGGCCTTGGAGTCGGGGGCGGCCTCGTGGGTGAGGGCCCATCGCTCCATGTGCTGGAGCAGTTCGAGTTCCGTGCCGTCCTCGGCGGGGGTGAGGGAGGTGGAACGGGTCAGGGCGTCGTCCTCGGCGTCGGCGAGGCCGCTGTCGTCGAGGTCGGCGACGAGGTCGGCGAACTCCTCCAGCCACTCGGGGACTTCGGCGGCGGCCGTGCGTCCGCGGGCCGGGCCTGCGTCCTCCAGGTGGGAAAGGTACACCTGGACGGTGTGGAGGAAGGCCGCCGGGGAGGAGAAGAGGCGCTTCTTCAGCAGCAGGGTCACCAGGTCGGCGGCGCGGCGCCCGCCACGGGCCTTCGGCGTCAGCTTCCGGCGGCGCAGCTCGGCGAACTCACCGAGCACCTGGTGGATCTCGCGCTCCTGCGGGGTGTAGTCGACGGGGAGTTCGAGGGTCTTGCGGGTGCGGAAGCGGGGCGTGCCGTCGGCATTGGTGACGCTGGACTTGAGGCGCCGTACGACGGTGTCCTTGAGGGCCTCCTTGTCGGGGTCGACGCCGCGGGCGAAGCGCTGGTCGTCGATGAGTTCCAGGAGGGCGGTGTACGACTCGGGGTAGCCGTTGTGCGGGGTGGCGGAGAGGAAGAGCCGGTGCTCGAAGTGCGGGACGAGGCGCCGGATCAACTTCGTCTGCTGCGAGTCGACGGCGTACACCTGCTTGGGCGCGGCGGGCGCGACGTGGTGGGCCTCGTCGAGGACGAGCAGGTCGAAGAAGCGCTTGTGCTCGCCGTCGGGGCTCTCCTCGGGGGCGCCGATGACCTCGTCGAGGAGGCGCTGGGCCTTCTGGCCGCGCAGCCAGGGCAGGGAGACGATGGTGAGCGGGTGGACGCGGAAGGGGTTCGCGGCCGTGCCGTGGGTGCGACGCAGCCGGGCGCTGTGCTCGGAGTCCACGATCGTGAATTCCAGGCCGAACTTCTCGGCCATCTCGTCGCGCCACTTGAGGGTGAGTCCGGCCGGGCAGACGACCATGGTGCGGCGAGCACGTCCGCGGAGCAGCAACTCCTGGACGACGAGACCGGCTTCGATGGTCTTGCCGAGGCCGACGTCGTCGGCGAGGAGGAGGTTGACGCGGGGAGCACCGACCGCACGGGAGACCGGCTCCAGCTGGTACGGCTCGACGGCGACGCCCGAACGGAACGGCGCCTGGAGGGTTCTGGCGTCGGCGGAGGCGACGGCGGACCAGCGTACGGCGTCCAGGAACGCGGCCAGGCGGTTCGGGGAGTCGTAGGCACCGGTGGAGGCGTCGGGCAGGGAACCGGCGGGCAGCACGCGGCGGCCGGGCTCCACCTCCCAGATGACGGAGAGGGTGTCGCCGAAGCGGCCGTCGGCGACGGACTGGAGGTGGACCAGGGTGGCGCTGCGGCGGTCCTCTTCGCCGTCGGTGGCCGGCGACGCCTCGACGCGGGCGACCACCCAGGACTGGCCGCGCACCTCGACCAGTTTGCCTTCCTCGGGAAGCTGCTGCGCCCCCGTCCGTTCGGTCTCGCGCTGAACTGCAGGCGTCATGGGCGCTGTTCCCCTCGGTGTTTCCCGCAGCCGTTCCTAGACAGTGGCCTGTCTCCCCATCAAAATTGCTGCGATCGGAGAGTAACACGACCCGTCAACTGTGAACAGAGATTACAAACTTGCGCTTTGTCGGGCGGCGCGCTTCAGCCGATGCGCCGGAGCCGGTCCAGCAGCGCGCGGGCCCGTCCGTGCCGTGGGTCGGCGTCGGGCAGGGCCCGGTCCTCATCGTCCGCCAGGCGCTTGAGCAGTTCCCTCGCCGCGTGGCGCTCACCCGTGCGGGCCAACAGCACGGCGATCTCGTACCGGGTTTCCAGCACTCCGGGATCGTCCGGCCCGAGAAGGCTGCGCTGCTCGGCGAGAACCGACTTCAGTTCGTCCAGCGCCTCGCGGGTGCGGCCGAGGGCACCCACGCACAGGGCGTGTCCGGCTCGCGCGGCGAGTACGTCCGCCCGTCCGAGCACGTCACCGGCCAGGAGATCGCCGTACTCCCCCAAGGCGCGGGCGGGTTGGCCCGAGCGGCGAAGACGGTCGATCTCGGCCAGCCGGGGATGGGGGATCGCCGGCGCCGAGGGACGTACCGGGGCGGGCGCCCAGGCGGCTGCGCGTGTCGCCACCTCCGTCGCCGAGGCGGGTCGGCCCTCCGGCTTCTTCTCCAGGAGCGCCTCCACCAGCTCCCGCAGTCCGGACGGGATGCCGGAGCGGCGCTCGTCGATCGGCGGCACGGGCTCGTGCGCGTGCTGGTGGTAGAGCATGAACGGGCTTCCGGAGGCGAAGGGCGGGGCGCCGGTCAGCAGTTCGTAGAGCACGCAGCCCAGTGAGTACAGGTCGCTGGCGGGCACGGCCTGGCCCACGGCCTGCTCGGGAGCCATGTACACCACGGTGCCAGGGGTGGCGTTCGCTGCGGTGAAACGGGTCTCGCCGGGTTGCGGGTCCAGGGCAGCCGCGACGCCGAAGTCGAGGACCTTGATGTCGCCGTCGGACGTGATCATCAGGTTCGACGGCTTGAGGTCACGGTGCACGACGTTCTGCCCGTGGGCGTAGGCGAGCACCTCGGCCGTGCGCCTGACGATGTCCGCGGCGCGCTCGACGGCGAGGGGGCCCTCACTCTTGAGCACGGCGTCGAGGGCACGGCCGGGGATGAGGTCCATGACGAGGTAGAGCTCGCCTTCGTGGCTGCCATGGTCGTGGACAGCGGGGATGCCCGGATGGTTCAGGCGGCTGGTGAGGCGTGCCTCGCGGAGGAAGCGGCGCTCCAGTGAGGTGAAGTCCGCGTCGCCCGCGCGGGGAGCGACGAGCTTCACCGCGACCTCGCGGCCGTGCTCCCGGTCGTACGCCGCCCATACGACTCCCATGCCGCCCCGGCCCAGCTCTCGGGTGAGGTCGTACCGTCCAAGGCTTCGCCGCATCGCGCCCGTCCCCAGTCCCGGCGCCCGCGGCGCCCTTCGCTCCCCTGCGGCCGGGGCGCGGTCACGCACCCGGTCGGCACGGTCATTTTCTCACTGCCGCGTGCGAGGTCCGGTCCTCGGATGACCGGGACCGCTCACACCGGGATCGGCCCTTGCGGAACCATGAAGGGGCGACGGGGGTCCTCGGGGAGGCCGGGCCTGGTCGCCAACTCGGGGCAGGGGGCGGGCAGATAGGGGGCGAGGGCCTCGTACACCTCGGCCGCGGAGGACGGACGGTCGTCCGGACGCTTGGCGAGCAGGGCGGTGACCAGCTCCCGCAGGTCAGTCGGAAGGGCGAGACCCGAGTCCGCCATCACGGGCGGCGGGGCGGTCAGGTGATGCGTGACGAGCAGTGCCGGCTGGTCGGTGAGGAAGGGGGTCTCGCCGGTGAGCATGTGGTGCAGCAGACAGCCCACGGCGTAGAGATCGCTGCGCCCGTCGAGCCGGCCCTGCCCGGAGAGCAGTTCGGGCGAGGCGCACACGATGTTGCCGATGCTCTCACCGGTCATGGTCAGGCGCGGGTCGGTGTCGCTCAGGACCTTCACCAGTCCGAAGTCCAGGATCTTCACGACGCCGTCCCTGCGGACCATGATGTTCTGGGTCTTCAGGTCACGATGGACGAGACCGGCCGCGTGGGCGGCCGAGAGGCCGGCACAGAGTTGGGCCGCGACAGCGGCGGCCGTGGGCACGTCGAAACGTCCGTGCTCCTGTTGGTCGAAGAGGAACTCGAGGGTGGTGCCCTCGATCAGTTCCATCACCAGGCAGCACGTACCGTCCGTGATCGACGCGTCGAAGACGGTGGTCGTGTTCGGATGGCCGAGGCGCGCCGCCGCCTTCGCCTCCCTCTGGAAGCGCTGCAGCGCCTCTTCCCGGCTCCGGGGGGCGGCGAGCAGGTCCGCGGCGACGGTCTTCACGGCCACGGGCCGCTCCAGGCGCAGGTCACGCCCCTGCCACACCTGCCCCATCAGGCCACGGCCGAGCACCGAGGTCAGCTGATAACGGTCCAGAAGCACGGTTCCCGGCGTGAATCTCTGCATTTCTCCCATCCTCCACACTTCCTGCACGGTGGTTGCGGATATTTGCACTGTGAACAAAGTCAATGAGCGTAGTAGCCTTTCACGCGCAGCCACCACCACCCCACAGACCCGTACATCGCCCGCCCCGCATACAAACGCCCCAGCACCTCGGAGACTGCCGATGAGTACAACCGATTCCGTACCCGTCAGCCTCGCCGAGATCGCTCGGATCGCCGGCGTGGGGCGTGCCGCGGTGAGCAACTGGCGGCGACGTCACGACTCCTTCCCCACGCGTATCGGTGGCACGGACGTCAGTCCCCAGTTCTCTCTGGCGGAGATCGAGCAGTGGCTGAGAGACAACGGCAAGCTCGACACCATCGGTGGGCGTGAACTCCTGTGGCCCCGATTCGAGGCGCTGGGCAGCCGGGACGAGTCCGGCCTGGCCATCGCCGAAGCGGGCCGCCGCATGCACTCTCCTCGCTCCCGCGCCTCACGGGTCGAACTCACGGCGGAAGCCGAGAAGCTGGCGGTCGAGGCGGCGAAGCTGGGACGGAGTGAGGGGGCCCGCGCGACATTCGAGTTCCTGCTCCAGCGGTGGCTCGAAACCCATGTGCGCCAGCTGAGCACCACACCGCCGCCGCTCGCCGCCCTGATGGTGCGGATCGCGCTCGGCGTCCGCATCGGTCGGCGCAACGAGGAACTCACCGTCCTCGACCCGGCCTGCGGCACGGGTCATCTGGCGGCCGCCGCGGTGCAGGAGTACACGGGGCCGGGCCTGACGGTGCTGGCATGCGAGCGGGACCCGGCCCTCGCCGCGCTGGCCTCGGCGCGGCTGGCCTTCGTCACGGACGACCACGGCATCCATGCGCAGGTCGCCACGGCGGACGCGCTACGCGAGGACCCGTTCACCGGGATCCCGGCGGACATCGCCCTCTGCAATCCCCCGTTCAACGAACGTGACTGGGGCTACGAGGAACTCGCCACCGACCAGCGCTGGACACACGGCCTGCCTCCCCGTACCGAGCCGGAGCTGGCCTGGGTGCAGCACCTGCTCGCCCATCTCAAGCCCGGCGGAGCAGCCGCCGTCGTCCTGCCTCCGGCTGTCGCTTCACGCAAGGCCGGCCGGCGCATCCGAGGCTCGTTGCTGCGTACCGGCGCGCTGCGAGCAGTGGTCGCACTCCCACCCGGCAGCGCCCAGCCGCACAGCGTCTCACTGCAGCTGTGGATCCTCAGGGCCGCTCCGGACGGCCCGGGTGCCGTTATGCCCGGCGAGGACGCGCTCCTCGTCGACGCGACGGGTTTCGCGAGGACCGGCACGCGTGAACCCGGCCCCAACTGGGATGCCCTACAGGCCTTTGTCCTCTCCGCCCTGGAAGCCCTCGACCGCCCGAACGGGTATCTGCCGGACGGAGCCGTCCGTGTTCCACTCATCGAACTCCTGGATGACGAGGTCGATGTCACCCCAGGTCGCTACACGTCGGCGAGCAGCGAGCCGTCCGGCGTCGAACTCGCGGCGACCTGGAAGGAAGCGGAGAAGCTGCTGACCGACCTGGCCCGTCGAGCCCAGCGCCTGTCGGAACTGGGATTCGCCACCGGCAGGCCGCAGACCACGGCCGGCGTGGGAGACCTCGTCAAGGCCGGTGCCCTGTCGCTGCGCGCGGGACAACAGCCGTTGGACGGCGCGGCAGCGCCCGGCCATGCCTGCGTACCTCTCCTCAGCGTTGCCGATCTGCTGACAGACGGTGCTCCCAGCGGGCTCGCCCCCGCCGACTCGGCGCCCGCGATCGTCGAGAAGGGCGACGTGGTGGTCGCCGGTGTCGTGCGTGCGTTCAAGGCATGGGTGCACGAAGGGCCTCCGATGGCCCTGGGGTCTCAGCTCTACGCCCTGCGCGTGGACCCGACGAAACTGGACGCCCACTTCCTCGCCGGCTGCCTGCGGGCGCCCTCCAACGGACGCCAGGCAGGCACCCACGCCTCCAGCTCGTCACGCGTCGACATCCGGCGCTTGCAGGTACTCCAACTCCCTTTGGAGGAGCAGGCGGCGTACGCCGAGGTATTTCGCGACCTCAGGGCATTCGAGACACAACTCGTCCAGGCCAGGGGCGTAGGCAAGGGGTTGGTGAGCGACGTGGTCGATCTCCTCGCGGCAGGTGGGCTGAACATCTGACGGAGCACTGGCGGGCCTTCGGCGGCTCCGGCCACGGTGCCGGAGTTCGGCTGCAGGCGCCGTCCACCGAAGCCCCTTAAGGAGGTTCTCCGCGAAGCACCCCTTCTCCGCCGCAGTGTCGAGAGCTTCGTTGAACGCAGCCCTCTCGCGTCGAGCCGTGTTGGCCGCAGCCGCCTTGCCGTCCAGTTTGCGGAGGTGGCAGGCAGCGGGCAGAGAGCGAGGTGCTACGCGCGTAAATTTCTGCCGCCGATGACTTGCCGACGCCCCCTAAACTCACGACACTTCAGTAGTGCACCTGTCAGGAGCACGTCCAACCCATCGACAGGTGAGCTCGCGCTGTACCCACTCGCCCCTCTGACCCGCATCCCCCCACAGGAGGAACGCATGCGGATCACGAAGCCCAGCACCGCGAGACGCACGGGACCGATCGCCACAGTGTCCGACCCGTTCGTGGCAACCGTACCCACCACCTTCACCGCCCCCACCACTCGGACCGCCTCCACGGCCGGGCTCGCCGAGGACCCGCTCGACTTCCGTCGAACCCGAATCCGCCGCCGCTGCGCGCGCCCCTGCGACCCCGTCTCCAGGCCCGCGACCGAGACGCCGAACACGCGCGGCACCAGCATGCACTGACGATCCGCCGGCTACGCCCTCGCGGCACCCATGTCACCCCCACCGGCCCGCCGGGGGCATCCCACCGCCTTCTCGCGGCGGCCCTGCGCGTTCGGCCCGCCCCTGGCCCCATCCCCGTGAGACCAGGGCACGGACGCGGAGTCCAGCAAGAGGGTTGATCTGTCATGTCCGCCTCATCACGCAGTCCTTCCGTCTGCCGTTCGGCGGAATCCAACATTCCATTTCTGGAGGTCTCGTGAGATCGACCAAGCCGCTGTCCGTGCTCGCAGCCCTCGGCGCCGCAGTGCTGCTCAGCCTGGGCCTGACCGCTCCGGCCCAAGCCGCCGGCCCCGTGTACGTCGCGCTCGGCGACTCCTACTCCGCCGGCAACGGCGCGGGCAACTACGACAGCGCGAGCGGCGGCTGCCACCGCAGCTTCAGCGCCTACCCCTACCTGTGGAAGAACGCGCACGCCCCGTCCTCCTTCGCGGACACGGCGTGTTCGGGCGCGGTCACCACGGACGTGACGAACTCCCAGCTCGGGCCCCTGAACTCCTCCACCACCCTGGTCTCCCTCACCATCGGCGGCAATGACGCCGGCTTCGCCGACGTCATGACGGCCTGCGCGACGGATTCGGACTCCGACTGCGTCAACCGGGTCAACCAGGCAGAGGGCTACGCGCAAAACACGCTGCCCGCACGCCTCGACGCCACCTACAACGCGATCCGGGCCAAGGCTCCCAACGCCAAGGTCGTTGTGCTGGGTTACCCGCACCTGTACACCCTCAACATCTTCTGCGTCGGGCTCAGCGACACCAAGCACCGCAAGATCGACGAGGCCTCCGACGTCCTCGACAACGTCATCCAGAGCAGGGCCGCCGCACACGGCTTCGTCTTCGGTGACGTCCGCACCACCTTCAACGGGCACGAGCTGTGCTCCGGCGACAACTGGCTGCACTCCATCGTCATCTCGCCGTCCTGGGAGTCCTACCACCCCACCGCCACCGGCCACGCCTCCGGCTTCTACCCCGTCCTCAACGCCAACAGCTGACCGACCCGCACCGACAGCCGACCCCTTTGCCCTCCAGGGCCCCTGTGCGCACCGCACCGCGCACGGGGCCCGCCCCTCCCCCACACCGCCCCCGGGGGCAGGGTGCCGTTTCGTTGCGTCCGCGCCGCTCGTCCGGTGAACGCCCGGGTGGGCGGGCTCGGTTCGAGGAGCAGCTCGCTCACCGATAACGTGCGTCACCATGATGCGCGCCTGGATCCTGCCCCTGATGCTCGTACTGTGCGGCTCGGCCGTCGCAACCGGGCTGATACTCAACTGGGAGCTCGGCTCGGCCGTTGCATTCCTGCTGGTATTCGTGGTGCTCGCCGGCGTCAACTCGCCCCTGGTGTTCCCGAGGTCGATCGGTGCGGTGGAGGCACAACGCCGCAGCGCGGCCGACGGCCGGCCGGTCGTCTACTGGCGGCCGGGCTGCACGTACTGTCTGCGGCTGCGCATGCGGTTGGGCCGCAGCGCTCACCGGTTGCACTGGGTCGACATCTGGCGTGATCCGGCTGGGGCGGCAGTGGTGAAGGCGGCCAACGACGGCAACGAGACGGTGCCGACCGTCGTCGTGGCGGGCCGTGCGCACACCAACCCCGATCCCGCATGGGTGCGCGAACAGCTCTCCACTGCTCCCTGACCGGGCGTGGCGCCTACGTGCGCGACCTCTTGGCTGCGCTACCTGCTCCAGCCCGAAGCCAGGTGTACGCCGGCGAGTGCGACGACCAGTCCCCCGCCGAGCGCTACCGCGAGCAGCGACCAGCGTGCCACGCGCTGCGGGGCGGCGATTCCGTGGCGCGCCGGCCGTCTGCGCAGGTCAGCTCCGATGAGGCCTGGCAGACGCCATAGGTAGGCGAGGACGTGCACGGCCATCACAGCGATCCAGCAGAGGAAGCTGGCCTTGTGCAGCAGGAGCACCGGAACCGGACCGGTATCGCGTCCGAGCAGCGCCAGCGTCACTCCCGTACCGAGGACGGCGACGCTCGTCGCGACGACCAGCGGGCCGAGCAAGCGCAACAGCAGTGCGGGCGGCCCCTTGCGGCGGTACGCGGGCGAGCCCGTGTAGTAGCGGTAGAAGCGGTAGCCGGTGGAGCCGATCTTGAGGCAGACCGGGCCGGTCAGCAACAGTCCGATGAAGAAGTGCAGGGTGAGGAGTTGCCCGAGGAAGAGGACGGTGACGCCCTCGACGGCGAACAGGATCAGCAGGACCGCACCGGTCGCGGCGGTCAGCCGCTCATTCCCCTCCGGCCCGCCGGACGTCGTACCGGGCGGCTCGAACGAGGTGTCCACCGGTGTCCTGCCGCCGATCACGGTCACTCGTCCGTCCTCCTGGTGATCAGGCCCCGCCCGGCCCGGATGGCAATGCTGTTCTGCCCGCTCCGGCGCATGCGCCGGAGCGGGCAGAAGTATGTCTGACATGAAGTTAAGAACTGGTTCACGTCCGCTGGTCCGGCCGCCGGTCCGAAGCACGCCCCGGTGCCGGGTTCAGGCGCAGTGCCGGTGCCGGACCACTCAGGCATTCCTCATCGGCGTACCGCCGGAGTCGGCCTTGCCGCCGCGGTCGTGCAGGTGCCGGGACGCGGGCAGCGACAACGCGACGGTCAGCCCGCCCCCGGGCGGATCCAGTAGCTCGGCGGTGCCGCCGTTGGCGGTGACCAGCCGGTGGACGATGGCCAGGCCCAGCCCGGTACCGCTCGCCTCGGGGTTGCCGAATCTACGGAACGCGCTCTCCCGCGCGGCCCGGCCCATCCCAGGGCCGTTGTCGACCACCCGGAGCTGTACGCTTCCGCCCTGCCGCTTGCCGGTGATCAGCACCCGGCCGCCCTCCTGGACCGCGTCGAGGGCGTTGGCGATCAGGTTGTCGAGCACCTGCTCCAGATCGCCCTCGCCGAGGAAGGCGGCGAGACCAGGGCGGCAGTCGGCGGCAAGCCGGACCCGGCCCGCGTCGGCCACGGGCTCCCATGCGGCGACCCGCTCGGCCACGAGGCGGTCCACCCGGACCGGCACCGGACGCGGCACCGCGTTCTCGGCGCGCGCCACCGCCAGCAGGCCGTCCACCAACCGGGACAGGCGGGCGATCTCGCCTTGCGCGTCGGCCAGCTCGGCTGCGGTGTCCCCCTCGGCATCGGCGGCGAGCAGGTCGAGCCGCAGCCGGAGCGCCGCCAGGGGGGTGCGCAACTGGTGCGACACATCGGCCACCACGGCACGGTGACCGTGCACCAGGGCCTCGGTGCGCGCGGCCATCGTGTTGAACGTCGCGGCGAGGCGGCGCACCTCCTGCGGCCCCGCCTCGGCCGGCGCCCGCGCGTCCAGCTCCCCTTCGCCCAGCCGCCGCGCCGCCTGGTCCAGCACCCGCAGCGGACGGCCGGCCCAGCGGGCCAGCAGCACCGCGAGCAGCACGGCGGCACCGAGGCCGCCGATGCCGATCAGCGCGAGCCAGCCCCACATCGCCAGGATCCGGTCGTGCAGCGGATCGGTGGAACGGCTCAGGACGGCGATGCCCACGGCATCGGAGGTGTCGCCGACCGGTACGGCGGTGGTCAGCCACTGATCGTCCTGGCGCACCAGGGTGCCGGGGTGGGCGAGTACGGCGGAGACCAGACCTGCGGATTCGTCTCCGGCCACCTCGGAGCACGCGGTCGACAGCAGCACATGGCCCGCCCTGTCGTAGACGCTCGCGCAGTCGCCCCTCTTGTGGGCCTCTTCGACGAGGCTCCGCGCCGGTGCGTCCGACTTGTGGTCGGACAGGTGCTCCTCGGCGGCGGAGGCGATTGCCCTCGCCTTCGCGGCCGCCTCGTCCCGGAACGAGGTCTGCTCGCGCTGCGTCATGATCAGCCCGAGCGGCACCACCGCCAGCACCAGGATCGCGGTGATCAGGGCGAGGACGCTGAGGGCGATGCGGCGGGTCACGGCGCGTCAGCCGACTTCACCGAGGCGGAAGCCGCGCCCGTAAACCGTCTCGACCAGCCCGGGGACACCCAGCTTGCGGCGCAGCGCGGCCATGTGGACGTCCAGCACCTTCGTGGGCCCGTACCAGTGGGCGTCCCAAGCGCGTTCCAGGATCTCCTGACGCGTCACGACCCGGCCCGGATCGGCGGCGAGGCACTGGAGGATGTCGAACTCCTTCGGAGTCAGCGCGATCTCCTCCCCGTTGACCGTGACCTTGCGGGTGCGCGGGTCGACGACGAGCGGGCCGTGGGTCAGCAGTTCGGGCCCGGACGGGCGGATGCGTCGCAGTACGGCCCTGATCCGCGCCAGCAGTTCCGCCAGTCCGAAGGGCTTGACCAGGTAGTCGTCAGCGCCTTCGTCGAGGGCGGCGACCCGGTCGCCCTCCTCGCCGCGCGCGGTCACCACGATGATCGCCACGTCCGACTGGTGGCGCAGCACGCGGCAGACCTCGATGCCGTCCATGTCCGGCAGACCGAGGTCGAGCAGGACCACGTCAGGTGCCGGTACGTGGGTGAGCGCGCCTCGTCCGGTGCCGACGCCGGTCGCCTGGTACCCGGCTCGCTCCAGGCCGCGCACCAGCGACCCGGCGAGCCCCGGGTCGTCCTCGACGACCAGCACGGTGAGCGCGTCGGAATCGTCGCGGAGGCCCTTTTCCTCTTTCACGGCACCCAGCGTAGGACGACGGGGACGGCTCTCCGGATCGACGGCGGGCGGGGCACGCACGGCAGCCGCTGCCGCGTTCTAGTAGTTTCTGCGGCGCAGGCATCGCGCGAGGAGCGGCACCGACAACAGCAGGAGAGCTCCTTCCACAGCCAGGCTTGCCAGCCCGAGCGGTTCCGTCCAGTTGCCGATGTCGTCGGTGTAGCCGGGAAGTCCTGGGCCTCTGGAGAGGATGTACCCCAGCAGAGGACAGACGGCGACCCCGGCCGCCAGCAGCCACCCCAGTCGGACGAGACCGGCGAGAAGCAGCGCGGCAGCGACCACGGCGACGATCTCCAGGACGTGGTAGGCGACACCGATGTAGTGAGGGCTCCTCGTCGTCGTGACGCCGCCTTGATCCACGACATGGATGGCGGCCACCGCCAGGCACAGCAGGGCCCCCGCACACCTGGCCACCCAGGTGGCCTCCGGCCCCCTCGCAGTGTGCTGTGACATCCGACGGCACCTTCTCCCTCCACCGGCGGTACGCGCCTGTCGCACCGCGATCGCATCTGCGTGGTCGAGTCCTGGATGGGCAGCGTGCCGGACGTGCGTTACGTCCAGCCTCGTGGGACGGCCGCTCGCCGTCGCCCCCGACAAGGCAGACGAGTGATACGAAAGAGGCACGTCGCGGACGGCACTCCTCCGTTGAGCCGTCCGTACCCCACTCGGAGGTGATCGCAAGCGCGGGAACGGGTGGCGGTGCCCCTGCGCCAGGAATCGCCGCGTGGTCAACTCTCCTGTCTTTCCCGCCACTTCCGATGGTTTGCGCACCACCACGCCGCACCGTCCGGAGCGGCTCAGCGCGCTCGACCCCGAGTACCCCCGGCGGAGTAGTCACGATGGCTCCCCCGAAGGATGAGCGCAGGTGCGCCCTCGGCGATGCTGTGGGCTGTGACAGCTGATCCTCACCGAGCCGAAGCCGAAGCCGACACTGAAACCGGAGCCGGAGCCGACGCCGGAGATGGCGACGGAGACGGGAGCGCACCTCCCGCGCCCGCTCCGCCGTCGGTCCCTGCCGAACGCGCGCACCGGCCGCGCCCCTCCCGGCTGCGTCGGTGGCTGCGGCGCGCCGCGCTGGGCTGTGCCGTCGTGCTGGTGGTCGTCACGGCGGCTTCGTTCGTCTACAACGGCGTCACGGCCGGGCGCGCCACACCGCCGCGGGGGCTCAGGTACGTACAGGCCGCCGACATCCACACGCGTTACCAGACCTGGGGTACGGCGGGCCCACCGGTCGTCCTGGTGCACGGCGCCTTCGAATCCGTGGACACCTGGTCGCGCCTTGCCCCGCTGCTCGCCCGCGACCACCGGGTGTACGCGCTCGACCTGACGGGCGACGGATACAGCGAGCGCCACGGCCCGTACACCGTCGACCATTTCACCCGGCAGCTCCTGGGCTTCCTGAGCGCCATGCACCTCGGCGGTCCGGGCGAGCGCCCGCTACTGGTGGGGCACTCCAGCGGAGCCGCCGTGGTCACCGAGGCGGCGTTGCGGGCTCCTGGCCGGCTGGGGGGTGTGATGCTCCTCGACGGCGACGCCCTCGACACGGGTGCCGGGCCGCCGCCCGCCTTCAGGTACCTGCTGATCGACCCGTACCGCACCAGCCTGCTGCGGCTCGGGCTCGGCGTCGACGCGGTGATCCGCAGCGTGTACGACGCACAGTGCGGGCCGGCCTGTCCGCGCCTGGACGCCGCCGGTCTGGATCAGTGGCGCCGTCCGCTCCGGGTGCCGGGCGCGGAGAGCGCGCTCTGGAGCATGCTGGGCGCCGGGGTGCCGGGGCTGCCGGCGGACCAGGTGGCTCGGCTTGCCGGGGTGCGCCTGCCCAAGTCGGTGGTGTTCGGTGCCCGGGACGACGTGTTCACCCGGCAGACGCCGCAGGAGACCGCCCGACGCATCGGCGCACCACCTGCGACGCTCATCCCGGGCGCCCGGCACCTGACGATGATCTCCAGCCCCGAGGCGGTCGCGGCGGCCGTGGACAGACTCACAGCGGCATCGGTCGCGGCATCCCGGTGACCGGTCGGCAAGGAGCTCTACGCGCCCGCCCACCTCGTGCGTGCGGCGGTGCCGGGTGCTCTGATCTCGGCCCGGCGGCAACCGGCCACCGATAACGCAACTCAGCCAATCTCTTAACTCGGTTCAGTTATGCTGTGACGCGGAACCGCCGTCCGGCCCTGCCGGACGGCGCGCAGGACCGTCGGCTTCGGAAAGGTCTCGTTCGATGACGTCACACGTCCAGGACACGTACGGCACCCAGGAGGCCGTCGGGCTCGACGACGAGCTCGCCCGGGAGCGTGCGTACGTCGCCGTGTGCCGCGAGGCGATGACCCGCCAGGTCGACGATGCCCGCCACCAGGTCGTCGCGGGCGAGGACGTTTCGGGTGACGGCGCGAGTGCGGAGGCTCTCGGACGGTATCTGCGCACCCGCGCACGGCAGATGGCGCAGGAGCCCGACAGCCCGCTGTTCTTCGGCCGGCTCGACTTCGAGGACTCCGTCGCCGCGGGAGACCACCGGCGGCAGCGGTACTACATCGGCCGCCGGCGCGTCTCGGAACACCCCGCCGCGCCGCCCCTTGTGATCGACTGGCGTGCCCCGGTCTCCCGTATCTACTACCAGGCGAGCACCCTGGACCCGCGCGGAGTCTCGGTGCGGCGTCGCTTCGGCTGGGCACCATGGAGCCACGGCGCTCCGGAGGACCTCACCGGGCTGGAGGACGAGCACCTCGACCGGTCCGGTCGGGCCGAGGAACACGACGCGGCGAGCGCCCTCGTCGCCGCCGAGATCGAGCGCCCACGGCTGGGCCCGATGCGCGACATCGTCGCCACCATCCAGCCGGAACAGGACGACCTGGTCCGCGGCGAGCTGAAGGAATCGGTCTGCGTCCAGGGCGCTCCGGGCAGCGGCAAGACCGCCGTCGGCCTGCACCGCGCCGCGTACCTCCTCTACACCTTTCCCGAGCGGCTGCAGCGCGGCGGTCTGCTGATCATCGGTCCGAACCGGACCTTCCTCCGGTACATCTCCGAGGTGCTGCCGTCGCTCGGTGAGATCGACATCGCCCAGCTCACCGTGGAGGACGTGGTCGCCCGGCATCCGGTGCGGCGGGAGGACGGAGAGGACGTGGCCGCCCTCAAGCACAGCGACCGCATGGCCGTGGTGCTGGAGCGGGCCCTGTACGCCCGGGTCCGTTGCCCCGAGGAGTCCCTCGCCGTCACCGACGGCTCCTACCGCTGGCGGGTGGGCTCCGCGGACATGGCCCGGGTCATCGACGACGTACGGGCGCAGGGCGTGCCGTACGCGGTCGGGCGTGAACACGTACGCACCCGCGTGGTGAACCTGATCCAGCAGCAGGCCGAACGGCGAGCCGGCCCCAAAAGCGTCACCTGGGCCCGGAGAATCGGCAGGTCGAAGCCGGTCGCCGCGTTCCTCGACGCCGCGTGGCCGGCGGCGCGCCCCGAGGAGGTGGTGGCCACGCTGCTGAGCGACGCCGCGGTGCTGGGCGACGCGGCCGAGGACTTGTTCGACGCGGACGAGCAGGCGGCCCTGTTGTGGGCCAGGCCGCCGAGGTCGGAGAAGAGCGCCCCGTGGTCGGCCGAGGACATGCTGCTCCTGGACGAGGTCGCGGGGCTCATCGACCGCCCCGAGGGTTTTGGACACGTGGTCGTGGACGAGGCCCAGGACCTGTCGCCGATGCAGTGCCGGGCGATCGCCCGGCGCAGCGCCTTCGGTTCGGTCACGGTGCTGGGCGACTTGGCGCAGGCCACCGCGCCCTGGTCGGCCAGGACCTGGCGACAGCAACTGACGTACCTGGGCAAGGCGCAGGCCACGGTTGTGCCGCTGACCACCGGGTTCCGTGTGCCCGCCGCCGTCATGGAGTTGGCCAACCGGCTGGTGACCGCGCTCGACGCCGATGTGCCCCCTGCCCGCTCGCTCCGGCACGACGGGGAGTTGAGCGTCCGTGAGGTGGCCGACACCGCGGTCGCCGCCACGACGGCGGTCCGGGCGGCCCTTGAGCGCGAGGGCTCGATCGCCGTCATCGCCGCCGACGACGAGGTCGCCAGGATGTCGGCGGCACTGCGGAAGGCCGGCATCGAGACGGCGACCGCCGAGGACGTCGGCACGGCCGCGCGGGTGACGGTACTGCCGGCGACGCTGGTGAAGGGACTTGAGTACGACCACGTCATCGTGGTGGAGCCGGCCGCGATCGTCGAGTCCGAGCCGCGCGGACTGAACCGGTTGTACGTCGTGGTGACCCGGGCGGTGTCCCGGCTCGACGTGCTGCACACCCGTCCGCTGCCGGAGCCGCTTGCCGACTGACGGAACGGAAGGGTTCGGCCGCATCCGCCGCCCGGGGAATTGGATTAACCAAGTTAAACAACATATCGAGTCACCTGATTGCCTTGGTGAGCGCGCGCTAGGGTGGAGGCGTGGTAGCGCCGACGGGCTTGCGGGAACGCAAGAAGCAACGCACGCGAGAGACGATCTCCGATGCGGCGATCAAGCTCTTCCTCGAGCACGGCTTCGACCATGTGTCGGTGGTCGACATCGCGGCGGTGGCCGAGGTCTCCAAGCCCACGCTGTTCAAGTACTTCCCCACGAAGGAAGACCTGGTCGTCCACCGGTTCGCCGACCACCAGACGGTGAGCGGCACCGTGGTGGCGGAAAGGCCGCCGGGGGTGTCCGCCATCGACGCCCTGCACCAGCACTTCCTGGACGGGCTGGCGGACCGGGACCCCATCACGGGACTCAACGACACCGAAGACGTGCTGGCCTTCCACACGCTTGTCTATTCCACGCCGGGCCTCGTGGCGCGCGTCAGCCAGTACCTGGCCCAGGCGGAGGAGACACTGGCCGAAGCCCTGGTCGACGCCCTGGTCGACGCCCTCGACGGGAAGTGCCGCGAGATCACCGCAGCCCTGCTGGCCGGCCAGGTGATCGCCACGCAGCGCATCCTGGCATCGGTGAACTGGCGACGCATCGTGGGCGGCCGTTCCGCGGACGAGGTCTACCCCGAAGCGGTGGCCGACGCCGACCACGCCTTCGCACTGCTGCGCCGCGGCCTGACGGCCGTCGGCGACTGAGCGAGCACGGCGACTTCGGCGACTTCGGCGCGAGCGTGGCCTCCTGGTCCTCGATCAGGCCGTCCGGTCCGGCAGGGCAGAACGATCACCCCGGCCTCCATGGTTCCGCAGCAGCCTTCCCCGCACTCTCGCGGGCCCGGTGGCCGACGACCGGCCCGTCCCGTCGAGCGCCCGGTTCATGATCTGTACGATATGAAGATCAATGGCGTGTTTCGTGCGCTATCGGCTGTCGGATGAATGCGCGTCAGCTGACGGTCCCTGCACCGCCGGGTCACCGGACACGGCCACCCACCGGTCCGCTGGGCGCAGACCCGGCCGCCCGTGGCCCCTGACACGTCCGGACGACACCTTCGAGATGGTGGTGGAGAAGACCCATGACTGATCACGGAGCCGACCTGGTGATCCGGGCCGCCGCGGTGCACACGCTGGTCCCCGGCCAGGCCCCGCAGCAGGCGCTGGCCGTGCGGGGCGACCGCATCGCGGCCCTCTCGCCCGACCCCCACGGTCTCGACCAGTGGGTCAGCGCACGCACCACGGTCCACGACCTGCCCGGTGCCACGGTGCTGCCCGCGTTCGACGACACCCACACCCACCTGATCTACGCCGCGCGCGGCGCGCACGACGTTCCCGTCCACCAGGCCCGCACCATCCCCGAGTTCCTGGACCTGATCCGGCAACGGGCCCGGACCACCCCCGAGGGTCAGTGGATTCGCACCACCACCAACTGGCAGGAACTCAACCTGGCGGAACGGCGCATGCCCACCGTGGCTGAACTCGACCGGGCCACCGACCGTCACCCGATCCTGGTCAAGCGCGGCGCCCACAACGACGTCGTCAACAGCTACGCGCTGCGCCTGGCGGGGATCACCGAGGACACCCCCGTGCCGCCGGGCGGTGTCATCGGCCGCGACGCCGACGGCAGGCTCGACGGCCGACTGATCGACAACGCCATGGGCCTGGTGGAGCAGTTGGTCCCGGCACCGGACCGGTCGCGGCTCATCGACGGGCTGCGTCTGGCCAGCGGCCAGTACGCCGCCACGGGCATCGGCACCGTGCGCGACTGCGCTGTCTCCCCCGACGACTACGCGACGCTCCTCGCCGCCCGCGAGGCGGGGACGCTGCATACCCGGGTGCGGGCCCTCATCTCGGCGATCGGCCTGACCAGCGCGGCTCAGGTGGAGGACCTGCTCGACGCCATGGAGGACTGGCGCTACAGCTCCGACCCATGGCTGCGGGTGTGGGGAGTGAAGTTCGTCCTCGACGGCGGGCTGGAGGCCGGGGCCACCGAAGAGCCCTACGTCTGCGACCACACCTTCTCCGGCACGCTGACCTGGGAACCCGACGCGCTGGTCGAGGCCGTCGAGGCCGCTGTCCGGCGCGGCTGGCGGGTCGGCACCCACGCCTACGGCGACCGCGCGGTCCGCGTCCTCCTGGACGTCTACGAACGCGTCCTCGAGCGCAACCCCGGCCTGCCGGAGGGCACGCTGGTGATGGAGCACGGCGGCCTGGCCGGCCCGGAACAGCGCGCACGCGCCGTCGCCCTGGGCGTCCCCGTCACCATCCAGCAGCCGTTGCAGCACGACACCGCCGAGGTGGAACTGGGCTTCTGGGGCCCGGAACGCGTCGCCGCGCTCTTCCCCGCCCGAGGCTGGCTCGACCAGGGCGCCCTGGTCACCGCCGGATCCGACTTCCCCGTCGGCCAGTTCGGCGCCATGCGCTCCGTCTGGGGCATGACCACCCGGCAGACCGTCATCGGTGTTCAGGGCCCCGAGAACGCCATCACGTACGACGAAGCCCTCACCCTGCACACCACCCGAGCCGCCCGGCTGCTCGGCGAGGAACATCTGCGCGGCACCCTCACTCCCGGCCGCCTCGCCGACCTCACCGTCTGGGACCAGGACCCCGCCCACTGCCCCAGCGACACCCTGCGCGACCTCAACCCCATCCACACCCTCGTCGGCGGCCTCCTCGTCACACCGGCCGGCGCGCGGTAAGAGACCGCGCCCGACAGAGGAAAGGAACACGGCCACACCCCGGCGGCAAGGCGCCACTTCATGTGGCGTCCGTCAGAGGACGGGGAGGGATTCGAGGGCCTGCACCGGCCTGGGGTGCAGGAGTCGTAGATGGAGCACCCGCCCGGCGTGGTCCAGGGTCATGATCCAGGCCACGGAGGGCGGGCAGTGCTCAGGGTTGTCCGCGGGACTGAGGATGTCCATCTCCCAGATGGTCAACGACCGCCCGGCAACCGCCTGGACGAGGTGCTGTCGCACGCCGTCTTCGATGTCGTTGTCCATCGAGCGGACGAGAAGATCCCGGCCCCCGACCCGGTCCCTCCCCCTCATGAGGGCGAGTCCGGGCGCCCAGCGCTCCGTGAGCAGCTTGCCGAAGTTTCCGCTTTCGGCGGCGTCAAGCGTCTCGCGGGCCTCGATCCGGCTGGCGCGGACGCGCCGCTCGACATCTCCGTGCGAAGCATCCGCCGTCGCAGCGAGGGCAGTCGCGAGCTTGGCCCGCCCCTGGCTGAGCCGACTGCGGACCGTACCGACCGGGACCCCGCAGACGTTCGCTATCTGCTCGTAAGTGGTGACTCCGGTGGTGAAGTGACGCAGCGCCAAAGGCATGCGCAGCACCGGGGAGAGCTCCTCCAGGGCTTCCCAGATCCAATCCCGCAACGCGTTCCGCTCGAGCCACTGCTCCGGGCCGCCGTCCAGGGCGGGCAGCGCCAGGTCGTCCACCGGCCGGGTGTGAACGGAGTCCCGCAGCAGGGACCGACTGGCGTTGCGCACGATCATCCGCAGCCACGCCCCCACGGCCTCAGGGGCACGGACATCGCCGATCCGCCGCAGCGCGGTCAACGCCGCGTCCTGCATCACATCGTCGGCATCGACACCCGGCCCCAACATGCTCAGCGCCACGGCACGCATGCCTGCCCGATGCCGCTCCAGCAGCAGGCCCAGCGCGGCGGCCTCACCCGCCTGGGCGGCGCGTGCGAGCATCGCATCCTCACGGCGTTCGGCTTCGGCCACGTCACGCATCATGAGACCCCCTCCAGCACCCGGCCCCGCTGCCGCCGTGCATCCCGTGGAGAAGGTACCCCGCATGTGCGCCATACTTTTCCGTCGATCGATCGCGCGAGACCCGGTCAGGCATTCCAGCCGCCGTCGACGCTGATATCGCTTCCCGTGACGCAGGAGGCCTCAGGGCCGGCCACCCGCCCCGCGTACCGCAGCAGTCCGCCCCCCCCAAAGCCAAGAACACAAAGCGTAAAGAAAGCCTCAAATCGCAAGTTCAGTGATCATCTCGCACATACGATGAGGGGCCGATTCCGCGATCAGGGGGAAGCTGTGGGGGGTCAGGGATTTCGGGTCCATCCGGGCGCGCTGAAGTCGTACGACCAGGTCATCCAGGCCCAGGCTGAGCAGATCGCGCGGATCCGGCCGAGAGTGGCGTCAGTGCCGCTCTCGTCGAACGATTTCGGCAAGCTGCCGAACGCGCAGAACCTTTACGAGGCGTACCAGGAGCACGTGCAGGCCGAGCAGGGCAACTTCGCCGACCTGCTCGAGATCCTTCGCGACACCGGTGAGGGTCTCCAGGACTCGGCGATGAACTACGAGCGCCAGGACGTGCACATCGAGGCCTCCTTCGGAGGCGGACAGTGAGTGGCGGCACCTTCCAACAGATCGGCGACGCGTACAAGTGGACGCGGGACTTCGTCGACGAGCCGTTGATCCCGCTGCCGCAGATCGAGAATCCCGTCGCGGACGGCTTGGACGCCGGTCTGGACAGCATCGTCAAGGCGGCGCTCGACTCCACCGGGCTGATGGACATGCTGGAGGAGGTCACCGGCAACCTCGCCGGACTCACTGCGGCCGCCCACGAGTGGCAGGCCCAGGCGAAGGCGATGCGGGAGGTCGGCAACGCTCTGCGCGAGGGCGGCGGCACACTCGCCGGACAGTGGGAAGGCGACGCGTCGGACGCGTTCGGCAGGCACATGGGCCAGGTGGTCGAGGCCATCGACGGCACCGCCAAGGACATGGACGAGATCGCACAGATCATCAGCCAGGCGGCTGCCGCCTGCCAGCTCGCCGAAAACATGATCATCGAGATCATCCGGGAGGCGATCGAGGCGCTGATCGTCTCACTCGCCGCGATGGTCGCGGTCGACATCCTGACCCTCGGCCTTGCGACCGCTGCCGACGCCCTCGTGGCGGATGCCGAGATCACGGCGTTCATCGCACGGGTGGAAAAGGTATCGGCCCGCCTCGCCGAGACGCTGGACAAGCTGATGAAGGCGGTCCGCGAAATCAAGGAGGCCGGTAGGTCCTTCGATAGGATCAAGGAAGGCCTCAAGGCGGCCAAGGCCGTGCGGAAGATCGGCGGCATGGGCAACAGGACCACGAGCATCAAGGACCTGGTCAGCTCCCCGTCGATGGAGAACCTCGGAGAGTTCGCGGCCGCCGGCGGCACCAAGGCGGTGTACGGCGCCGCGAAGGGCGTCATCGCAGGCGGCATCGGAGTGACGGTCGGCGCCGACGGCCCGATGAGCGCGGTCACGGACGGGCTGAGCAAGGACCCCGCCGTCGACGCCGTGGCCGGCCAGCTCGACGGCCGCAAAGACGAGGCACCGTACCGTGTGCCGAAGACACGGATCGAGGAGGACTTCGGATGAGCACCGGCCAGTACGGCCCGCCACAGCCCATCTTCGAGCCGTACCTGTACGGCGTCGGCTCCCATGTGCCCTTGATCGCACCATGGCTGCAGCCGCACGAGCGACTGCTCGGGATCGTCAACGTGAAACTGAGCGATCTGATCCGCCGCACCCTCCCCCGCGAGTTGCGGTCCGGCAAGCAGTGGACGGGCACGCTCGGCGCGGTGCAGGACACTGTCGAAGCTGCCGCCTCGGCCGTGGATGCCGTCGAGAACTTCGACTTCGGCATCATCCGCAGGTTCCGACGCATGGTGCGCGGGGCCGGTCTCACCGGCGGATGGCAGAGCATGGCCGGCCAGTTCGTGATCGTTGTGCGCACCGGACCCCGCACCCCGAGCACCTACGACAACGAACAGGTGCTGATGGTCTTCACCGACCGCAGGATCCTGCTGATGTGCACGGTCTCCGCCAAGAAGGTGCCCCTGTTCGGCAAGATTCCGCCCGGAACGCCGCTCAAGGAGGCCCGGTGTCTGGGTGAGATCCTGCCGGGACAGCTCCAGAGCGTCGCCGTCCGGCACACATCGCTCTCGAATCGCGTGGACCTGCACTTCGCCGACGGCTCCCTGGCTGCGGTCGAGGCGACCAAAGAGCAGGCCCAGGCTCTGGAGGCGCTGAGTCGGGGCATCGTCCCACCCCCGCGGCCCTGACCCGGCGCGACGTTCCGACGATCGACCTCCGGCGAGCCGAACAGGCGCGGCATCCTCAACCTGCTTGACGCGGCTGGACCGGCGGCGAAAACAGCGGGAGGGTCTGCGAAGGTCAACTCCGCGGTCTAGATTGCTCGTTGCCCGCGTATCCGTCTCACCCTCGCAGGAGTCCATCCGTGACCGAGAACCCGTCCGCCGGAGCTGACCCCGCCGCCCAGACGCTGCACGCCCGCATCGACACCACTCAGCCGCACACGGCCCGCATCTGGAACTACTGGCTCGGCGGCAAGGACAACTACGAGGTCGACCGCGCGGCCGGCGACCAGATCCGCCAACTGCACCCGGACATCGGCGAGTACGCCCGCGCGGACCGGCTCTTCCTGGGCCGTGCCGTACGTCATCTGGTCGCCGACAGGGGGATACGCCAGTTCCTCGACATCGGCACCGGGCTGCCGACCGCGGACAACACGCACGAGGTGGCACAGCGGATCGCCCCGGAGTCGCGGATCGTCTATGTCGACAACGACCCGCTCGTCCTGACGCATGCCCGCGCGCTGCTCACCAGCACACCCGAGGGCCACACCGACTACCTCGACGAGGACCTGCGCAACATGGACGCGATCCTCGAACACGCCGCGAAGACACTGGACTTCACGCAGCCCGTGGCGCTGATGCTGCTCGGCGTGGTCATCTTCATCGGCGACGACGAGGACCCGTACGGTCTGGTACGGCGGCTGGTCGACAGGCTTCCCTCCGGCAGCCACCTCGTCCTGTCGCACACGATCACCAGCCCGGCGATGCCGGACGTCGACGAGGCGGTGAAGTTCTGGAACGAGCACGGCACACCGAAGCTGACCCAGCGCACGCCCGAGGACGTCACCCGCTTCTTCGACGGTCTGGAACTGCTCGAGCCGGGCGTGGTGTCCTGCTCGCGCTGGCGTCCGGACGGCACCGGCGGGGCGGAGCCGGAGGAGGTCGCCATGTTCGGCGGGGTCGGCCTGAAGCGTTGATCACTTCCGGGCGTGGAGTTCCGCACGTCGCGCTGCCCGGATGCTTCGCGCCACGCGCGTGCACGGTCGCATGGATCGGTCAGGCCACGACGCACCTGAGGAAATCACGCCACGCGGAAGGGGAGACCGCGAACCGTGGCCCGTCCTTCTCCTTGGAGTCGCGTACGTGCACGGCTCCGGGAGCATGTGCGACCTCCACGCAACTGTCGCCCTCGGACCCGCTGTAGCTGCTCTTGAACCAGTCCAGCTCGCTGCCGGTGCTCATAGCGCTCCTCGCATCCGCTGCAACAACTCCGCCGAGTCCGCCGGGGACAGGGCCTGTGAGCGC
The DNA here is from genome assembly GCF_053595355.1 of Streptomyces sp. NPDC002513. Classification (NCBI taxonomy): domain Bacteria; kingdom Bacillati; phylum Actinomycetota; class Actinomycetes; order Kitasatosporales; family Streptomycetaceae; genus Streptomyces; species Streptomyces sp. NPDC002513. Next base: position 20,013 of record NZ_JBSFXK010000010.1, on the reverse strand, counting down.
ATCTTGGCATAGCGCATCTGCATGACGCTCACTGGTTCCCGGCCGGAGACCAGTTGCCCGGTCTTCTGCCCCTCCGCGTACCCCAGCCACTGGCGCTCCGGGGTCTCCAGGAGCTGCATCGGTCCGTCCGGGCCCGCGTGGTACGGCTGCCGCAACGGCATGATCTGGAGCTCCACGTTCCACAGTTCCGCGCAGGCGAGGAGGCGGCCGAGCAGTTCCCGGGTGACCTGCTCACCTCCTGTGTGCCGCAGCAGCACCGACTCCTCGACGATGAAGCTGAACGCGACCGGCGGCCTGCGCGTCAGCAGTTCCTGGCGCGCCCGCCGGGCGGCCATCCGCTCCTCGAGTTGCTCCTCCGTCGGCGGAGGCGGGACGTTGAGCATCACGGCCCGCGTGTACGCCTCGGTCTGCAGCAGCCCCGGCACGACCCGGCACTCGTACGTGCACAGAGTGACCGCCGTCTCCTCCAGTTGCGCCCACTCCCGGAACCAGACGGCCAGCCCGCGCTCCCGCCCGACGTGCCGCGCCATGGCACGCAGCACTCCGAACGCCTCCAGCACCTCCTCCGCCCGCTCGATGAACTGGGCGGTCGGCATCCGTCGGCCCTGCTCGACCGAAGCGACCAAGGCGAGCGAGTAGTTGAGCCGCTCGGCGAGCTGCTCCTGTGTCAACAGGGCTCGCTCCCGGAACACCTTCAAGGCCGCCCCGAACGCCCTCAGGCTGCCGGACGGTTCGAGTGCACTGCTCATCGCCATGAACGACGACCCCCTTGTCGTACTCGTGGCACATCTTGCACTCGGGTACAACGGTCCGACCTTCAGCCGGGGTTACGCGCGCGGCGCAGCCAACGCCCGTACAAGAGGGCCTGTACGGGCAGCGAGCGACCGGCCCCGGCGCGCAGGTGAAGCGATCAGGTGCCCTCGGGGAATGGGGCGACCTCCGCCATGGCCGGCGCTTCGGCTTCCTCCGTCTCCGCCGCCTCTCCCGTCCGCTCCGTCCGCGACGCCACCCGTGCCGTGTCGAACTGCGTCCGGTACAGCTCCGCGTACCGTCCGCCCACGGCCAGCAACTCCTCGTGCGTGCCCCGCTCCACGATCCGGCCGGACTCCACGACCAGGATGACGTCGGCGGCCCGCACGGTGGACAGACGGTGGGCGATGACGACGGCGGTACGGCCCTGAAGGGCTTCGGCCAGGGCCTCCTGGACGGCCGCCTCCGAGGTGCTGTCGAGATGGGCGGTGGCCTCGTCGAGGATGACGACGCGCTGGCGGGCCAGCAGCAGCCGCGCGATCGTCATCCGCTGGCGTTCGCCGCCGGACAGCCGGTAGCCGCGCTCGCCGACGACGGTGTCGAGGCCGTCGGGCAGGGACCGTACGAGGTCGTCGAGCCGGGCCCGGCGCAGGACCTCCCACAGGTCGTCCTCGGTCGCGTCCACGCGGGCCAGCAGCAGGTTGGCCCGTACCGTGTCGTGGAACAGGTGGCCGTCCTGCGTGACCATGCCCAGCGTCTCGCGCAGGGAGGCCGCGCTCAGCTCCCGGACGTCGATCCCCCCGACGCGCACGGCGCCCGCGTCGACGTCGTACAGCCGCGGCAGCAGAGCGGCGACGGTGGACTTGCCGGCGCCCGAGGAGCCCACGAGGGCGACCGTCCGGCCGGGCTCGGCGCGGAAGGAGACGCCGTGCAGGACCTCGGCCCCGCCGCGGCTGTCCAGGTTCGCCACCTCCTCCAGCGAGGCGAGGGAGACCCGGTCGGCGGCCGGGTAGCCGAAGCGGACGTCGTCGAACTCCACCGACACCGGCCCCTCGGGGACGGTGCGCGCCCCGGGCTTCTCCTCGATCAGCGGCTTGAGGTCGAGCACCTCGAAGACGCGCTCGAAGCTCACGAGGGCGCTCATCACCTCCACCCGGGCCCCCGCGAGGGAGGTGAGCGGTGCGTACAGCCGGGTGAGCAGCAGGGCCAGCGAGACCACGGCGCCCGGCTCCAGGGTGCCGCGCAGGGCGAACCAGCCGCCGAGGCCGTAGACCAGGGCGAGCGCCAGGGCGGAGACAAGGGTCAGGGCGGTGAGGAACGCGGACTGCGCCATCGCCGTGCGCACCCCGATGTCCCGCACCCGCCGGGCCCGCGCCGCGAACTCGGCGGACTCCTCCTCCGGACGTCCGAAGAGCTTGACGAGGGTGGCGCCCGGGGCGGAGAAGCGCTCCGTCATCCGGGTGCCCATCGCGGCGTTGAGGTCGGCGGCCTCCCGCTGCAGCCGTGCCATCCGGCTGCCCATCCGGCGCGCCGGCACCACGAAGACCGGCAGCAGGGCCAGGGCGAGCAGGGTGATCTGCCAGGACAGCGTGAGCATCACGGCGAGCGTGAGCAGCAGCGTGACGATGTTGCCGACGACGCCCGACAGGGTGTTGCTGAAGGCGCGCTGGGCGCCGATGACGTCGTTGTTGAGACGACTGACGAGCGCTCCCGTACGCGTACGGGTGAAGAACGCGACCGGCATGCGCTGCACATGATCGAACACGGCCGTCCGCAGATCGAGGATGAGGCCCTCCCCCAGCGTGGCCGACAACCGGCGGCCGAGCAGCCCGAGCCCCGCCTCGGCGAGCGCGATGAGGGCGATCAACGCCGACAGCCCCACGACCCTGCTCTGGTCCCCGTGCGACACGATCGCGTCGACGACGCGGCCGGCGAGTACGGGAGTCGCGACGGCGAGCAGCGCGGTCACCACGCTGACCACGACGAACTGCGCTATACGCCGTCGGTGCGGGCGTGCGAAGGCCCCGATGCGCCGCAGCGTCGCCCGGGCGAAGGGCCGGCGCTCCTGTTGTGCGTTCATGACACTGTGCATCTGGTGCCAGGCGGTGGTTTCCATGCTCATGAGACCGACGGTAGAACCTCAAGCGTTGTCGAGGTCAACGCCCGCGGTGCGAGCACCCCGGACACCCCCGTGCCTTGCCCCGCGCGTCAGCCTCCGTCTGCGCGCACGCAACCCAGCGTTGGTGCGGTGCGGAAAGCCTCTGGCGATGTGACTGCCGTACGTCTCCCGCAGGGATTCCCCAGACGTCTTCCGGTCCGCCAGGTCCTGTGTCTGCTTCCGCTCGCCCTCGTGCTCGTGGTCGCGGCAGAGCACTGGTCCGTGCTCGCGGAGGGTTTCGGCCGGCTTAGGTCGGCCGAGTGGCCGTGGCTGGTGGCCGCCGCCGGTGCGACCTGTCTGACCTGGGTCGCGGCCGCCTTCACCCGGCAGGGCGCGGTGATGCAGCGGCTGCCTCCGCGGCGGCTGCTGGCCACGCAGTTCGCGGCGGGCGCGGCCAACCATCTGCTGCCCACCGGGCTCGGTGCGAGCGCGGTCAATCTGCGCTTCATGACGGTGTGCGGGGTGCCGCTCGCCCGCTCGTCGGCGGCGGTGGCGCTGTACCTGCTCGCCGAGGCGATCACCCGGGTCGGTCTGCTGCTGGTCCTGCTGGTCTCCTTCCCCGACGCGCTCCGCCTCGGCTCCTTCGTCCCCGCGTGGGCGGCGGGTCCGCTGCTGTTCGCGGCGGCCGGAGCGGTGTGGGGGGCGGTGACGGTCGTGCTGGTGGTACGGCGGCTGCGCACGGCCGTGTTCTCGTTCCTGCGCACGGCGCTCGGCGAGGCCCGCTCGGTGCACACCCGTCCCGCGCGGGCACTCGCCCTGTGGGGAGGCTCGCTGGCGTTCCCCGCGCTCCAGGCGGCCGGGCTGGCCGCGGTGGGCCGCGCGCTGTCGCTTCCGGTGCCGCCCGTGCACATGGTGGTCGCGTATCTGGCGGCGACGGTCGCGGTCGCCGCCGTGCCCACCCCGGGCGGGATCGGTTCGGTGGAGGCGGCACTGATCGTCGCCCTGGTCGCGGCGGGCGGTCCGGTGGCCGTGGCGACGGCGGTGGTCCTGGCGTACCGGATCATCACGGTGTGGCTGCCGCTGCTGCCGGGTGCGCTGACGCTGGGGGCGCTGGTGCGGCTGAAGGTGATCTGACCGGGGGCGGTGCGCCCGGCGGTGATCCGCTGCGGTCCGCCGCCGGACAGCGGCGGTACCGGGGAGTAGCCTCTGCGGGGCCAGTGCTCCCCCGCCCGTGAGAGAGGCAGCCTGATGCCGGTCCGGATCGAACGTCAGGGGTATGTCACCACCGTCGTCCTCTCCCGCCCCGAGGCCCGCAACGCGGTGGACGGGCCGACCGCCGCCGCGCTCGCCGACGCCTTCCGGGCGTTCGACGCGGACCCGTCGGCGCGGGTGGCGGTGCTGTGGGGCGAGGGCGGAACGTTCTGCGCGGGTGCCGATCTGAAGGCGGTCGGCACCGAGCGCGGCAACCGGGTGGCCGAGGACGGCGACGGCCCGATGGGGCCGACCCGGCTGCGGCTGTCCAAGCCGGTGATCGCGGCGGTCGCCGGGCACGCGGTGGCCGGCGGTCTGGAGCTGGCGCTCTGGTGCGATCTGCGGATCGCGGAGGAGGACGCGGTGTTCGGGGTCTTCTGCCGCCGCTGGGGCGTACCTCTCGTCGACGGCGGCACGGTACGGCTGCCGCGGCTGATCGGCACCGGCCGTGCGCTGGACATGATCCTCACCGGGCGCGCGGTGCCGGCCCGGGAGGCGTACGGGATGGGGCTCGCCAACCGCGTCGTGCCGGCCGGCCGCGCCCGCGCCGAGGCGGAGGAACTGGCCGCCGAGATCGCCCGGTTCCCGCAGGCGTGCCTGCGCGGCGACCGCGCCTCGGTCCTGGACCAGGAGGGGCTGGACGAGGGGACGGCGCTGTTGGGTGAACTCCGGTACGGCAGAGCCGTGCTGGCGGAGGGTCTGGACGGCGCGGCCCGCTTCGCGGCCGGGGCCGGCCGGCACGGTTCGTTCACGGACCTGTGACGGCGGGCCGAGCCGACAACACGCCACGGGACCGCCAACGGCCGTTCGAGGTCGGCCCTTTCACGGTCGGGCACCGGCGTACGGCAGGATGAACCCTCGCTCCGGACGACGACAACCCGTCCGGGCAGTGATCGCGCATCCCGTGAAACGAGCAGGTGGCAAGGTGACAAGTCCTCATGTCCGGCCCTGGGGCCCTCTCTTCGGCGCGGGAGGTGACCGGTGAACCGCGGGCTCACTCTCGACGACCTGATCCTCGCCGGAATCGCCCTGGCCGCCGGCCTGTTGGCGGCCTTCCTGCTGCGGATGCTGCTGCGCTGGCTGGGCCGGCACGCGACCCGCACCAAGTGGAGCGGCGACGACGTCATCGTGGCCGCCCTGCGCACCATGGTGCCCTGGGCGGCCGTCGCGGGCGGCGCGGCCTCGGCGGCGGCGGTGCTGCCGCTCACGCGGACGGTGCAGCACCATGTCAACCAGACCCTGAGCGTGCTGCTCATCTTCGTGACGACGCTGACGGCCGCCCGCGTCATCGCGGGCCTGGTGCGGGCGGTCACCCAGTCCCGGTCCGGGGTCGCCGGATCGGCCACGATCTTCGTCAACATCACCCGGATCGTGGTGCTGGCCATGGGCTTCCTGGTGATGCTGCAGACGCTGGGCATCTCCATAGCGCCCCTGCTCACCGCCCTGGGCGTGGGTGGTCTCGCCGTCGCCCTCGCCCTGCAGGACACCCTCGCGAACCTGTTCGCGGGCATCCACATCCTTGCCGCCAAGACCGTTCAGCCCGGTGACTACATCCGGCTGAGCAGCGGCGAGGAAGGCTATGTCGTCGACATCAACTGGCGGCAGACCACCGTCCGTCAGCTCTCCAACAACCTGGTCGTCATCCCCAACGGGCAGCTCGCCAGGACGAACATGATCAACTACACCCGTCCCGAGCAGCAGTTGACCGTCCTGGTGCAGGTGGGGGTGGGGTACGACAGTGACCTGGAGCATGTCGAGAAGGTCACCGCGGAGGTCGTCGCCGAGGTGATGACGGAGATCACGGGTGCTCTCCCGGACCACGAACCGGCGGTCCGGTTCCACACCTTCGGCGACTCCCGGATCGGCTTCACGGTGATCCTGGGCGTCGGCGAGTTCAGCGACCAGTACCGGATCAAGCACGAGTTCATCAAGCGCCTGCACAAGCGGTACCGGGCCGAGGGCATCCGCATCCCGGCGCCGACGCGGACGGTGGCGCTGCACCCGGGCTCGGCGGCCATCCCGCACCCGCGCGCCAGCGCCGAGGCAGTGGCCGACTACGGCGGCCCGGACGCCTCCTGACCCGCACATCACCGCCGGCCTCCCGCCGGACCGGCCGGGGCCGGCAGCGGCGCGCCGAGTGAGGACCGGCCCCGACCCGCCCTGCCGCGTCGGGCCTCGCGTCACGCCGGGAGCCGGGCCACGCGTACCGGTGTCCGTGACGCGGGCCACTGTCGAGTGGGGTGCGCACACGAGATATCTTGATGTCGAGCAATGTTGCAGACGTGGAGCGGAGCACCCGGTGACTGACTCGACCATCATTTACACGCACACTGACGAGGCCCCGGCCCTGGCGACGTATTCCTTCCTGCCGGTGGTCCGGGCATACGCCGCGGAGGCGGGTGTCGCTGTGGAGACGCGTGACATCTCGCTGGCCGGGCGCATCCTCGCGGTCTTCCCCGAGTACCTGCACGAGGAACAGCGGATCAACGACGACCTCGCTGAGCTGGGCGAGCTGGCCAAGAGCCCCGAGGCCAACATCATCAAGCTGCCCAACGTCTCGGCGTCCGTCCCGCAGCTGAGGGCGGCCGTGGCCGAGCTGCAGGCCAAGGGCTACGCGCTGCCGGACTACCCGGACGAGCCGAAGACCGACGAGGAGCGGGAGACCCGCGCCCGTTACGACAAGATCAAGGGCTCCGCCGTGAACCCGGTGCTGCGCGAGGGCAACTCCGACCGCCGCGCCCCCGCGTCGGTGAAGAACTACGCCAAGACCCACCCGCACCGCATGGGCGCCTGGACCTCCGAGTCCCAGACCAACGTGGCGACCATGGGCGTGGACGACTTCCGCTCCACCGAGAAGTCCGCGGTGATCTCCGAGGCCGGTTCGCTGCGTATCGAGCTGAAGGGCGACGACGGCTCCACCACCGTCCTGCGCGAGTCCGTCCCCGTCCTCGCGGGCGAGGTCGTGGACGCCTCCGTGATGCGCGTCGCCGCGCTGCGCGAGTTCCTGACCGCTCAGGTCGCCCGCGCGAAGGAGGAGGGTGTCCTGTTCTCGGTGCACCTGAAGGCCACGATGATGAAGGTCTCCGACCCGATCATCTTCGGCCATGCGGTGCGCGCCTTCTTCCCGAAGACGTTCGCGCGGTACGGCGAGACGTTCGCCGCGGCCGGCCTGACCCCGAACGACGGTCTGGGCGGCATCTTCAAGGGCCTCGAAGGCCTGCCGAACGGCGAGGAGATCAAGGCGTCCTTCGACGCCGAGCTGGCCGAGGGCCCGGCGCTGGCGATGGTCGACTCCGACAAGGGCATCACCAACCTGCACGTCCCGTCCGACGTCATCGTCGACGCCTCCATGCCCGCCATGATCCGCACCTCCGGCCACATGTGGGGCCCGGACGGCCAGGAGCACGACACCCTCGCGGTGCTGCCGGACTCCAGCTACTCCGGTGTGTACCAGGCGGTGATCGACGACTGCCGCGCGAACGGCGCCTACGACCCCGCCACCATGGGCTCGGTGCCGAACGTGGGCCTCATGGCGCAGAAGGCCGAGGAGTACGGCAGCCACGACAAGACCTTCGAGATCCCCACCACGGGTACCGTCCGTCTCGTCGACCAGGCCGGCAACGTCGTCCTGGAGCAGACCGTCTCCGCCGGTGACATCTTCCGCGCCTGCCAGACCAAGGACGCCCCGATCAAGGACTGGGTGAAGCTCGCCGTCACCCGCGCCCGCGCCACCGGCGACCCGGCGGTGTTCTGGCTGGACGAGACCCGCGCCCACGACGCCCGGCTGATCGCCAAGGTCAAGGAGTACCTGCCGGAGCACGACACCGAGGGCCTGGACATCCGCATCCTGGCCCCCGTGGAGGCCACCAAGCTGTCCGTGGAGCGCATCCGCCGCGGCGAGAACACCATCTCCGTCACCGGCAACGTGCTGCGTGACTACCTGACCGACCTGTTCCCGATCCTGGAGCTGGGCACCAGCGCCAAGATGCTGTCGGTCGTCCCGCTGATGGCGGGCGGCGGACTGTTCGAGACCGGCGCCGGCGGCTCCGCCCCGAAGCACGTCCAGCAGCTGGTCAAGGAGAACTACCTGCGCTGGGACTCGCTCGGCGAGTTCTTCGCGCTCGTGCCGTCCTTCGAGCAGTACGCGAAGACCACCGGCAACCAGCGCGCCCAGGTCCTCGCCGACACCCTCGACCGCGCCACGGCGACCTTCCTCAACGAGGACAAGTCCCCGACCCGTCGCCTCGGCGGCATCGACAACCGTGGCAGCCACTTCTACCTGTCCCTGTACTGGGCGCAGGAGCTGGCGCGGCAGACCGACGACGCGGAGCTGGCGAAGGTGTTCGCCCCGCTCGCCGAGTCGCTCTCGTCCCACGAGCAGAAGATCGTCGACGAGCTGCTCGCCGTCCAGGGCAAGCCGGCCGACATCGGCGGCTACTACCAGCCCGACCCGGCGAAGGCCACCGAGGTCATGCGCCCCTCGGAGACCTGGAACCTGCTGCTGTCCTCGCTCGCGTAAGCGGCGTCCGCGCGGCACCCGCACGGTGTGACCACCGCCCCGGCCGGATCCGATCCGGCCGGGGCGGTCGTGTCCGCGGAACCGGGTGCGCCGGGGTACTACGACGCCGCCCGCCCGGCCGGCGTCCCGGCATCGGGGTGGGCCAGGCCCAGGTGGTCGCGCAGGGTCGTGCCCTCGTACTCCGTGCGGTACACACCGCGCTCCTGCAGCAGCGGGACCACGGTGTCCGCGAAGGCGTCGAGCCCGCCCGGGGTGATGTGCGGGACGAGGATGAAGCCGTCGGACGCGTCGGCCTGGACGAAGGCGTCGATGTCCCGCGCCACGGTGGCCGGGGACCCCACGAAGGCCTGGCGGTTGCCGGTGTGGATGACCAGGTCCCGGATCGACCAGTCGTGCGCGGCGGCCAGCTCCCGCCACTCCCGCGCGGTGGCCAGGGGATCGCGGTACATCCGCACCTGGGCCCGGCCGCGCGCGATGGTGTTCTCGCCGGGCAGCGGGTCGATGTCCGGGAGGGGGCCGTCAGGGTCGTAGGCGGACAGGTCGCGGTTCCAGACGAACTCCAGGTGCTTGATCGCGGTGGCCCCGCTGACCTGCGCCCGGCGCACCTCGTGGGCCAGTTCCTCGGCCTCCGCGTCGGTGTCGCCGAGGACGAAGGTCGCGGCGGGCAGGATGAGCAGGTGGTCGGGGCGGCGGCCGTAGGCGGCCAGCCGGCCCTTGACGTCCGCGTAGAAGCTCCGGCCGGACTCCAGGGTGCTGTACCGGCTGAAGATGGCGTCCGCGCTCGCGGCGGCGAACTCGCGGCCCTCGTCGGAGTCCCCGGCCTGGAAGATCACCGGGCGCCCCTGGGGGCTGCGCGGGACGTTGAACCGGCCGTGGATGTCGAAGTGCCGGCCGTGGTGGACGAAGGCTCCGGCCTTCGCGTCGCGCAGGAAGGCTCCGGTCGCCGGGTCGGCGACGATCTCGTCGCCGCGCCAGGAGTCGAAGAGCTCGTTCGCCGTGGCGAGGAACTCCTTGGCGCGGGAGTAGCGCTCCTCCTGCGGCAGGAAGCCGCCGCGGCGGAAGTTCTCTCCGGTGAAGGCGTCCCAGGAGGTGACGACGTTCCAGGCGGCGCGTCCGCCGGAGAGGTGGTCCAGGCTCGCGAACTGGCGGGCCACCTCGTAGGGCTCGTTGAAGGTGGAGTTGATGGTGCCGGTCAGGCCGAGGCGGTCGGTGACGGCGGCCAGCGCGGCGAGCACGGTGAAGGTGTCGGGGCGGCCGACGACATCCAGGTCGTAGATCTGCCCGTCCTGTTCCCGCAGGCGCAGCCCCTCGGCGAGGAACAGGAAGTCGAACCTGGCTCGCTCGGCGGTCCGTGCGAAGTGCGCGAACGAGCTGAACTCGATGTGGCTGCCGGCCTTCGGGTCGCTCCACACGGTGGTGTTGTTGACGCCGGGGAAGTGGGCCGCGAGGTGGATCTGCTTGAGCGGCTTGCTCATGGTCGGGTGTCCTTCCGGCTCAGGCGACGGGGGCCGCGTAGCGGTTGGCGGGGCGGGCGAGCCCCAGCAGCCCGCGCAGGGTGCCGGCCTCGTACGCGGTCCGGAACGCGCCGCGGCGCTGGAGTTCGGGGACGAGACCGCGGGTGATCCGCGGCAGGTCGTGTCCGGCGACGGCGGGGCGGAGCCGGAACCCGGTCAGCCCGGCTGACCGCAACTCCTGGAGCAGGTCGGCGAGTTGGGCGGGGGTGCCGGTGAAGATCGGAGCGTCGCCGGTGTACGGGGCTTGGGCGGCGGTGTCGAGGCGCTCCCGGCGGGCGGCGGCCTCGGCGGGGTCGTCGTCGAGGAAGACCACCAGATCGCCGAAGAGGTGCAGCGGCTCGTCCGCGCGGCCGGCGGCCGCCTGCTCGGTCCGCACCTCGGTGACGATCGCACGGGCCTGCCCGGCGTCGTGCGGGGTGACATAGCCGAGGTCGGTGGAGCGGGCGACGAGCCGCAGCGGCACGCCCTGGTGGGCGAGCGCGGTCACCGGGGGCAGGCCCTGGGGCGGGCGCGGAGTGATGGAGGGGCCCTTGACGCTGAAGTGCCGGCCCGTGAAGTGGATGTAGTGGAGCTTGTCGCGGTCGATGAACCGGCCGGTGGCCGTGTCGCGGATCTCCGCGTCGTCCTCCCAGCTGTCCCAGAGCCGGCGCAGGACCTCGACGTAGTCGGCGGCCTCGTCGAAGAGATCGGTCACCAGGTCCTGTGCGCCGGGACTGTCGTAGGCGTCGATACGGGGCAGGGTGCGGCGGCCGAAGTGCGCGGCCTCGTCCGGGCGCGCGCTGATCCGGACCCGGACGCCCGCACGACCGGTGCTGACGTAGTCGAGGGTGGCGATGGCCTTGGAGATGTGGAACGGCTCTGTGTGGGTGACAACCACGGTCGGCACCAGCCCTATGTGTCGCGTCAGCGGGGCGACCCGGGCGGCGATCAGGACGGCGTCGAGGCGGCCACGGACCTGGTCGGTGCGTTCGTCCGGGCCGAAAGCGTGCGACGACTGGGGGCCGAGCCCGTCCTCGAAGGTCACGAAGTCGAGGAGACCCCGCTCGGCCTCCGCGACCAGGCCGGCCCAGTAGCCGGCGGTGAACAGGTCCCGGGGCCGGGCCTCCGGCTCGCGCCAGGAGGCGGGGTGCCAGCCGGTGCCGTCGAGCGCCACGGCGAGATGCAGGGGGGAAGGAGAGGGTGAGGACACGAGTGGGTGCCTTCCTGGAAGTCCGTAACGAGAGTGCCGGGCCCTCACGCGAGGAGGGCACGGCGACGGGGTCGGGACGAGGCCGAAGGGGCCGCGCGGGCGGTCAGGAGTTGTCGAGCGGCAGGCCCGGCGGGTTGAGCTGCGACCTGGTGACGGCCTCGTTCGACAGGTTCCAGGCGGCCAGCCACTTGGCGTACTGGCCGTTCTCGATCAGGTGGTTGATGGCGTCGGCGACCGGCTTGGCCAGACCGCTGTCCTTCTTCGCCGTCGCGGCGATCAGACCCTGGAGCGTCTCGCCGGCACCGGAGAACGTGCCCGCGTTGCGGGTCGCCCGAGGTGTGTGCGCGGTCTGGGCGATGTGGTAGGCGATGGCGGGGTTGGGACCGAAGTACGCGTCGATCCTGCCGGCGGCCAGCGCCAGATGGATGCTGTTGGTGTCCTGGAAGTACTTGACGGTGAGCTTCTTGCCCTCCTTGGCCAGCTTCGCCTTCCACTCCAGGAGGATGCGCTCCTGGTTGGTGCCGGAGCCGACGGAGACGGTCTTGCCCGCGAGGTTCTCGTAGTCGCCGGCGAAGTTCCAGGTGCTCTTCTCGGGCACCTCGAAGGCGAGGTCGTCCTTGCGGTAGGAGGCGAACTCGTACTTCTTCTTGCGCTCTTCGGTGTCGGTGACGTTGGAGAAGGCGACATCGACCTTGCCGCTGTCGATGCCGACGAAGAGGTTCTCCCACGTCGAGTTCTTCACCTCGGGTCTGAGGCCGAGGACCGCGGCCACCAGGCGTCCGAGGTCGGGTTCGGCCCCGGTGAGGGTCTTCTGGTCGCTGCCGACGTACGCCAGCGGGGGGAAGCCGGAGGGCAGGGCGCCGACGCCGATCTCCAGGGTGCCTCTGCGGCGCAGGGCCGCGGGCAGTTCGGCGCTGATCGACTTCACCTCGGACACCTTCAGGGTGGTCCCCCGGGCGGCGCCGTTGGAGAGCCGCCCCACGGCGACCGTGCCGGAGGCCGCGCTGTCCGTGGTGGTGGCGGCGGTGCTGTCGCCCCCGCAGGCGGCGAGCCCGGCGGCGAGGGCGACGACGGCGGTGCCCGCGGTGAGGCCACGGCCCAGGCGGGTGCGGAGAGTGAGAGTACGCATGGCGGTCCTTGTTCGGTGAGCGGTGGGGCGGGACAGGGCGGTGCGGGTGGGGGGAGCGATGGGGGCCAGGGGTGTGGGGCGGCAACGGATGTGCGGCGACGCGGACCGGGCGGGCCGCGGACGGCCGGGAGGGGTGAGGGGTGACGGGTGAGGTCAGAGCACCTTGCTCAGGAAGTCCCGCGTCCGCTCGTGCCGTGGATGGTCGAGAACCTGGGCGGGCGGCCCCTGTTCGACGATCCGGCCGTCGTCCATGAAGACCACCCGGTCGGCGACCTCGCGGGCGAAGCCGATCTCATGGGTGACGATGACGAGGGTGGTGCCGCCGCGGGCCAGGTCCTTGATGACGGCGAGCACCTCGCCGACGAGTTCGGGGTCGAGGGCGGAGGTGGGTTCGTCGAAGAGGATGACGCCAGGGCGCAGGGCGAGCGCGCGGGCGATGGCCACGCGCTGCTGCTGGCCGCCCGACAACTGCCGGGGATACGCCCCCGCCCGGTCGGCGAGTCCGACCCGCCCGAGCAGGTCGCGGGCCAGTTCCTCGGCCGCGGGTCTGCTCAGTGCCCGGGTCGCGACCGGGGCGGCGGTCACGTTGTCCAGCACCGTCAGATGCGGGAAGAGGTGGAAGTTCTGGAAGACGAACCCGATGCGGCCGCGCTGGGCCAGGATGGCCCGCTCACTCAGTTCCTTGAGGCGGTCGCCGTGCCTGCGTACGCCGATGGGTTCGCCGTTCACGCTGACATAGCCGCGTTCGGGCTGCTCCAGGTGGTTGATCACCCGCAGCAGCGTCGACTTGCCGGAGCCGGACGGGCCGAGGATCACGGTCACCTCGCCCGGCCGTACGGTCAACTCGATGCCGTTCAGCACCCGGTGGGCGCCGAACGACTTGTGCACGTCGTGGACCTCTACGGCGGCGGGGCGGGTCGGCGACGTCTCGGTGGTCATACGGCGGCCTCCCTGCGCGCACGGTCCCGCAGGTCGCGAAGACCGTTGCGGAGCTGGTGGAACGGGGTGGGCGGCAGGGTCCGGGCGGCGCCCCGGGCGTAGTGCCGCTCGACGTGGAACTGGACGACCGACACGAGGCTCGTGAGGATCAGGTACCAGACGGTGACGACCAGCAGCAGCGGGACGATGTCGCCGGGGTAGGTGCTGCCCATGGTCTGCGCGGAGCCGAACAGGTCCAGCAGCGAGACGTAGAACACCAGTGAGGTGCCCTTGATCAGGCCGATGAGCTGGTTGACGTACGCGGGGATGAGGGACCGGAGGGCCTGTGGGAAGACTATCCTGCGGAACTGGTAGCTCCTGGGCAGCCCGAGGGCGGCCGCCGCCTCGTGCTGGCCCTGGTCGACGGAGAGGATGCCGCCGCGGACGACCTCCGCGGCGTAGGCCGCCTCGTTCAGGCTCAGGCCGACGACGGCGACGGTCATGTCGGTGGCGAGCCGTGACTCGTCGAAGGCGAAGAAGGCGGGGCCGAAGGGGACGCCGATGCTCAGCGTCTTGTACAGCGCGCTGAAGTTGTAGAGGAAGATCAGCACGACGATCAGCGGTGTGGAACGCAGCGCCCATACATAGGTCCAGCTCACCGCGCGCAGCACGGGGCTCCTGGACAGCCGGGCCAGAGCGAGGAGGATTCCGCCGAGCAGGCCCAGTACCGCGCTGAGCGCGGTGACTTCGAGGGTGACGAGCAGTCCGTCGAGGAGGGTGGGGCGCAGGAACCAGTAGGCGAAGCGGTCCCACTGGTAGAAGGGGTTGGACACCAGTCCGTGGACGAACTGGGCCACCAGCACGAGCACGACGGCGGTGACGATCCAGCGGCCCGGCCGGCGCAGCGGCAGCACCCGCTGGGCCGTCGGGGGCGCCGCGCCGGTGTCGTCGGGCGGTGCCGGGGCGAGGGACACGGCAGTGCCGAGGGGTTCAGTCATGGCAGGCTCCAGCGGAGTCGGACGCCCCGGGGCGGCGCGCGCCACCGCACGACCGGGCGGCACGGGCCGTCGGGAGCGAGGGGGCGTGGGAGGCGCACGGGACCGGGGGCGGGACGGAAACATGGGCGCACCACGGCGGCGGTGCGCGTCAGGGAGGGGGAACGCCGTCAGCCGTGACAGCGGGCAGAGCCCGGGGTGGTACAGAGTGCGCTGTTGACGCGGAGGAGATCGACGGAGCGGTTCGCGCACAGCAGGACGCTGCAACGGGGCCGCTGAGCGGCTGTCCTCGAAGCTGCGTCCATCACTGCCACCGTCACTCTTCCGGCCCGTGGGGCCACGCGCTTACCGAAACGTCATCCGGTCGGGTCGTCACCTGGGGCACCCCACTGCGGAGCGAGGGTTGCCGGTCAGCAAGCCAGGGCTTGTCGCTGACGCTCATGACCTTTCTGGCCGTAAGTTAAGACAGGCGCCCGAAGCGCTGTCAACGTGCGTCCGTCAGGTGATACGTGCGCGGGAGCGCCGGCCGCCGGTCAACAGGGCGTCGCCGCCGCGCCGCCCGTAACGTGCGCCGCCCAGTCCAGGATCTGCACGGCCGCGCCCGCGGCCTCCGGACCGCGGCAGTGGGCGTGATGCCGGCGGGCGATCCCGTCGAGGTCGAGGTGCGGGCCGAAGGCGGGATCGGCGGCCAGCCGGCGGGCGTAGGCCCACAGGTGCGGATGGCCGGCGACGCGGTGCACGGCCTCGGCGTCCAGGTGCCAGCGGTGCACGGTGTCGAGCTGCACCAGGGTGACCCACAACTCCACGTCTGCCGCACTGAGTTGATTGCCCAGCAGATACTTCTGGCGGGACAGCCGGCCTTCCAGTGACCGCAGGGTGCGCAGCAGCGAGCCGAGTGCGGCGTCTCTGTCCTTGCCGTCCTCGCCCTCGGCGTCGGCGCGTCCGGCGCGCTGGGCGGCCGCGTCGATGCCCTGGGCACACAGGCGCCGGACGCCCTCGATCTCCGGGTCGGCGCCCTGCGGGTAGAGCGCGGGGCGGCCCGCGCCGAAGCGGCGCGCCAGGTCGCGCATGATGTCGGGGGCGTGGGTGCTGACGATCCGGCCCGACCAGTCGTCGCTGAGCACCGGCGCCACGGCGGCTCCCGGGTAGCGATGGGCGCTTGCCTCGTACAGCGGGCGCAGCGCGGAGTGTTCGCCGCCGGGTCCGTCGGGCACCGCGGGCAGCAGGGTGACGGGCAGGACCTCGTCGAGGCCCAGCAGGCTGTGGGTGATGGCGATCCGCAGACAGTGCGGACAGGACGGGGACAGGTGGAGGCGGTAGCGGCGCGGTACGGCGTAGTGGCCGCTGCGGGCGTCGCCGCCGATCCTGCCCCGGAAGGCGGGACCGGGCGAGGCGTACGGGAGGGCGGTCAGGGCATGGGCGGACATGTCTCTCCCCGGGGTCTGGGTGCGCGAGGGTGCGGTGGGTGGCGGCCCACGGGCGGGCGGTGCTCCCCGGTCACGGGACGGGGCGGGTCGCGAGCCCGGCACCGCCGGTTCAGCGCAGGGGACCGGACGCGCTGCAGACACGCAGCAGGTCGATGTGACGGCGGGAGGTCAGAAGGAGGGACCGCCGGCGGGTGCGGTGCACACGGCCGATGACCGGCTCCAGGCGTCCCATGCTTCCCTACCTGTTCACTAGGAAATCCCTACTGGAGTGTCGATCGGGCTCCGGCCCGCGTCAAGAGGGGGTCCACGGGGTGAGAGCGCCGCACGGGAGGGGCGGATCACGGTAGTTGGGCGCCGACGAGTCCCCCAGCGGGAGGTCTCTCCGGCGCCGGCCAAGGCTGCTGCCGAGGCGGAGACGGGGAACCTTGACACCCCAAAGTGTGACCGATTGGGTACTCACATGCAGAAGGACCGCCCTCGCCAGTTGTCCACCGCCGAGGAACGCCGCGAGACGGTGCTGCGCACCGCGATCGGGGCGTTCGCCGCGCGAGGCTACTTCGGCACCACCACGGCCGAGGTCGCCAGGGCGGCCGGGATCTCCCAGGCGTACGTCTACCGGCTCTTCCCCAACAAGGAGCTGCTGTTCGTCGCCGTGGTCGAGCACTGCTTCGTACAGGTGCGGGCGAGTCTGGAACGGGCGGCCGCCGAGGCCGGGGGAAGCTCTCCCGAGGCGGTGCTCTCGGCCATGGGGGATTCCTACGCCAAGCTCATCAGCGACCACGACCTGATGCTGATCCAGTTGCACGCGCAGGCGGCGGCCGTCTCGGAGCCCGCGGTGCGCGAGGCCGTCCGGCAGGGGTACGCCCGGCTGGTGGAGTACGTCCGCGGGGTGTCCGGCGGCAGCGAGCGGCGGATCCAGGACTTCTTCGCCATGGGTATGTTGTGCCACCTGATCGTGTCGATGGGGGCCGACGAGGTGGCGGCCCCCTGGACGCGGACGCTGGCGGCGGGAATCACCCACCACTGACGCGGCCCGCCGCGTGCGCCGTCACCCGGCGCCCGGCCCCTCTACCCGCCCCGCACGCCGTTGACCAGCCATTTCCCCGATGTGTTCAGGTCGCTTTCAGGTGGGGACGCCCCTGTGGCAACTCATGCACCAGAAGCCCCAAAACAATGGCAAAGAAACCTGGGAGAGCGGCAGTTGGTCATGACATCGTGCGTGCCATGACCACAGAGCACGTCCTTGATGACCGGCCGCACTCCCGTACCGCACTACGCCGCATGGCGAACAAGGTGCCGGAAGTGACCGTGTACTTCTGGATCATCAAGGTTCTCACCACGGGCATGGGCGAAACCGCGTCCGACTATCTCGCGCACCTGCTCGGCCCGATCCCTGCCGTCGGTCTGGGCGGTCTGGCCCTGCTGGTGTCGCTGGTCGCGCAGTTCACCGTGCGACGGTACGTGGCCTGGGTCTACTGGACCGCCATCGTCATGGTCAGCGTGTTCGGCACGATGGCCGCGGACGTCCTGCACGTGGGCCTCGGCGTCCCCTACACGCTGTCGACGCCTCTCTTCATGGTGGCGCTGGCCGCCGTCTTCATCATCTGGTACGCGAGCGAGCGGACCCTGTCCATCCACAGCATCGACTCCCGCCGCCGCGAGGCGTTCTACTGGGCGGCGGTCCTGGCCACGTTCGCCCTCGGCACGGCGGCCGGCGACCTGACCGCCACCATAGGCCTCGGCTACCTCGGTTCCGTCGTCCTGTACGCCGTCGCGATCTGCGTCCCGGCCGTGGCGCACCGCGGGGGCCTGCTGGGCGCGGTGCCCGCGTTCTGGTCCGCGTACGTCATCACCCGCCCCCTCGGCGCCTCGATCGCCGACTGGATGGCCCTCGGTCACAGCCGTGGCGGTCTGGGCTGGGGCCTGGGCCCGGTCACCCTGTCCTGGACGGTGGCCATCCTCGGCTTCGTGACCTATCTGGCGGTGTCACGGCGCGACACCGCCACCGTGTGAGGCGGCCCCGCCACGTCACGGCGCCGGCGCGGTCCGGAAACGGAACGCGCCGGTACCGCCGCCCATGGTCAGCCAGACGTCCTCTCCGTCCCTGACCAGTCTGAGGGCGATGTGCGCGCACCCGGGGCAGCGCGCGGTGAGCCCCGGCTCCGGTCCGTAGACCTGGAGTTCGGCGAGCGAGCCCGACCGCGCGCACTCGGGACAGCGCCACCAGGCCGTGGTGGGTTCCACGGCGAGGATCTCCGAGAGCGGGCCGGCAAGGCAGTTGCCGTCGAGGTGCGCGGTCGTGTCCGCCATGGTGGACCTCCGGTGCGGTGGGGTGTGACGGTTCAGCCGAAGCGTTCGGTGCGGATGGTGACGGGATCCCGTCCCCCGTCGATCAGCAGATCGGCGACGACCTCGACGAAGGCGGTGGGTCCGCAGACGTAGACGGGGCTGGTCGGCCGGAGCCCGCCCGTCGCGGCGTCGAGGTCGGCCGCGGTGACGCGGCCGGGCGCGCGCGACGCGTCCGGCGGGGCCTTGCGGGTGTACACGACGTGGACGTCCAGGCCGGGGTGCCCGTCGGTGAGGTGGTCGCCGTACCAGACGTCGTCGGGCGTGCGTACGGAGTACAGCAGACGGAAGGGGCCGGCGTGCCGCGCCTCGCGATGGGCGCGGACCATCGCGGCCAGGGGCACCACACCGGAGCCTCCGGCGACCAGGAGCACCGGTTCGGTCTGCGCGGGCCGCCACACGAACCAGTTGCCGAGGGGCCCGCGCACCTCCACGTCCGCGCCGAGCGGCAGGCCGTCGGCCAGATACGGCGAGACCTCTCCGTCCGGCACGGACTGGACGCCCAGCTCGATCCGGTCACCGTTGACCGGTGCGGCCAGGGAGTAGCTGCGCACGGCCTGGTAGCCGTCGTCGGCGGTGAGCCGTACGTCGACGTGCTGGCCGGGCAGATGTCCCGGCCAGCCGGGCACGGTGAAGACGAGGGAGCGGGCGGTGGCGGTCTGGGCGTGCCGCTCGACCAGCCGTGCGCGGCGCCAGGCGATACCCATGGTCAGTCGCCCCAGTTGCGCTGCTCGCGCCACGGGTCGCCGTAGTTGTGGTACCCGACGGACTCCCAGAAGCCCGGCTCGTCCTCCGGCGTGAGGGTGAGTCCGCGCACCCACTTGGCCGACTTCCACAGGTACAGGTGCGGGACGAGCAGCCGGGCGGGACCACCGTGTTCGGGTGACAGGGGGAAGCCGTCGTAGGTGTGGACGATCCACGCCTTGCCGTCGAGCAGGTCCTCCAGCGGAAGGTTGGTGGTGTAACCGCCGTAGCTGTTGACGACGACGTAGTCCGCGGCCGTGTCGACGTCCTCGAAGAAGGCGTCGAGGGGCACCCCGCGCCAGTGGGTGTCGAACTTCGACCAGCGCGTCACGCAGTGGATGTCCTGGACGGTCTCCTGCTGGGGCAGGGCCAGCATCTCGTCCCAGGTCCAGCGGTGCGTGTCGCCGGCCTCGGTGGTCACGGTGAAGTTCCACGTCTCGGTGGGGACACGCGGGGTGGGGCCGGCGGACAGCACGGGGAACGACTCGGTCGGGTACTGCCCGGGGGGCAGCCGGTCGGCCAGGGCACGGTCTCGCCCGCGGAAACCGGGTGAGAAGGAATTCACAGCGTCATCTCCTGAACGGATGTGCGACCGACGTCCGGCCCCGGTGCGGGCCGCCGTCGGCTGTGGAGCGGGCCCGCCGGCGGTGCGGGCCGGTCTGCGACCGTGGGGTGCGGGCCGGTCCCCGATCGTGGTACGAGCCGCTCGCCGACCGTCGAACACACCGGACCGTCCGCCGTCCGGTTCCCGCATTCGGTGCCAGGGGCGCCGAACGGGCTGACCGCTCGGCGCCCTTGAGACGTGTGTCGGCCGCGCGGACGAGGCAAGGGAACACCCGTCCGCGCGGCCCATGGTGACGAACCGTCAGCCTGGTCCGCAGACCGAGGGAACGGCCCCCTCGGCGACGGTGACCTCGACGGCGGGGTCGCCCGCCGCCACGGGGTTCGTCGATTCCTTCAGGTCGCTCACCAGCGGGGAGGCAGGGAAGCGGCCCTGAAGAGATCAGGCGGTGTGCAGCGCCTTGTGCAGGGTGCGGACGGCCATCGTGATGGCGGCCTCGGCGCCGTGCGTCTCGCGCAGCGCGTTGAGCATCACGAAGTCGTGGATGACGCCCTCGATCCGCACGGCGGTC